>NZ_JBQGAB010000019.1:0-87847 GCF_056542605.1 Ruegeria sp. AB8
ACGGATATCAGACAGTTCGACGAACCGGCCTATATCTCGAAGAATATGGTATTGCGGGACATGATCCTCAAGCGAGAACTCGTAGAACAGTGACCCTTGTGCTTGCTGCCTTGGCCCCATCATCGCTCATTCTCCCGTTCAGTACGGAAATTGAATCAGCGACTTGTGCGTCAATCAAAGAAGAGTTTCTCAACGGAATAGGCTCGCTGCAGAGATTGAAGCGGTGTCTCGGATGGAAAGGGATTTGCTAGTTGATTACTTCGACGTGAGCGACAGTACTGAAGCAGGTGGCAACGTTGACTCCAATCACCTCGAAAGCAATGCTGCATCGTGTTTGAACACTTTGGAAGGAATACAAGCGATGACTGCAGTCGCATTGCGGACATTTTTGGCCGCCATACTTTTGCTCCTGTTGGCTTTCAAAGCGACTGCACAAAAAGACCTGTCACGAACCCTATTCGTCAATGTCGACGTTTTTGATAGCGAAAATGCGACAGTGATCGAGAACGCCAATGTCCTCGTCGAGGGCAACTTGATTGCCGAGGTTTCAACCGAACCAATCGAACCGAACGGTGCTGTTGTCATAGACGGTCAGGGGCGGACTTTGATCCCGGGGCTGATTGATGGCCACAACCACATCATGCTGCCGACGTCGCCCCTGGCTTTGGCATATAATCTCCATTGGTCGTACACCGGCGCTCTTGTCACGCGGGAAGCGGAACGAATGCTGATGCGGGGCTTTACGACGTTGCGGGATGCGGGTGGCCCGTCCTACGGAATAGCGCAGGCCATTGATGAGGGTATCGTTCCCGGCCCCCGGATTTTTAGTTCTGGACATTGGATCGGCCAGACATCCGGTCACTTTGACTTCCGACTTTACAATGACACCCATCATCGACAGCGCACTGATCGGACTGCCTTTGAACGCGAATGGTCGTTCATTGCCGATGGCGTATCTGAGGTACGGGCGGCGACACGCGAAGTGCTGCGCCTCGGGGCCACTCAGGTAAAGATCAGCCTTGGTGGCGGCAACTCGACTCCTTACGATCCATTGGACACAACCCACTACAGCCCCGAAGAAATCCGCGCTGCGGTAGAATCCGCTGAGGACTGGAATACTTATGTCATCGTTCACGCCTACACTGATGAATCTGTCATCCGGGCACTTGAGGGCGGGGTAAAGAGTATTGATCATGGTAATATGATATTTGAGGAGGAGACCATTCGCGCCATTCGCGATGCCGGAGCCATCCTCAATCCTCAGTTCCTCATATTCACGCCGGATGAGAATATGATGGCCGCAGGCGATCCAGCGACCATCGAGAAGGGCGCGCCGCTGCGCGACAATGTCGAACACTATGTCTCTTTGATCAAAAAGTACAACCTCCCGATTGCCTTCGGCGTGGACTTGTTTGGAGCCCCCGAGCTTTTGGCCTTGCAGAACCTTGAATTCGAACGCCGAGGCCGTTGGTGGTCAGGGGCAGAAGTTTTGCAACAGGCCACGTTTAATACAGCGAAGCTATTGGAGATGTCAGGGCCACGGAATCCCTACCAGAAAGGTCCGCTTGGTGTGATTGAGGCGGGGGCATATGCGGATTTAATACTCGTTGACGGTGATCCGGTTGAGGACATCAACCTGCTGGTCGACCCGGACGCAAACTTTCTTATTATTATGAAGGACGGCGTTATCTACAAAAACGCACTTGGTGGGTAAGTCGTTTCACCAGAAGACTGGTTCAAATAGGACAATTTGGTTTGAGACCTCGGGGACTACCGTGATCTCCTACCTGGGCATTGTCAGTTGAAGTGATTAATTTGGCACGTTCGCATTAGTCTCAGGGCACCCACTTAGGAGTCTATCCCCTGTTGTTTTCTGTGAACTCACGTTTTAGCGCAGTTTTTGATATGAAGTTGCATTCTAAACGGTTCTGGACTTCAGTCAGTCTACTTTCAAGGACTTCCGCAGATGTGTGATACCTAAGGCGCTTGAGAGGTGTTGATTCGAGGCGGTGGTAAATCGACCTCAAATATCGGTCGCGAGGTAGTTTGAAGTGTTGTTGTTATGGAAAGTGACGTGCGACTTTCTGTGACAATCCTCATGGCAGCGCTTTTCTTCAGGCGCTTTGACCCAATAACGGTCATCCACTTACGGTTTGATAGTGTTCTGTGACGCTTCAACTCTCGCCAGCGGTCCGGGTTCTTCGCGTATTGGAAGATGAATGAGCCCTGCTAGCAAGCCAAGTGTGACTGCCGACCACCACATTGGCGTGTAGTCCTGGTTGAGGTCATAAATGCGGCCACCGAGCCACGCCCCCACGAAACTGCCGGTCTGGTGGCTCAGGAATACAAGACCAGCCAACGTTGACAAAAATTTCAACCCTTGTGTTTGTGCGACCAGCCCCATGGTCAGCGGTACCGTCGACAACCAGAGCAGGCCCATCAGCGCAGAAAAGACCAGAACGCTTGTCTCACTAATTGGAAACAGAACGAAAAAGGTGATGACTAGGGATCGCGTAAAATAAATACCGCTGAGGACCTTCTTCTTTGAATACACCTGGCCGGACCAACCCGAGAAAAACGACCCGGCGATATTGAACAATCCAATAAGTGCCAGCGACCACGCACCAACCCAAGACGCAAGGCCGAGATCCACGACATAGGCTGGCAAATGCGTTTGAATAAAAGCCACGTGAAATCCGCAAACAAAGAACCCGAAGAAAAGACAAACATAACTGCGGTCGGAAAAGGCCATTGATATGGCGGTTCCAAAATCGCCTGCACTGCTGCCAGCGGCGCTGGGAACGGAGACGCGAGAAATGAAAACGAGAAATGGCAGGATCAGTGCAAAGCTGAAGGCGATCAAAATCAGCGCGGTTTGCCATCCGACCCCGCCAATCATGGCGGTGGCTGATGGCGCGGCCACGAACATCCCCAGAGAGGCAGCGGCGGTGCCCAGACCAAGAATGAAGCTCCGCCGCTCCGGTGTTACAACTTTTCCCAGTGCTCCGATGACAATCGGAAAGGATGCCGCGCCCGTTCCAATCCCGACAAGGACACCCGTAAGGATAAACGGAATCGGATCAGTAACGAGGCCCCTGAAAAGGAAACCTATCCCAGCGCAAACAGCTCCGAAACCAATCACGCGCGCTGTTCCATAGCGATCTGCAAAAGCGCCTGCGACAGGTTGAGCGATCCCCCACATCAAAGCCTGAACAGCAACCGACAACGAAAAAACTTCGCGACCCCAACCAAGTTCGGAAGACATAGGTGCCAAGAACACACCAAATGTCGCGGAGAACCCGAAACCTAGAAAGGCAACCATGCATCCTGCAAAAACTGCGGCGTTCAACTGGCTTTTTGTAGGGGAAGTGCTTTCCACGTCGGCTCCTGGCGAGCAATAAGAGATCTCAACTGCGAAGCTGGCACGATCCGTGTTCGCAATCAATTGCGAGCCGTCAACGTCACCAGAGTTTTCGGATCTCTAAAGCTGTCGACGCGCGGCGAAAGACGGCTTTGTCCGCAGGGATTACACTGCACCTACGAGTTGCTAAACTCCGCGTTACGGACAAAGTTGTTACTTAGTCGAAACTCGCTAAATGGAACTAAAGTTACAAAGCCGCTTTTTTTCCCACGTTTCGATGTTCTAAGTCGCCCAAACAGAGCCGGAGTCAGAGTAACGCCTCTGCCCGTTCAACAACCCAAAACATCGCGACCAGACTTGCACATGCGGCGACGGCGGCGCGGGAGCCAACCCAGATCCGCCCCGGCTGTTTGCGCAGAAACAGCACCAGCGGCCAGACCAATAGAACGATCATAACTTGCCCGGCCTCCACGCCAACATTGAAGGCCAGCAAGCTGTGCCAAACGTTCGGTGCGTCGACGCGCAGGATCTGGTGCAGCATGAAGGAAAACCCAAATCCGTGCAGCAAACCGATGCCGGACGTGATTGCAAAGGCCTTCAGGTCACCGTGTCCCTTTTCCGGTGGCCAGACCGCCATCATGGCAGCGTAAATTATGGAAAGCGCAATCGCCAATTCAACAGTTGGGATGAACCATGCGCCACTCGGTGCGAAACCAAAAAAGCCAAGGATCAGCGTTACTGTATGGCCGAGTGTAAACCCCGTGACGCGCGCCAGCAGGCTATGAAGGTTCAGAGCCCCGATGATCATGCAAAGAACGAACAGCACGTGATCGGGCCCTTCCAGAATGTGCCGAATACCTTCGACAAAGAAAGTCGAAGCCGCTGAGGTCGCTGATCCCGATACATCGACCGGGTTATGCATCAGGCCCCTGGCACGGTAAGTCCGAACCTCCTGCCTGTTGTAGTCGAGGATCAGGTTCGCGGTGTCTTCCTGTCCCTCAATTCCCGGATCAGAGGCATAGGACAGGCTGTAGGTTCCCACTTGTCCTGTATTGAAGCGCAGATGCACGTCCACCATCACGGCACCCACATACGTCTCTTCGGTCGTGGGGAAAACATCGCCGGGTGCAAGTGCAGCCCGGGCTTCATCCAGCGTGGCAAATCCGGGTTCCTGCCCCAGCGGGTGCAACCTGATAGAAACGACATTTGCCTTTTGTTGTTGACCTTCGATTGACAACAACAGACTGTCGGCAGCGATACGGGCCAAACCGGGTGGGTCACGACGCAACGCGGTCTGATCCACGTAATGCATCAGCATCCCATCTTCGATCTGATTGTATGTATAAGGTGCAGGAGCGGGCAATCCGCCGGCGCCTTTCGGTCCGACGAGTTCCGCGACCAGATATGGCATCGGCAAGCGCACGTAGACATCAAGACCATCTTCCGAGTGGGCAACATGATGAATACGGACATTCTGGTTCAGATTGAAATGCGCCTTGGCGCTTTCTGCACATAATGAGATCAAGGCTGACAGTACCGAAAAAATGAACAGCCGCACAGGTTTCACTATGTTAACCCCCTGGCTTTGCACTGATTATCGTCAGCCCATCAAGCATCCATTGGTTGCCATGCCGCGAGACGTCGAGTACTCCGCGATAAAGGACCGCCTGCCTGTGAAAATGCCCCCAATGGCCGCCGCTGACACGGGCTGTCCAATTGGCGAGCGCCTGGTGTCGGTTCCTTGTATCGCCTGCAGCAAAGCTTTCGACGTTCAAATCAACAATTTCTTCCACACGCGCCACTGCGCCGGATGGTAACTTGACCGACAAACCTCGCTTCATCTCGGCTTGTACGTCATCGCGATTACCCGCCTCAACGAATGGCTCAAGCGCTGCCGCAGTCTTGTCACTTTGCGTCTCAAGCATCGCGGTGCCAATGTTGCTCAGAAGTCCTTCCACAACCTGATGCGTGGCGATCTCATCCGGTTCCGGCGTTATCGCGAAGGGAAGCGGGGTTTTTAGAGGGTAGACGACAATTGCGGCGGCCCCGAATGCACCGGTCAGGCCGATCAAAATCAAGCGCTGGCCCCCGGTTCGTTTCGACGAAAACCAAGCACAAATGATACCCAACAGACCCAGGCCAATGGCAAACAACGGCACCTGTGTCAGGCCCGCAGTTTTGACAACAACAGCGCTCGTTTTCGGGTCTGCCCAAGTCGTCAGGTGGTTATTCCAACTAACAACAGGATCGGACGCGTAACTCTGTGATGGTACCGCCCCGGCCGGATCGGTGAGGGTGATGGGTATGACGTCCAGGTTGTCCGGGAACAATTCCCACGCCACATCAACACGATTGGGCAATGTCATGACCGGGTAGGACAGCACAACGCCCAGCAGCATCGTATTTCGGTTGGCTTCCGCCTCATCCGGAAGGACGCGCAATCCTTCGGCCCCAATCTCGATACGAGAGACCTGCACCGTATCAGGGTTCACTTGCTTGCCATCGAGGGCGATCGGGTTTCTGTTCGCAAAAAACTGCGAAACCTCAGACTTGATGCCAACGACCTGATCTGCGGTCAGTCGTTCTGTGTTTCCAAGGTTCAGATCTGCCCAACCTTCGAAGTCTTTCAAACGCAAGATGATCTCGTGCCGGACGACCCGCGGTTCCATGGCCAGAAACGACATCATCGGGGATTTGTGGTGACGGGTCAGATTGGGGTTTTCGAATGTTGTGAAGCACGGGTCGCTCCAGTCCGGGATCATCGTCTCGGGCTGCGAAAGATAGCGATAGTCTGTAACCGGAACGCCCATGTGTTCGGCCACCACGCCAATAGAAGCCAAAGGAATACCGTCAGCACTTAGCGGAGGGACAAACCTGATCCGTTCAGGCTTGCCATGAAACGGATACTCCATATCCACGTAGACGACGTTGTCACTGCGCGGTCGCGGTCGATATTGCGCGCTGGCTGCAGTTTGCCGGGGTATCCTGAGTCGCACATCGATCGTATTTGTTGAGCTGGTCAGTTCTTCTCCGTCCGCCCAAACCTGAAGGTTTTGCCCCGTCCGCTCGGCCAAAGACAAACCCGAGCCGTCATCTGGGACGACAAATACCGGATAGTCACTCAGATCTATCTCGAGGATGACCCGCACATGGTCGGGCTCTACCGAAAGCTCGACGAAGTTTGGCGCGGTTTCGCCGCCGTAGGGTGAAACAAGATCAGCAACCGACTGGTTTGCGCCGAACATAAGGCCCGCGAGCATCGAGCTCAAAAAGACCCCAATGGTGCAAGTGGCGCCAAACTTAGAAATGAAACGCGACGGCAGCATAAATGCCATTCTGATCCACGTCATAGGCAAACTCCCCACCCGAACGGTTTGTGGAATAGTCAATTCCGTAGAATTGATAGCCAAACCGCAGGGACGTGTTCTCCCAACCTTTCCAGTCGAAGCCGGCAAGAAACAGATACTGCAGGTCATCGCCATTCACACCAAATCCGCTTAGTTCGGCGCGGCTGGCAAAGCTCCATTTGTCGTTGATTTCCACCGCATAGCGAAGCGCGATCATTGGCTCGAACCAGTCTTCGGTTCCGCCCAGCGTCATGCCCGGGCCAAGGCCGGAAATGTCGATCTCTTGCTTTAACCGGTTCCACTGTACACCAATTGCGGCGTCTGCCGCGTAGCGCCTGCCAGAGGCATTGACCCCGTTCGCAAATCGGTAAGCACCCTGAACATTGGCGAAGGTTTGCCGGACATCAACATCGACACCCACCCTTCCGCCGGGCAGGGTGCCGTCGCCGCCAAGCCTCACATAGTAGACCTCGGAGATGATCCCGAAATCTCCGTTCCAGCCTTCATAGCGCACCGAGGCGGCCCCCTGCAGCACATCCAGAACCTCACTCAGGCTCAGGTCCAGATCGACGCTTGTGCCATCAATGGTCGAGGTTCCCGTCGTGCTGAGGGGAAGGAACAGATAAGGCGTGATCGAGTGTCGCCAACCACCTTCATCATTCTCGGATCTGGAAAGGGACTGAGCGCTTGCGGCTTCCGCAAAACCTACGATCAGCCCGACAGTCAAGATCAATTTATTCGTGATACTTCGCATCGCAACGCCCCGTGCATTATTCAAAAAAACCGGCACGTGCTGCTCAGCACGTACCGGTCAAATTTGGTTTTAGTTGTCGCCGGGATACGGGAACTCCTGCCCCAAGGCTTCCGAAGCTTCTTCGTAGATGGGTCTCAAGACGTCGTCGACATCATCAAAACCACCCTTTGTGAAATCGGAAAATTCCATAACCTCCGGGGCCAATCCCACCTGCTCGGCGTAAGCTGTTTTGTCTGCCGGGTCCGGCGCGATCGCTGGAGCGGCAAGGGGCGGCGACCATGTGCGTTCTTCAGTGGCCGCCATTCGAACGGTGATGTCGTCTTTAGTCACATTCCAGACCATGAAATCATCCGCCATGCTCAAGGGGCCGTCATACGTGGATCGAATTCTCTCATACACGCCATTAGCCGTGTCGAAGTCGTTAAAGAAATGGTACGCGACAGCCATGCGAGGCTGGATATCGCTCATCACTTTGCCGAACGCTTCGGGCGCAGTGTGAACTTGTGTCCCGACTAACAAAGCCGACTCGGGCGTAAACTTCATCTTGGCGACGAGTTCTGGCACCGCAATGAAACACTCGTGGATCGCTAGATCGGCATTCTTTGCGTATTCCTTGAACCATGTGTTCGGATAGGTGTCCGAGCTGAATACGAATTTCAGGCCGTTCCATTCGAGCGCGTAACTGACTGCACCGTCGATCGAGTGAATGGCCGGGAAAGTGCGTATCTGGACTCCATTCTCGTCGTAGATAACCTCGTTTTCCAGTTGGTAGTCGAATTCGTTAACTTCCATCGAATACCCACGAAAATCAATGTTACCAGCGCGACCGGCCAGATCCCAGGTCAGCATCTTCTGCATATGATCCAACGCATAGGCCGTGCCAAGTTCCTCGGCTGGCCCGCTCGGACCCCAGACGCGCAACGGCACATTTCGCCCCATCAGCGCTCCGCCTATGAACAGATCGTGCAGTGCTCCGAAATGGTCGGTGTGCAGATGCCCGATGAAGACTTTGTTCAGGTAATTGTACGGAATCTGCAGAGACGAAATCCGCTCGGCCGAACCCGAGCCAATATCGAACAGGAACTTGTTCCCGTTGCCCAATTCCACAAGGAAACACGCGGCAGCCTGCGCGGCCCGTGTTGTGGGCATTCCGGTCCCGCACGCAATGACCCGCATCTCATCTTCGGCCAGGTCTTCGGTGTTTGGGTAGTACACATCCCTCGGACGATCACGCACCATCGTCGGAGAAACGTCTTCCGTTTCCTGCGCGTATGCCGCCGATGGTGTAACAACACCAATTAGTGCTTCCGTAAACGCTTGCGGAGAAACGGCCCAGGCGCCGAAAAGCAAACCAATTGCGAAATGCTTACTCAGTCTTCTGTAGTTCGAACGATAGGCCATGTATCCTCCTCCAATTGCTTAGCGGCGCGGCAAGCGGGAGTAGCACCAAGGCACACCATCCCGCTGTTATGGTCATCAAACTGACACTTAAGGATCATGCATGTAAGTGACTCACGGTGGGTACTGGGGTGACTCACGTTCCGATAATTGCAAGAATAAGAATATGGTAAGGCGTTCCGAAGAAATCCCGGACAATGACAAGCGTGCCGCCCTAAGCAGATTGCTTGCGGACGCGCACATGGATGGGTCCGAAAGACTTCAGGCCTTTTTGACCTACATTGTTGACGAAGAGCTCGCCGGGCGAGGCGAAAAAATTCGTGGGAAAACAATAGCGCAAGACGTCTATGGCCGTGACACCTCAGAAGGGACCGATCCGGAAAACGTTGTTCGCGTGGACGCCAGACGGCTTCGTCAATTTTTGGAACTGCATTACGAGGGCATTGGAAAAGAAGACCCGGTACGCCTGCATATCGACAGCGGTGGGTACAGGCCACGGTTCGAAGCGGCCACCAGAGTGAGTTCGGCGTCGCTTTCACCTGACGCCAAACGTTTTGGCCTTCCCATCGGCGCGTTCGGTTTTGGGGCTGTTGTTGGCGCACTGATCGCAGTCAGTCTTGTTCCGGACAGAAAAGACCCCGCTTCGGCAGACTTAAGCAATCCACCTGAGACGAACACGAACGCATTTTTACAGCGCGCCGCAATTTACGAAAAGTCCCCTGCCGCTTTGCAAGCCTTCAATCTGGCGCAACAAGCACGGACAATGATCTTTCCGATCTTCGACCGGCAGCGCCAGTTACTGGTTCTTTCTGTGTTTGAAGGCGTGATTGAGATGGACCCTGATTACTTTGGTGGCTACGCGGGTGCAGCACAGGCATTAGCGTCGCTCTCAGTGATTTCTCCACCATCAGACGCCAAAGCGGAATATGCCGATGCTGCCATGAAATTGGCAAACCAGGCCGTAAGCCTTGCACCAGACCAAGCCTGGAGCCAGTCCGCCAAAAGCTGGGCCTATTTCGCCAATCGCGATCACGATGCTGCGTTACAACTCGGCAGGCGCGCTTCACAACTTGACCCGAATGATGGCGCAGTCCTCGACTTTTTTGGGGCTGTCGCTATGTTTTCGGGCGAGTTCGAGGAGGCAATCGCAACAGCTGACCGGCTTTCCCTTATGAATTCCAGCAACCAAAGGTTCGCCAATCGCAACGTTTCAGGCGCGACCTACTTTCATCTGGGTGAGTATGAAAAAACGGTTCAGCGCTTTGAAGAGGCCAAGCAACTTGGGGATCCGCTGAGTGCACCTTCTCTGGCTTATGTCACGGCTGCCTTGTCTGCGATGGGGCGCGATCAAGCCGCACAGGCAAAGTTGGCAGAGCTTGAGCGCGCCTGGCCAGGCGCACCAATTGGTGCGATGCTGAAAAGTATTCACAGAGACGACAAAAACGCCGAAGCCGTGTTGCGTGAACTGCGAAAGCAGGGCTGGGTCAGTCCCGCCGAGCAGGAAGAAGTCCAGCAATGAGTTGTCTCATTGCGCGTGTGGCAGACTATACCGGCGCGAGCCTTCTGGTTGACGTCACGCCGTCAATAGAACCGACCAAAAAGTGGGAAACGGTTCCCCAACATTCCAAGCCCGGTTTCTGCGAACGTCAACCAGACAAGAGCCACACATCACCGGGCTGACTGAATTCACAGTCGTCCTGGGGGCGCAAGAAAGAATCAAAACAATCTGAAGGGCTGCTTCCATGATTGTGTTTGAGTACTACGTCGGGAATGGGCTATGTAACATTGGGCAACTCGCGGGAAATACCGCCTTCTGCCGTTGCTTCGCCGTTTTGATTGACCCAGAGCGCATTTGTCTGGCTAGTCCGCTGTTTCTAGGCCACTGATTTAGCGTTTCTCTAATGCGGTTTCCGGGATTGGTTGTCGCACGTTGAACGCCTGGTGACGGCGCAGACGATTGTACTGCTTGAGCCAGTGGTTGATGACGATCCGGGCCCGTTTGGTTGTGGTGAACCATTCGGCATTGAGACTTCCCGGTACAATGTGTCATTAAATCGTTCGTTGTATCCATTCTCCCAAAGTGACCTCTGATAGATGCGGATTCGCTTGACGAGGACTCGTTAAAGCCAATCCTGCATTGTTTTACCAGTAAACTCCGGTCCTTTGTCTGAGCGGATGTACCCCGCACCGACGCGGCTCCTTCTGCTCCGGTGCAGAAACGGCATAACGGAACCCGCCTGCCGACAACTCTCTCTGAGCAGCCCGATCTGACTGGTCCAATTTGATTGTTAGTGCATGATTGGCCTGTGTTCCATCGGTATGATGGTTCCCGGCTGTTCTGGTCATCGCGCTGGCCGTCATGAAACAACCTCAAATCCCTTCGTTGTTTGCTGGGGCCGTTGCGGGCGTCATCATGCCATATTCTGTCAGGGGGCCGGACTGCATGAGACATTCACTTTCGCCAACAACGGCTATTCGATCGATACCGGGGTTCCGGAGATCGATCCACTGCTGAATCGCGCCGGCATTCCGTCGATGATGTGGACGATCTCTCTGCTGCTGGAGGCCCCGGGTTTCGGTAGAGCGCTTGAACGCGTGAGTTGCCTAAAAGCCATCATCAAAGTGGTCCTTCCAAAGGAAAAGACCTTCGCCGGTGTTCCGACCTCGGCGGTCCTGAGATCCGTTGCCACCAATACCGTTACGGGTGATCCATATTCGTCAATCGCACTGCCGGGGCGAATTTATGCGCCGGTCTGTCGCGCCATGGGCTGTTCCCCGTTGAACTTGTAACGTGGCCTTGAGAAAGGTGGACATTGGTTTCTCCGCTGATCCCTTTGAATGCGGGCGGTGCGTTCGTTAGCGCGGCGCTTGGCTTGGGTATCGCAGACGGCAATTTCGTAAACCTGCTGTATTTTCCGCTCGCATTTGCTTGCTTGCTGGCCGTCGCCAGTCATTGGTATCATTTACGCCATGATGGGCTCTTCTGACCCAGAGCGAGCAACGATGGGATACGGTCCTGGGAGGAAAGCGGTGAACCTGTTGCGCAGATGAGCACCTGACCGTCCTGCACCAAAACTCAATGCGTATTGGTGCCTTCCATCCGTCCTGATCCAAGCTGGGAGCAGCGAAAATGAACCCAAGAAACTTTGTCCCAAAGGGCGCCGCCAGCTATCGTATAGAGTATGATGGGTCGTCCAGAGAAATCTATTTCCTGCTGCTGCCAAAGCTGACCATGCTGGCCTTTAGCGCTGCGGTGGAACCCCTGAGGATCGCCAATCAGGTTACAAACAAGGAACTGTATAGGTGGTTTCTGATCACGGAGGACGGAAGGCCGGTTTCTTGTTCGAACGGGATAGAGATTACGCCGGACTCTGCGTTGCACAATTTACCGAGATCCTCGAGACTGCTTGTTTGTTCAGGAATTGAACCGGCGGAAAGTACGAACCCGAAAGTCCTGTCGTGGATCAGGCGTCAGAGAACCTTTGGGTGTAATTTGGGTGGTATTTGCACAGGAGCTTTTGCCCTTGCAAAGGCTGGAGTTCTCACAGGCAGACGGTTCACATTGCATTGGGAGAACCATCCTGCATTTGCCGAACATTTTTTTGATTTGGAACCGTCGGCAAACCTGTACGAGATCGACGACGAACTTATGACATGTGGTGGTGGCAATGCCGCTACCGACATGATGCTGGACATGATCGAAGCCGATTTTGGAAACGAACTGGCGGTCATCGTGTCAGACATGTGCATCCACTTTCGGTCCAACAATAGTAAAACGCTTCAGAAATCAGCCTTCTCGGTGGCATTGGGCAGTCGCAACCAGCACCTGATCAACGCCATGCAGATCATGCAGGCAAACCTGGAAGATCCGTTGGATATCTCTGAAATAGCCGAAACCGTGCAGATATCTCGTCGCCAGCTTGAGCGTCTTTTCCAAAAATATGTCGAAACTTCACCTGTTCAGTTTTACATCGAACTGCGCGTTTCGCGGGCTTACGCATTGCTCAGCGAAACTGAGATGACGGTTGCCGAAATCGCGGCCGCGACAGGTTTTGGCAGCGCGACACAGCTTACGGTACGGTTCAAAAAACGCTACGGCGAGGCGCCTACGTCATTCAGAAGGGGGTGGTCGGACAGGCGTGCATGATTGGCGTCTGGCCGGGGTTTGAATTCTTGGCTTCTGGATTTTTGACACAGGTTCGGTACGGCCAGCCAGGGTCCGCTTTGGGTCCGCGCATTGAAACAACGGACGCATAGCCTTGGTTTACAGTGCATAAAGTCGATAGTTGAGGCATTGTTGAACAGCCCTGGCCTCAGCTTGGTTCACCGGCCAGTTCCTGGGCGAAGGGCTGGACATCCCCGATATGTGCTTTGACCCAATCTGGATCGTAATACGTATCCAGATACCGATCTCCGCTGTCGCACAGCAGGGTGACGATCGAGCCGTTCCGGCCGGCGTCCATCATCTCGTTTGCAATCTGCAACGCACCCCAAAGGTTGGTTCCCGTCGACGCGCCGGCGCGTCGTCCGATCCGCTTTTCCAGCCAGAGCATCGTGGCGACACTTGCTGCGTCCGGCACTTTGATCATGCGGTCGATGATATCTGGTTGAAATGAGCGCTCGACTTTGGGTCGACCAATGCCCTCGATCCGGCTGGAGGTTTCAGACGTCAGGCTTCGGTCTCCCGTCAGGTAGCTGTCGTAGAACACAGAGTTTTCCGGATCGACAACGGTCAGGGCGGTATCATACCCTTTATAGCGAATGAAACGACCAAGCGTGGCCGACGTCCCGCCGGTGCCCGCGCTCATCACCAGCATCGCAGGCACTGGATGAGGTTCATATTCCATCTGACGGTAGATGCTTTCCGCTATGTTGTTGTTGCCGCGCCAATCGGTGGCGCGTTCTGCAAAAGTGAACTGATCCATGAAGTAGCCGCCAATGGAGTTGGCAAGTTCAACCGATGCGCCGTGCATTTCCGGTGCAGAGTCTACGAAATGCGTTTGGCCCCCAAAAAACTCGATCATTCTGATCTTGCTATGCGCGGTGCTTCTCGGGATTACAGCGATGAAGGGAACGCCGATCATACGCGCGAAGTAGGCCTCGGACACCGCCGTGCTGCCGGATGACGCCTCGACGATGGTTGTGCCTTCTTTGATTTTGCCGTTGCACAAGGCGTAGAGGAACAGGGATCGGGCCAGCCGATGTTTGAGACTGCCCGTCGGATGTGTGCTTTCGTCCTTCAGGTAGATGTCCACGCCTTCCAGATGCGGAACCGGCAGTTTGAACAGGTGTGTATCCGCCGACCTGTGTGCATCTGCATTGATCTTTGCGATAGCGCCCGCGACCCAACAGTTCATTTCACCCTCATGTCCGCAGTTTTATCCTGTTCGATTATGCGCCCGCCCATTTGCAGATGGCAAATGGGCAGGATCCGACGCGTCATGTTATCCACAACACGCAACCGATTTGGTTTGTGTTGGTTCGCAAGGGACTTCGTTCGGATTGGCCCCACGTCCCAGCCAGGTCCGTTCGGCCAGATAGAAGTCAGAAAACTTCCGGTGAAAGTCTTCAGGCACGGATTTCGAAGGAATCCCACTTCTCAAAAGCACTTGCTGCCAGGCCTTTACTTTCGGGAAATCCGAGAGCATGTCGTAGCCGCTGTGATCCTCAACAATAGCCGCGCGATGCAGCAGAGGGAGCCAGGCGATATCCACGTTTCCTATCGTATCGCCCGAAAAATAATGTCTTTGACCCAACTGGCGCTCGGCCTTTTCGAAGGATTTTCTGAGTTTGGCCATGCGTTCGTCCAAAACCTCTTTGTTGGCGTTTTGCATCGTGCTGCATTGAACCAGATAATGTTTGGTTGCCTGATAGCTCCAGGCCCGATTGGTCGCGCGCTGCTCGGGCGTCAAGTTCTCCTGGAGTGGTGGCGTGATCTCGTCGATGTACTCGACGATTGCATCGGATTCGAACAATGACTGGCCGTTTTCGGTGATCAATACAGGAACCTGGCCGGTGGGTGAGATATCGAGAAACCACGCGGGCTTGTTCTTCAGGTCAATGTACTCAATATCATAGGGAACCTGCTTCGCTTCGAGGATCGCGGTGACGCGCTGAACGAACGGGCAGATCTTGAAACTGACGATCTTGATCATGGGTGAAGTCCTTTCTGGTTGATCCGACCTGTAAGACGACCAGCGATGCAAAAAGACGAACCTATTGGGAAAAAACCTTCCAAAAAGTTGATCTTGAGTGATGTTTTTTGGCGTTGATGGGGTGGCTACCGATGGCGCAAGCGAAACCGGATCTCGAGAGTGTTTGGTCGGAATACCGGGCCAGCCTGTTTGCCTTTCTTCGCTCAAAAGTACCGAACGAAGAAGATGCAGAGGATTTGCTTCAAGTGATCCTGCTGAAAGCCCACCAGGGCATGAGCGGTCCAAATGAGGTCAAAAGCCTGAAATCGTGGCTGTTTCAGATTGCGAGCAACACGATCACTGACTTTTATCGAAGCAGAGGTCGGCAAAGGACTGTTCATCCGGATGACCTTTGGTACGGCGATCTGGATGAAAATGACCAGCATGTGCTGGAGAATTGTGTTGCACCCTTCATAGATGCTCTGCCGCCCGAAATGGGCGAACTGCTACGCAGGATAGACCTGCAGGGCGTATCGCAAAAAGATCAAGCGGCCGAACTCGGTGTCAGCTACTCAACATTGAAGTCCCAGGTGCAGGCCAGCCGTCGTCAACTGCGCAAACTTTTCGAGAATTGCTGTGATTTCTCTTTGGATCAAAAGGGCAACATTGCTGGCTATGAACGCAAAGTGGGAAACTGTGGCCCGTGTTGAACCACAACCATGGACCCGCCCTTGACCCCTGAACATATCACGGGATGATGCGCATTATACGAAACCCGCCAGTAGCCTAAAAGGATCAATCACTTAAGATCGACCAATGGTCGAAGACAGAAAAAACTGAGAACCGCCAGAGGACCTCAGTTGTGAATCAGCGCATTTTCCCATTCTGAAAGAAACTTGTTTCGCTTCAGGGTGTCCAGAAATGTCATCAGGGCGGGTTCAAGCGCAATAGTTGCGTGTTCCGTGCCGTTCTTTCTTTCCTGAAGCGGCGGCAGAGTATGCGCTCCGTCCGTGGGGTTGGATTGATACTTCAGAACAAACTCGATGAACCGTCGGGCTGTTGCCGGATCCCCGGATGCCCTTGAAACCAACGCTGTCCGCATCATTGTTGTCGGGTAGTCAGAGGGCAGCACAATTTCAAGGATGTCCTGGCTTTCGGCGCGCGCTTCGGCGTAGCTGCCAAGAACGTTGTAGGCGACGGCAATTTTTCCGTTGGTAAGGTCGTCGATCATCTCGCCCGAACAACAATAAAGCCGGGCATCAAGCCCGCCCATCACTTCCATCAACCTCCAGAACGTTTCGGACGCCCGCGCGTCCTGCGTCGCAAAAAGATAGCCCAAACCGGACTGGCGGACGTCGTAGGTTCCAATCCGGCCTCTGAATACGTCTGGGCGTACACGCAGCGTCTCGATCAGCTCCTGCCGGGATTGCGGGATTGGCAGCCCTTTGAAGGCGGCGCGGTTGATGACAATGGCCGCTGGTTCAGAGGTGAAGGCAAACAGGCTCTGCCGCCATTGCGCCCAGGCCGGATGTGAAATGCCCTCCAGAGCTAGGGCGTAGCCATCGTTTGTGAGTTTCAACTGCAAATCCATGGCGCTGGAAATGGCAATATCGAAAGCCTCGGGCTCCTCACGAAAACGCCGGTCGATATCGGCTGTTCCGGTGACCAGGTATTCGATGGCCACGTCCGGATTGCTGGCGACGAAGGCTTCGATCAGTGGCGCGAACAAGTCCGTGTCTGTGCTTGAGATTACACGCAGGGACGTGGCCGCCTGGGTTTCGTTGAAGATCTGCCGATCTTCCCAGTCCTGCGCCCATCCGACTTGGCACAGCCAGATCAAACCTAGAGCGATAAGGTTACGCACGCGCCACCCTCCGGTCGGTTTTTCAGAATTAGCTGGCCGCCATGGACCGATGCGACATCCCGCGCGATCGTCAATCCTAGTCCTGAGCCGATGGTATTCGAGGCATTTGCCCCGCGCTGAAAACGCGTGGTCAGAGTTTCGATTTCATGAGATGGAAAACCGGGCCCGTGGTCGCACACCGTGATCCGAGGGGTCGGTTTGCTCGAAACCGTGATCTCGATCTCACTTTCGACGGGTCCGTATTTCATCGCATTGTCAATTAAGTTTCGCACAGCGCTTTGGATCAAAATCGCATCCCCGGCATAACGAACGTGCGCGTCCCCTACCAAAGAAAGAGAAAGATCTTTCATTTCCACGATGGGCGTCAGGCGCAAAACCAGATCGCGCACAAGTTCGACAAGGTCGATCTCCTGCCGTTCCAGATGATCGGCCCGGAATGTGATCATCGCATGATCCAGAAGCTGCCCTGCCGCACGAGAACTTTCGTCGATGGCCTTCACCATCGACCGCATGGCTTCGCGATTTTCCTCTTTTTCAACACGCTGCAACGTGGCTTCCGCGTAGGAACGGACGGTTGCAAGTGGCGTGCGGACCCGGTGCGCAGCCTCTGCGATGAAGTCCTCGGACTGGCTTAGGGACTGGTCCAGCCGTCCCATCAGCGAGTTGAGCGACTTGACCAGTGGCGCCATTTCCCTTGGCACTGGTTTGGCGAACGGGCTCAGGTCCTGCGGCCCCCGTCGCGCGACGGATGTCGTCAGCTTGCCAAGCTGGCCAATTGTGGTCGACGTCGCCCAAAATGACAGAGCAGCAGCCAGCGCAAAAAAGCCGATACCGAGAAGGGCAGCATTTCGTGAAATCTGGTCGAGTGTTTCGGAAAGAGCGTCTTGCGATTGCGCAAGGACAATCTGGATTTCTGTTCGTCGGTTCGCCCCGATCAAGGTGCGGCTTGCGCTGATTTTCCGGACATCTGAACCGCGAATATTGTCGGATTGAAATGTCTGGTCGTCGGCAAATGTCAGGTCCTCGTAGCCCGACAGGAATTGGCCGTCCTGCAGGATTGCATAAAACACGCGGTCGTCGGCCGGGGTGCTGAGCATCGAAAACGCCGAGTAGGGTAGGTCAAGCTCGACCGTGCCATCCCGAATTGTGGCGGCGTCCAGCATCGACGTGACCGAAGCGTCAAGGATGTTGTCCTGACCCTGTTGCGCCACCTGCACCGCAAAGTTTCGGACGGCGAAAAACAAGACCAGTGCGAGAACCGCCGCGCCTCCGATCAGGGTCAGCACCAACCGATTTCTGAGCGATCCTGATACCGCAACGCTATCCATCTTGGTCCAATCGATAGCCAAGGCCACGCAATGTCGTGATCCTCAAATTCGAGGCCGACAAATGTTTGCGAAGGCGTCCAATGTAAACCTCGATCGCGTTTTCCGAAACGTCCTCATCGTAGGAAAACAACCGATCGGACAGCTTGTTCTTGGAAAAGATCTGGCCGGGTGCGTTGAGAAACAGTTCAAGAAGGCGCAGTTCGCGATTGCGCATTGTAACGGCCTCACCCCCGACAGTCAGGTGGCCTGCGACCGGGTCGAAAACGACGCCACCGATCTCGATCTTGGTTCTAGCATTGCCGGACCTGCGACGCAGGACGGCGCGGATACGGGCCTCCAGCTCGGCGTGATCAAAGGGTTTGGTGACATAATCATCAGCGCCCAGATCAAGCGAACCGATTCGATCCGACACCTGGCTTCGGGCGGTCAGGACGATGACCGGAGTGTCCAAATCACTGGCGCGATGCTTCTCAAGGAACGTGCGACCATCGCCATCCGGCAACATGATATCGAGCAGGATAAGATCATATTCCCCGGTCGCAACAAAGGCCGAGGCGTCTTCAAGTTTCTCTGCGTGATCAATGACATGACCATCTATTCGCATGCGTGATGCGATGGCATTGGCAAGGTCAAGATTGTCTTCGACAAGAAGGAACTTCATTGCGCTCTGGAACGATTTTTTCTGCGTGACAGGTCTGTGTCAGGTTGGTGTGCATTCTCCCACATCAACTGATCCGTAGTGCGGACGGTTGTCAATTGGGAGGACATTATGTCGAATTTCGAACTGGGCCGTCGGGCCCTACTTGCGGCTGTTGCGGCGTTTGGTCTTGTCGGCTCGGCGGCTGCTGATGGTCACCAGGTCGTGGACAGCATCCACTTTCTGATCCCCGGCGGTGCCGGCGGCGGCTGGGATGGCACGGCGCGCGGAACTGGCGAGGCGCTGACCAAGTCGGGTCTTGTTGGAACTGCCAGCTACGAGAACATGTCAGGTGGCGGTGGTGGCAAAGCCATCGGTTATCTGATCGAAAACGCGGCCAGCAATCACGGCACGCTGATGGTGAACTCAACGCCTATCGTGATCCGTTCATTGACTGGTGTCTTCCCGCAAAGCTTCCGCGATCTGACATTGGTTGCCGGAACTATCGGTGACTACGCGGCGCTGGTTGTTCCTGCGGACAGCGACATTCAAGACGTCAATGGCTTGATCGAGGCATTCAACGCCGATCCCGCGGGTGTTGCCGTGGGTGGTGGTTCGGTCCCGGGCGGGATGGATCATCTGGTTGCCGCGATGGTGTTCCAGGCGGCGGGCGCCGACCCGGTCGCGATGAAGTATGTCCCATATGACGGCGGCGGCGCGACGATGGCGGGTTTGCTGTCTGGCGAAGTGCAGGCGGTTTCAACCGGCTTTTCCGAAGCCGTGGAACTGGCCAAGGCCGGAGAGGTCCGTATCATCGGAGTGACGTCCTCGGATCGCGTGGACGCGTATCCGGATGCACCGACCATGGTCGAGCAAGGCAACGACACAACGTTTGTCAATTGGCGTGGATTCTTTGCGGCTCCGGGTCTGCCCGCCGAACAGTTGGCGGCCTATCAGGAGGCCATCGCCAAAATGTACGACACGCCCGAATGGGAAGAAGTTCGTTCGCGCAACGGCTGGGTGAACATTCACAACCCCGGCGATGATTTCCAGACCTTCCTGGAAAATCAGGAGAAGGTTATCGGCGATCTGATGCGGCAGCTTGGCTTCCTCTGATCACGCTAATTCGCTTCCAAACACAAATGCGCCCGGGACGGCCCGGGCGTGGTACCGATAAAAGAGGGAGAGGTCGATGGTGATTGATCGCTGGATAGCACTTGTCATCCTGATGCTATGTCTTGCCTATGGCTACGCGGCTTATTTCACAATGGACGATCTGCTGCCGCCGATCATGAAACAGCGGCCGCTCTGGCCGTCGACATTTCCCAAGGTTCTTGCCGCAGGTGGAATATTGCTGTCACTGGCTATTCTGCTCGGCTTCGAGAAAGCCCCGGCGAAAGAGGAAGCCGCGGATATCAACCTGTCCCGATTGGGCGAGTACAAGGTTGGGCAAGCGCTGTCTCTGTTAGGCCTCATGGTTGCATATGCTTTTTTGCTCCGCCCGCTTGGGTTCCTGGCGGCCACGTTCCTGTTTCTTACTTTCGGTAACTTCATTCTGGGGGAACGCCGCTATGTCCTGATGGCTGTGGTAGCGGCCATCGCGGCCGGCAGTATCTGGTATCTGGTTGATGTGGTCCTGGGCATTTTCCTCAGCCCGATGCCATCACTTCTGAACGGAGTTTGAGATGCTCGAAGGATTAATGACGGGCCTTTCAACGGCTTTCACATTCACCAACATTCTAATGGTTGTCGGCGGTTGCCTGATCGGAACATTCATCGGCATGTTGCCGGGCCTGGGCCCGATGTCGATCATCGCAATCATGATCCCGGTCGCAATCACCATCGGTGATCCCTCGGCTGCACTGATCCTGCTGGCCGGTGTCTATTATGGCGCGGTGTTCGGGGGCTCGACCTCATCGATCCTGATCAATGCGCCCGGGGTTGCCTCAACCGTGGCCACGAGCTTTGACGGCTACCCCATGACGCGCCAGGGCAAAGCTGGCAAAGCGTTAACGGTCGCCGCAATTTCAAGCTTTGCGGGTGGTACGATTGGCGCGGTCCTGTTGATGATCTTTGCCCCTGCGCTGGCTTCAGTCGCACTTCTGTTCCACTCATCCGAGTACTTCGCCCTGATGGTTGTCGGGCTTTCGGCCATCGCGGCTTTTGCCGGAACCGGGCAGGTCAGCAAGGCGTTGTTGATGACGTTTCTCGGCCTAATCATGGCCACCGTCGGAGAAGGCGTCTTGTTCAATTCGCCGCGTTTCACGATGGGCATCATGGATTTGCAGTCGGGCTTTGGCTTCATAACTCTGGCCATGGCGATGTTCGCGTTGCCCGAGGCGATCTATCTGGTGCTTGATCCGAACCGATCCAAGACGGGTGATGGCGAAAAGGCCGGCGAGATCAAGGACCTTAGGATCACACGCGACGAGGCGCGCAGGATTACCCCGGTCATCGGACGTCAGTCCCTTCAGGGGTTCTTCATCGGAGTACTGCCTGGAGCTGGGGCGACGATCGCCTCTTTCCTGGGTTACGCCGTCGAGCGCAATATCGCGTCCAAAGAAGAGCAGGAGCAATTTGGCAAAGGTTCCGTCAAGGGGATCGCTGCACCGGAAAGCGCTAACAACGCCGCGTGTACGGGGTCGTTTGTTCCGCTCCTGACACTCGGCATTCCCGGGTCTGGTACGACGGCGATCCTTCTCGGTGCGTTGATTGCCCTGAACGTGTCGCCCGGCCCGCGCCTCATGATCGACGAACCGCAGATCTTTTGGGCGGTCATTATCTCGATGTATCTGGGCAATCTGGTTCTGTTGATCCTGAACCTTCCGCTTATTCCCTACATCGCCAAGATTCTGGCCGTACCGCGCAACTTCCTTATACCGTTCATACTGTTCTTCACCCTTATGGGTGCCTATATCGGGCAGAACAACGCGACCGAACTGCTTATTCTGGTCGGTTTTGGAGTTTGCGCCACGTTGCTGAGGTTTGCCGACTACCCGCTTGCGCCCCTGCTGATCGGGTTCATCCTTGGCCCGCTGCTGGAGAACAACTTCTCGCGCGCGATGCAACTGTATGACGGAGTAAGCTTTATCTGGGAACGTCCAATGACTTTGGGACTGCTGGTGCTGGCCGTCGTATTGGTCGTCCTTCCCAGCTATCGCCAGCGCCGAGCGCTTGCACGGGCAGAAGGCGTCGCCGATGGTGACTGATTGTTTTTGTCGATGAAGGTTCAAGAGACTGGATGAACAGACCGTTGTGCTGTCCGTTGCCAAACAGCGAAAGCTGATGTTCCTGGGGTTCGATGAAAAGGTCGCAAAGTCCATATGGCGGTCCCTGAGGGGCTGCTGGCAAGCGTCCGCGTGTCCAAAGCGGCCATTTATTTTCACGCTTCAAACATTTGGAAAGCGCTGATGGCAGAAGTTTGCTGCGCGCGCGTTGCTGGCCTCACTTATACATAGACTTTCGCTCAATTTTTGCAAAAGCCTTTGGAATTGCTGCGCTGTTCAAAGCCAGCCTTGAGAACGGGTCGACCGCTCATCTGAATACATGAGCGAAGCAACTTTGCTGTTTCCCGTACCTGCGTTTTCAGGCACGCATCCCCAAGAAAAAAATTGGTATACCAAATTCCAAATACCTGATACGAAATCCGGGCGAGATTGCGAATCGGATCTGAGGAGGCCCGGTTCGAGAACTTAGGAGGATCGATAAATGATGAAGTTTCTTGCCACCGTTTCGGTTGCAGCCATGACCCTGACCGGGACCATCGCCGCCGCTGATGAGTACCCATCCAAAACCATCGAGGTCGTGACCCATGCCGGAAACGGTGGTGGTACGGACGTCACCACTCGCATGATGATGCTGCGTGCCCGTCGCGAATTGGGCACCGACATGGTTGTCGTAAACAAGAAAGGTGGCGGCGGTGCAGTCGCCATGGACCACTACCTGACCGTCCCGGCGGATGGTTACACGATCCTGACCTTCACCATCGGTCACGCGGCGACAGTTGCAAAAGGCAAGACCAAGATGTCTCTGGACGATATCCGCCCGATCGCCCGCGGTACCGATGACCCGCAGATCCTGATGGTACGTTGCGGTGCATATGTGGATGCCGAAGCCTTTGTTGCAGCTCAGAAAGAAGCACCAATCAGTTATGGCACCACCCACCTGGGCAACATTGACGACGTATCGGCGTTCATGTTCACCAAGAAAGGCGGCATGCAGACCCCGAAAATTGTTCCCTTCGAAGGCGGTGGTGAACTGGCGACCCAACTGGTTGCAGGTGCGGTTGACGCGGCTGTTCTGAACCTGGCCGAAGCCGGATCTCAGATCGACGCAGGCGACGTTTGCCCCATCGTTGTTTTGGCCAACGAGCGTATGGCAGGTCTGCCAGATGTGAAAACCGCCAAGGAGATGGGCATTGATGTCAGTTTCTCGACCGTTCGCGGCTTTGTTGTTCACGCCGACACGCCCGATGATGTTGCTGTCAAGATCGAGGATTCCCTGCTGAAGTCCATGAACCATGGCGTATACCAAGGCTTCCTGGAATCCGTCGGGTTGGACAGCACTTCGGTCGTGGGTTCCGATGAGTGGGGCAACCAGATCACCACTATGGTCACCGATATGGAATCCGCTCTGAAAGAATTGGGCTTTATCGAGTAATCTGAACCATTTAGCGCGGCCGGTCAGGTGCTTGCCGCGCTAACTTTTCCAGCGGACGGGTACAAAGAATGCAAAAGTCCAATGACAATACCGGACATGGTCCAAAGGGTGGCTTCGCGCAGTTTGCTGTCCCGCTGGGGATCTTGGTGTTTTGCGCCTGGGCCTTCTGGCTTTCGACGCAATTCGAGCGCGTCCCGCCGATCCTGAAACGCGGCATGCAGCCCTCTGATTTCCCTCAGTTGGTTATCGGCCTGATCGTTCTACTGTCAGTCTGGTTGCTTTTTAAGGACCGTGATGAGGCACCTGCCAGGCTCTCGCGACTTGTGCAGTCCACAATCGGGTTGCTGATCGGTTTCCTGCTGATCGCCGAGATTGATCTCTTTCTGGGGTTGGGCCTGTTTGCCGTGTCGCTCGCGGCCCTGTGGGGTGAGCGGCGTGTCTGGGCACTTGTACTGGTCGGCATCATCGCGCCGCTGGCGGTGTTCTTCCTGTTCAACGGCATATTCGAGGTCCGCTTCCCGCGCGGGATCCTCACCAACCTCTGGTACGGGTAAAGACAATGGATGCTGCTCTGAACGGCCTTTTGGCTCTTGCTGATCCCAACCTGCTGGCGTTGATATTTGCAGCGACTCTGGGCGGGGTGTTGGTCGGCGCTCTCCCGGGGTTGAATGCGACAACAGGTGTTGCGCTGCTTCTTCCCTTTACGATCACGATGGAGCCCATTCCGGCCATTGCGATCCTGACGACAATTTATTGCGCGGCGACTTTTGCCGGAGCGATCACCGCAATTCTCATCAATACGCCCGGGACGTCGGCCAGTGCCACCACTTGCTTGGACGGCTATCCCTTGGCGCAAAGGGGAGAGGCAGGCCGCGCGCTGGGGATGGCCGCTGTCTCCTCGACCATTGGTGGAATTATCTCGGTCGTGTGCCTGATGGCCGCTGCCCCATTGATGGCGCGGGCTGCGTATAACTTTGCACCGCCTGAATACTTTGCGCTGACAGTTTTCGGTCTGTCGATGCTGGCAACAATTGGAGATGGATCGCCGGTCAAGAACATCCTGTCCGGCGCGTTTGGCGTGCTGATCGCAACTGTCGGCATCGATCTGCTGACCTCGATCGAGCGTTTCACCTTCGGCCTGAACGAGCTGAGCGAAGGTATTCCATTTGTGCCCGTCATGATCGGTGTGTTCGGCATCTCAGAACTGCTGGTCCAGGCCGATAACCTGCATGTGGAGCGCAAGCGCGTCATAATGAAAGCCATCCGCTTGCCATCGCGCGAAGACTATTCGCGGGTTTGGAAAACCATTTTGCGGTCGTCCGGTATTGGCACGTTTATCGGCATTCTGCCAGCTGAAGGTGCGACGGTAGCCTCGATGATCGGCTATAACGAGGCCAAGCGCTGGTCGAAGAGGCCTGAAGAGTTTGGCAACGGCTCTCTCGAAGGTATCGCTGGGTCCGAGGCCGCAAACAACTCGGCCACGGGTGGGGCGATGGTTCCGACGCTTGCCCTGGGGATACCTGGCAGCCCGACGGCTGCTGTGATCCTCGCCGGTCTGATGGTGCATGGCCTGCGACCCGGCCCGACGATGTTTACCGAACAGGCCGACTTTGCCTTCGCAATCTTCTGGTCGATGATGCTGGTGAACATCTTGTTCTTCTTCATCGGACTGTGGGGTGCCAAGATCTTTGCCCGCGTCACGCTGATCCCGATCCAGATCTTGTGGCCTTGTGTCTTCATCTTCTCGATCGTGGGTGCCTATGCGCTGGAACAATCCATGCTGGATGTCTGGATCGCCATCGGCTCGGGGATACTGGGCTTCTTCATGCGCCGTTATGGTTTTTCCGTGGTGCCCATGGCCATCGGCCTGATCCTGGGCGGTATGCTGGAGACACGCCTCGGTCAGTCGATGGTGATGCTGGACGAAAAATGGTGGCTCATGCTGACCCGTCCGCTGACGCTCTTCTTCTTTGTTCTTACGGTCCTGGCTCTGTTTGGCCCGCTGCTGTGGGGACGCCTTTTCAAACAACGCTCGCCGCTTAAGTCGACCGGAGAATAACAATGACCAAGATCAAATCCGTCCGCACCCGTGTCTGGAATTGGAAAGGCAAGACCGTTCCACCGCAGGGTAATTTCTGCACCAACGCCAGCGACTTGTTGTGGGAAAAGGGCGATGCGATGTCCTCTTTCCGTTTTCACCAGTGGCTGACCTGCGAGATTGAAACCGAAGATGGCACAGTCGGCATCGGCAACGCTGCGCTAGCGCCAGGTGTTGTGAAAAAGGCCATCGACGAATGGTTCGCGCCCATGGTGATCGGCGAAGACCCGTTCGACTTTGCCTATCTCTGGGAAAAGATGTACCGCCGCTCGCACGCATGGGGCCGTAAGGGTATTGGAATGACAGCGATTTCGGCCATCGACATCGCCATCTGGGACCTAATGGGCAAACTGGCGGGCAAGCCTGTGTTCAAGTTGCTGGGCGGTCGCACCAAGGAAAAGATACCGGTCTATTATTCTAAGCTCTATTCGGGGCCCATCGAAGCGATGCAGGCCGAGGCGGAAGAGGCCAGGAAGAACAACTATCAAGGCTACAAGATGCGGTTTGGCTGGGGCCCCAAGGACGGCATGACCGGCATGCGGGAAAACCTCAAACGCGTGGAAGCGGTGCGTGAAGTTATTGGCTATGATGTAGACCTGATGCTGGAATGCTATCAGGGCTGGAACGTCGATTACACCAAGCGGATGCTGCCCAAGCTTGCGAAGTACGAACCGCGCTGGCTGGAAGAACCGGTGATTGCCGACGATGTGGAAGGATACCGTGAACTGAATGCCATGAATATCGTGCCCATCTCGGGCGGGGAGCATGAATTTTCGCTCATCGGCTGCAAGGATCTGATCCAAAAAAAAGCTGTCAGTGTGCTGCAATATGACACGAACCGCGTGGGTGGCATCACGGCCGCGCAAAAGATCAACGCCGTCGCCGAAGCTTTCCAGGTTCCGGTCATCCCGCATGCAGGTCAGATGCACAATTATCACCTGACTATGGCCAATGCGAATTGCATGATCAGCGAATACTTCCCGGTCTTCGACGTCGAGGTCGGAAACGAGCTGTTCTATTACATCTTCGAAGGCGACCCGGATGCCGTGGATGGCTATCTGGATCTGGACGACAACAAGCCCGGCCTCGGGATCGAGATCTCGGACAAGCATCTGCATGACTTCGAGGTGACGGAATGAACCGGAAATACGCAGGTATCTGGCCGGTTGCGCCAACGCCGTTCAATGATGACGGGACACTTGATCTCGAAGGTATGAAACGGGTGCTCGACTGCCTGATTGATCAAGGAGCGGATGGAATCTGCGTTCTGGCCAACTTTTCGGAGCAGTTTCTGATTTCGGATGCCGAACGCGAAGTACTGGCGCGGCTTTCGGTCGAACATATCGCAGGACGGGTGCCGGTCATCGTAACGATCAGCCACTATGCCACGCAGATCGCCGTCGAGCGTGCGCAATTCGCCAAGGAATTGGGGGCTGACATCGTAATGATGATGCCGCCATATCATGGTGCACTTCTGAAAGGCACAACCGAACAGAGCTTCGAGCAGTTCGCAGCCGTTGGCGAGGTCGGCATTCCGATCATGGTGCAGGATGCACCACTTTCCGGCGTGGATCTGCCTGTGCCACTGCTGGTGCGCATGGCACAAGAGATTGAGGACGTGAAGCTGTTCAAGATCGAATGTCCCCGTGCCGCCAACAAGATCCGTTCGCTGATAGAACAGGGTGGCGACGCAATCGAAGCGCCTTTTGATGGCGAAGAGGCCATCACCCTTCTGGCGGATTTGGATGCCGGTGCAACAGGTTCGATGACCTCGGGCATGATCGTGGATCAGATCAAACCGGTGCTGACCCACCACCATGCCGGACGCATCGACGAAGCGATAGCCGCATATGGTCGAGTAGCCATGGCAATTAATCACGAAAACCGTCAATGCGGCTGGCAATCGTGCAAGGCCGCGATGGTCGAAGGCGGCGTAATCAAATCAGAATTTTGCCGCCACCCAATTCCGCCGTTGCATCCCGCCATCCGCTCGCGTCTGATCGACCTGCTGCGGCCGTTGGATCCTATGGTTTTGAGCTGGGGGAAGTGATTTGAGCGAGAGCTGGATTGATAGCCTGAAAGAAGAAGGTGGTGTAAAGCCACGCAAGACACTTGCCGAAGAAGCCGCCGACAACCTGCGCGAATTTATTCTGCTGGGTAAGCTTGCCCCCGGTACGGCAATTCCCGAACGTGATCTGGCCGAGGCGCTCGGCGTATCCCGTACGCCTTTGCGCGAAGCCTTGCGGTTGCTCGAAGTTGAAGGGTTGGTGGAGTACTCGGCCACACGGCGCCCGCACGTTGCCGACCCTTCTCTGCACGAGTTGACGCAGTATATTTCGGTCCTGGGCGCTCTCGAAGCGTTGGCGGGTGAAATCGCCTGCGTCGAAGCAACGATGGCTGAAATAGCCGAAATCGTTCGTTTGGGCGCTCGTATGTCCAAAGGTTCCGGAAAGCTCGAACCGCTGGAGTTCTTTCAACTCGACATGCAGTTTCACGCGGCCATCGTTGAAGCCAGCCGGAATGAGCCCCTT
Organism: Ruegeria sp. AB8; assembly: GCF_056542605.1. Taxonomy (NCBI): domain Bacteria; kingdom Pseudomonadati; phylum Pseudomonadota; class Alphaproteobacteria; order Rhodobacterales; family Roseobacteraceae; genus Ruegeria; species Ruegeria sp. AB8. Next base: position 28,112 of record NZ_JBQGAB010000019.1, read on the forward strand.
ATCGAAACGCACCGGCAATATAACGCCCGCCTTTGGCGTGCACGTTTCTTGTCGTCGCAACAGGTTGATCGCCGTGACAATACTCTGTCCGAACACTCGCGGATCACTGACGCCCTACAAAAGCGTGACGCAGCCGCGACGCGGCGGGCGCTGCGCGATCACCTGAATAGTACAATCGAGAATATTGAACGCCTTCACGCCCAAAGCAGTGGAGCAAAGTCCGAGGACTGAAAGATGAAGCCCAGAATTGGTATTATCCCCGGTGATCCAAGCGGCATCGGGCCGGAACTGATCGCACGGTTGCTGACTTCGGAGGGCGTTTCCGAGGCGGCGGACATTCTGCTGATCGGCGACAGGCATGTGTTTGAAACGGGACAGACCGTCGCCGGTGAAACTTATGACCTGACCCCCGTAGACGTGTCGGGCGACTGGACCCAAGCCCCTGCGTTCGCCCTGCACGAGATGGAGACGATTGCGCCTGACGAAGTGAGGGTTGCCGAAGTGACCGAAGCTGGCGGAGCATCGGTTCTGCGAACGCTGGATTCCGCTCTGGAACTGACGCGCTCCGGTGTGATTGACGCCATCGTATTTGGACCGTTCAACAAGGCCGCGATGCACTTGGCGGGGCTGGGTCATGATGACGAGCTTCACTACATGGCCGAAAAGCTGGGCGTGGCGAACTACATCTCGGAACTCAACACGCTTGACGGCATGTGGACCAGCCGCGTGACCAGTCATGTCGCCCTGCGTGACGTGGCCGACATGATCAGCGAAGAACGCGTTGCCGAAGCGGTGCATCTGATCCACAACACACTGCGCCGTTCTGGTTTAAATCGCCCTCGGATTTCAGTGGCCGCGATCAATCCGCATGCCGGTGACGGTGGAAATTTCGGCACCGAGGAGATCGACATCCTCGAACCGGCAATCCGCAAACTGGCGCGGGGGCAGATGTCAGTTGATGGTCCGTGGCCGTCCGACACCGTGTTCCTCAAGGCGGTTGCCAAGGAAATAGACGCGGTTGTGACGATGTATCACGATCAGGGTCAGATAGCGCTGAAACTGCTTGGCTTTGACCGTGGTGTGACGGTGCAGGGTGGGCTGCCATTCCCCGTGTCCACTCCGGCCCACGGAACGGCGTTTGATATCGCAGGCCAGGGCTGTGCGGATGTCGGCGCAACCCGCGCTGCTTTTGACATCGCATGTGACATGGTCACGCATTGGGACAACTGAAACATGACTTTCAAGCCGCACGGAAAACACCTGATTGCAGGTGAATGGATCGCTGGAGACGTGAAATTTTTATCCTCCCCGGCGCGTGGGGACGCACATGAATTTTCATCCGGAACCGCCGCCCATATCGACGCATCGGTCCAAGCCGCCGAAGAGGCATTCTGGAGCTTTGGGTATTCCACCCGCGAAGACCGCGCGGCCCTGCTGAATGCGATTGCTGATGAGATCGACGCGCGCGGCGATCTCATTACCCAAATTGGCACGCAGGAAACCGGCCTTCCCGAAGCTCGGATTCAGGGAGAGCGGGGTCGTACCGTAGGCCAGTTGCGCCTTTTCGCCTCTCATATACTGTCAGGTAACTATCTGGACCGCCGCCATGACAAAGCGTTGCCGGATCGAGCCCCTTTGCCGCGTCCTGATCTGAAAATGGTACAGCGCCCTATCGGGCCGGTTGCCGTTTTCGGGGCATCTAACTTCCCGCTTGCGTTCTCAACCGCTGGCGGCGACACCGCTTCGGCGCTGGCCGCCGGTTGCCCTGTTGTGGTCAAAGGCCATCCCGCGCATCCGGGGACCGGAGAGATTGTTGCAGAAGCCATCAAGGGCGCAATCGACAAGACGGGCACGCATCCTGGCGCTTTCTCATTCGTACACGGTGACACGATGGCGGCAGGGCAGGCACTGGTGAGACACCCGCTGATCCGAGCGGTAGGGTTTACCGGCTCTTTGACCGGTGGCCGGGCACTGTTCGATCTTTGTGCGCAGCGTCCTGAACCCATTCCGTTCTTTGGTGAGCTAGGCTCAATCAACCCGATGTTCATCCTGCCGGCAGCCGCGGCGACACGGGGTGCTGAGATTGGCGCCGGTTGGGCAGGTTCGCTTACGATGGGTGCGGGCCAGTTCTGCACCAACCCCGGCATTGCAGTCGTCTTGAAGGACCACGCCGAAGAAATCGCCAAGGCAGCAGTCGAAGGCTTGAAGAACACCGCCCCACAAACCATGCTGACAGACGGCATTGCGGCGGCATACCGTAGCGGTCAGTCGATGATTGCTGCAGAACCGTCTGTTACCGAATTGCTGGCAACCGCGTCCGACGGGCGAACGGCAGCCCCGTTCCTTTATCAGGTCTCGGCGCAGGATTGGCTGGGCAGTGAAACACTGGGACACGAGGTTTTCGGGCCATTGGGGCTCCTGGTAGTCGCAGAAAACATCGGCCAGATGCGAGAAGTGTCAATGTCCCTGCAGGGGCAGCTCACATGTACGCTGCACATGGATTCAGATGACGCGGAAATTGCGCAAACGTTGTTGCCAGTTCTTGAACGCAAAGCTGGCCGGATCCTTGTAAACGGCTTCCCGACTGGTGTGGAAGTCAGCGACACAATGGTACATGGAGGTCCATACCCGGCTTCCACGAACTTTGGGGCAACATCCGTCGGTACACTGGCCATTCGCCGTTTCTTGCGGCCTGTATGCTTCCAGGACGTACCGGACGTAATGTTGCCAGAGCAGTTCTAGCCTCGTCTGTCGTTTCCGGGAGAGGCAAATGAAATCGGAATCGGCCGGGTTCGTCACAGTTCATCATCAGCCTTCAGATGTGTCGATCCGGAAGGGCCGGTTGCGCTGACTTTGCTGGAGCAACTGTGCGGCGGCGCGGGCCGTAAAACAAACCATCGTCGGCCGATGACATTGCTCTTGTCGGGAAAGGTTAGCTCGGCGAGCCGCTCCACAGTGATTGGTGCGAGTGTTCAAGGTCGACACCGAGCCCATGACTGACGTGCGCTGTTCCCTTTCGGAATAGCATTACTGACGTGCTTCCTGATCGCTGAGCAACGCTCGCATGATGGCGCGAATACGGCGTTGATTGTCCGCGTCTAACGCAAAGTACAGTGCATTTGCCTGGGGGTCGCTTTGCTGGGGGCTAATGAGGTCTCCCGGATCAGCGTGAAGCACATTCGCTATTCGAACCAGAGTTGCGACGTTCGGCGTACGCGCCCTGCCGCTCAGCAGGTCTCTGACCGACGTCACGCCAAGCCCCGCCGCTTTCGCTACAGCACCAGGGTTGGTGCCTTGTTCTTCGATGAGGTCCGCGATTTTTTTTGCAATTCGCTTTCCGAGTTCGACGTCGCTCTCAACCTGCATGATTTTCCATCGGTAAATAATGTTCTGTCATTCCTTGGGTTAATGGCGATCTACACATCAGTCAACGGTACCGACAAAGGTGGCATTGCAAAAACAGAATACCGGAAATGTGCGAAAAATCATTTCACATAGATGATTCAACGTCTATATCGGCCTAACAGAGATGATCAATCACACTAGATAGACGGAGAAACGACAATGACCCTCTTTTCAAAAGTAATGATGGCAACCCTCATGGCCTCGACCGCATTGGCGTCATCAGCGGACGCCTGCTCGCGGCTTGCCAAGCAATCAGACCACGGTGTCGCCTGTGTTCGCTCAGTAGATTTGGGCACAAAAACCGGAATGGATCTTGTGACTTTCGGCGTTGGCGATGACGTCACATCTTACGAAGCCTATGGATACTCGCGCCAATCAGATGAACCGGCGAAGAACTTCACTGTAGCTTGGGTAGAGAACGAGTCTTTCCACGGTGTTCAGGCACAGGCCTTCAACGACAAGGGAATGGTTGCGGATACGCTCTATATGTCCCCCAGTGCAGACTACATTGGTGATTACAAGGACAATGGCGCCCCGGCCGTGAACTTGGCCGACGCGCCGGGTTATCTGGTCGCAATGTACGACACCGCCCCCGAAATCGCCGAGGCGTATAACTCGGGTGAGTTCCAGTTCGCCTGGTCAGCAGATTTGGGTCATGCGGGTCAGCACGGAGTGCATGTTTCGGCCGTGGACGCAAATGGTGATGTCGTTCTGTTCCAAGTGAACGAGGGCGGTGAGGTTCTGGTTTACTCCGGCAATGTTGAAGGTTCGGACCTTGGGGTAAAAGCGAACGCGCCATTGTTGCAGTACCACCGCGAGAACATTGCAGCGTTCAATGCGGAAGATGGAAAGACTGCAGAGAACGTTCCGGCGGACATTTCCTCGGCAAGCCGACACCTGCGTCTGACCTGGCTTAACCAGAACATTTCTCTGGGTGGTATGTCCAAGCCGGAAGCTTTGGGAACGGTACAGAACATGTATGACAGCGGTGCCAGTGTCCCGCAGCAGGTGATCGACCCAACCATCGGAGCGACTTATACCACCAGACAGACCAGCAGAACGATCCTGGGAGACGACGTCATCACAGTGCGGGATTTCGCGACCGCTGCGGAAATTTCGTACTCGATCACAGATGCCAAAATCGCCCACGATCTTAACGGTGGTCAGGTCTGTGCGGATGCCATGGATCAAGCCAACGAAGGTGGGCGGATGATCGAGTTCCGCCCGTGCCCGAAACCCGAAGCAGGCTCCTGATGCAACTCCTATGAAACTCAAAAACAGCCCCCGTTACCCGACGGGGGCTTTTCTTATATTGAAATGCCCCGCTGCCAATATCCCCGTCAACTTTGTTGCGCACTGCCAATCTCTGGCGGCGACAGGATATTGCCTTTGAACCGAAGTACGGTCTGACAGGTCGCCACGCAGCTGTGCGACAATCCGACGAACGGTAAGAAAGGGGCGAGTGCAATAGCCTTCGGCAACCTGTTGAAAGGATGCTGGAACCTCTCCGTTGGCGATAGAGTGCTCCGAGCAGATTTTAAAGTGCGGAGGCCGGCCAGGACCGCGATCCGGTGAGGCGCCGAAAACACTCAGAACCCAACTACCGAAATATGAAATTCAACCGACTTATTGCCGCCGTGCCATTACGTGATCCATAACCAAATTGAGCACCTCGATATCATCCTGGTTAAACGTCAGATAGCGGAACCGTACCGTTCCCCGGTCCGGCTTCGAGCGCGACGGTGTGAGCACCTCAACCGTAACACGAGCACGAAGTGTGTCTCCCGGGAAAACCGGAGCGAGCCATCGTACCTCGTCCATGCCATGGCCGCCCAGGTTGGTGCCAGTAAGTACACCGGTATCACGAAACAGCCGGAAGGTGAGCGCTATGGTTTGAAAGCCGCTGGCAATGATCCCGCCGAAAATCGACTCCTTCGCCGCCACTTTATTCACGTGGAAGGGCTGCGGATCGTGCGTAAGTGCAAAATCAATTATTGCGCCTTCGGTGAGCGTAATCCCACCAGTCTCGAAGGTGTCTCCGACTGACAGATCGTCAAAAAACTTGCCGCTGATCATTCCAAGAGCATAGAAAAACGCGCAGTTGTCCGTCAACGACAACCCAACGCCTGCCGATCAGACGTAAGTGGCAAACGCAACGTATACTTGTTTGAACCTGAAACTGACCTCAATAAAGTTGAATGCCGCCTTCAATAATCACTTTTCGTCGCGAGACCGATGGACTGCTGCAAAAAGTCAGAACCTCTTGGGCGAAGTGATCGATGGATGTCGTTGCACCTACTACGTGGCGCACCTGAATGCCCGGGACGCTCTGGCGGGGATCCCTGATCATTCGTAAGGCCGGCGGTCTTGTACATGCAAGCTCAATCCCGGGTATGTTGGAACATGGCAGTGCCCTTCTGAACATTGCGCCGAAATTGGAACAATTGACGCTGAGTGATATCGTCCCTCAGGCCCGCCGGACGGATTCAGCGGCCCCGAGAACGAGCTAGTGGGAAAGTCAGATCTTCTTCACTAGCAGCATACGTACCGGCCTCTGCCTAGATCACCGGCTTCCAGAGTCCACCAAGCTCGCGACGTGCCACATGTGTTGTGATGAGAAGGGCAATCATCCACCCGGTTATGACCGCTGCCGCCGTTCCGATCCACACGCCGATTTCGTTGAAACTCAGCAGGCCGACAAATATCCATACGAAGAAAGCTACCCCAAAACCCTGCCGATACAGGCTGATCCAGACGGTCCAGATCGGTCTTTTCAGTGCCTGCAAAAGCGAGTTGATCGAAAACAGCATCATGTAGAACGGCAGGATCAGGCTGTCGACGCGCAGGTAGCTTAGTCCCACGCGGATCACTTCGGGATCGTCAGTAAACAGGCCCAGAACCGGACCGCCGAAAATCCACAGGACAGGTGCGGCGATGGCGGTCATGATGAACCCAACCTTCCAGCAATAGAACAAGGCTTCGCGCACCCTCGCACCGTCGCGGGCTCCGAAATTCTGGGACGCTATGGGCAGAAGGGCGCCGGTGACGCCCAACACGGGCAACAGCAGGATTTGCTCCAGACGAATGGCCACGCCGTACCCTGCGATTGCGTGTTCGCCAAAAATCTTAAGCGCAAACTGCATCACGAACCCGGACAGCAACATCACCATGAACGATGTGGATGTGGGTAATACCTGTAGCGAGATTTCAGCAAATTTTTCCAGGCGCGGAACAAAATTCCGCGCCCGCATCCGTTGCATCCTGCGCCGTCTGAGGACCTGACGTATCAGGAAGAGCATGACCCCTGTCTGACTGATCACGGTTGAAACTGCCAAACCATCAAACCCGATGCCGGGAACAAGGCCCGGAACCCCGTAGATCAGCAATGGATTCAGTCCGATATTGGCGAAAAATGCGACAATCAGCGCCCGCTGCATGGAAACGGCATCGCCATGTGCCTGAAGGATACCGTTACAGCAAAAGGCCAGCAGAAAGCCGGGAAGAGCAAGGAGCAACCAAAAGAAATACCGCAGACCTGCATCGCGATAATCCCCGGGCTCGGACACCAAACGGATCAGTGCAGGACCATACCACAGACCAGCCAGCGCAAGAACGCACGCGGCCAGGAAGCCATAGCTCATGCCTTGTGCAGCCAGTCTGCGAGCCTTGCGATGGTCACCCGCGCCCAGTGCGTTGCCGACGAGTGCGCTCATGGCGGCGCCAAGCCCAACGCCTATTGAGATCGCAACAAAAAACGCCTGAAACCCAAGTGCGAGCCCGGCCTGAGCACTTGTGGACAAGAGCCCTGCGAAGAACATGTCGACAACGTTGTAGAGCGTGTTGAAAAGCATTCCGATGGCGCCGGGAATGGCCAAGGTGCGAAAATGCACCGAGATCGGCCCTCGCGTCAGATCAAGTTCGGCAGGAATGGCCATTTCAGCATTTCTTTACGGGCGCTCGGCCTGAACGGTCAGAAAAACGAACTCTGGCGTCAAAACCTCTTCGAACCCATGGTTCAGTTCGGCGTCGACGCTGATGCTGTCCCCGGCTGACAGGGTGAATCGCGCCTCGCCGTAACGATAGACAGCCTGACCCTCCAGCGCCTGAACAAAGACGACACCGTGGCCGACATAAGTCGGCGGGCGCCCTTCATCGCGCAGAAGAGTGACCCGCCGCGCCTGAAATCGCAGGTCCTTGCGGGAATGCAGGGCCAGATTGACGTATTCATGGGAATGCCCGCCAGCAAGACGGGTAGACTTCAGCCCCTGTCCGTGGCGAACCAGGGTATAGTCGGTGTGATCTGTCCGCGCTTCGCGAAACAGCGAGACGATGGGCACTTCAAGTGCCTCGGCCAATGCGGCCAATGTATCGATCGAAGGTGACACAAGCCCGTTTTCAATGCGGCTGACCATTGCTGCTGAAATGCCCGATTGCTCGGCCAGACGACGGGCCGATTGTTTCCGGCTTTGGCGCAGCTCCTTCAGCGATGCACCGATCGCGCGGTCAATCTGTCTTCCCGGAGTGTCATCCTGCATGGTACATCCCGTCACTCGTCGGCGTAGTAACCCACGACATCTCCCTCTGTGGTCACGCCGAGACCGTTCAGCAACCGGTTCACGTAGTTGAAATATCCAACAATCTGGTTGATTTCGAGGATTTCTCCGTCGTCCCATCCGGCTTCCTTCAGGGCCGAGACGTCAGACTCGGCCATCGCGGCGGGCGATTGGGTAAGTTTTCCTGCATAGACCATCGCAGCCAGCTCTGCGCCGTCAAATGCGCCCTCGGGGCGGTTGGCTTTCAGCGCGGCTTCAATTCTGTCGGCGCGTGCATCATCCCCGATCAAATGCCGGGCATTGGCCCAGTGATTGGCATAGGAATAGGGGCAGCCGTTCAGGGTGGACACATAGGAACTTATGACTTCCTGAAACCACATGGGCACGGTGTTGACGTCGTCGTGCAGACAGGCCCGGTACAAAATAACGTGCCCATTCATCGTATTGGGCCGCAGCGAATGCACGCGCATGACATTGTCGACGGTTCCGTGCGGCGTACGGGCCAGGTCCAATGCGGCCTTTAGCTGATCGTCGGCATCCTCGTCAGAAATCATCCGAATCCAGGCAGACATTCATGCTCCTTCCGTTGGCCGTCAGCTCAAATTTCAGGCAGTCAGAAACTACCCGCTGAGTTTTTTATTGACGAATATTGCATATTAAGCAACCATATTAATCAGTGCGCAACAGAATTGAGGATTCCATGGCCTTACCAGATTGCCCTACTCAATCGTATCGCCAAGTCGATGGCACTGCTTGGGCCGACCCAGAATTGCGCCGCAACAAATGTTCCGCGCGCAGGTTTTTCCGAAGGCGACCGCTCTCGCCACAGGCTTCCTGAACGCACAACGCCCTCAATATGCGATCCCGAATTAGAACAGGTCAGGCATGAACCAACCCACTCCGATGATCGAGGTAAGCAATCTGGACAAGTTCTATGGTGGCTTTCACGCGCTGAAGAATATCGATCTGACCGTTCACCAGGGTGAAAAGGTTGTCATCTGTGGTCCCTCAGGTTCCGGGAAGTCTACCCTGATCCGTTGTTTCAACGGGCTGGAGTGGCATAATTCTGGGCGCCTCGTGATTGATGGGATCGAGGTTTTTGAAGGGGCCAAGGAGATCCGGGAGTTGCGTCAGGAAGTCGGTATGGTCTTCCAGCAGTTCAATCTGTTTCCACATCTGACTGTGCTGGAAAACCTGATGATCGGCCCCATGAAGGTACGTAAGGTTCCAAAGGCGAAGGCCGAAGAAACCGCGCGCAACTATCTTGACCGTGTCCACATTCCGGAACAGGCCGACAAGTACCCGGCGCAGCTGTCGGGCGGTCAACAACAGCGCGTGGCTATTGCCCGGTCTCTTTGCATGGAGACCCGGATCATGCTGTTTGACGAACCGACTTCTGCCCTTGACCCTGAAATGATCAATGAAGTGCTTGATGTGATGGTCGAGCTTGCCGACACAGGCATGACGATGGTTGTCGTCACGCATGAAATGGGTTTTGCCCGCAAAGTCGCTGACACGATGGTTTTCATGGAAGCCGGTCAGATCGTCGAAGTTTCGCCGCCGGAACAGTTCTTTACCAACCCATCCAGCGAACGGTGCCGGTTGTTCCTGAACCAGATACTGGAACACTGACATGAGCGATCTGGGCATATCTGCACCAAAGGGCCAGCCGCTGCCCAAGCCACCGCTCTACAAGCGCTTTTTCGGCTCGGTCCCCGTTTCCGTCGTCATGTATGCGATCATCGTGGGGCTGATTGCCTATGGCTCTTACGTTGGCGCGCAGGGCATGGGATACAACTGGCAATGGTACAGGGTGCCGCAATTTCTGTACCGCAACACCGAACTGGGGTTCGAATGGGGTGAAATCCCGATCGGGCTGGTGGCCACAATCAAGCTATCGGTCACCGCGTTTCTGCTGGCAACCGTTATTGGATTGTTCGTGGCGCTGCTGCGCCTGTCCGGTCTGGTCGTTGGGTCGGCCGTCGCCGTCGGTTATCTGGAGCTGATCCGTAACATCCCGCTGCTGGTCCTGCTCTATCTGTTCTATTACGTTCTGGGGCCGATTTTCGGGTTTGATCGCTATACCGCCAGCATCCTGACGCTGGCCGTGTTCCATTCCGCCCTGATATCGGAAATCCTGCGCGCCGGGATCAACGCGGTTCCGACCGGGCAGTGGGAGGCCGCCAAGTCCATCGGGATGAGCCCTGCCCAGACGTATCGTTATATCATCCTGCCTCAATCCGTCCGTTTCATGCTGCCGCCGATGACCGGCGAGGTCGTGCACCTCATCAAATCCTCAGCGATTGTCAGCGTGATTGCAGTGGCCGAACTGACCACTTTCGGACGCAACATCATTTCAGACACGTATATGAGTTTCGAAATCTGGTTCACCATCGCACTGGTCTATCTGGTGGTGACCCTGATCCTGTCGATTGGCGTAAGCCATCTGGAGAAGAAATATGCCGTCGACCAATAAAACTGAAACAATTGTCGGACAACAAGGAGAACCAAGATGAAGCTTTCTCGCAGAATGCTCGGGGCAGCCCTGGGCGCGGTCGTGGCGACTGGTGTGGCGACGTCGGGCTGGGCGCAAAGCGCGACCCAGGAACTGTCCAGCGAAAGTGTTATTGAAACCATCAAACAGGACGGGGTGATCCGGATCGGCCTGTCGCTGTTTGTGCCATGGTCGATGCGCGACAAGAATGGCGATCTGATCGGCTTTGAACTGGATGTCGGCCGAAAACTGGCCGAGGACATGGGCGTCGAAGTTGAATTTGTACCCACCGCCTGGGATGGCATCATTCCGGCGCTGGTATCGGGCAATTTCGACGTGATCATCTCGGGCATGTCCGTGACGGCACAGCGTAACCTGACAATCAATTTCACAGACCCATATGCATATTCGGGCCTTGCAATCCTGGCGAACAAGGAGTTGACGGCAGGCATGTCGCGCGAAGATCTGAATTCGTCGGAGGTGACCTTCGCGGCCCGTCGCGGCGCGACCCCGGCGACCGTGATCGCCAAGGCATTCCCCGAAGCCAACCTGTTGCTTTTTGATGAAGATGGCGCGTCCACTCAGGAGGTTCTGAACGGGAATGCCCATGCCACGATGGCGTCGCAACCGACCCCCAACCGTGAGGCAGGTCGCAACCCCGAGACATTGGTTGTTCTCGAGGGCGAACTTTTCGACCCGCGCGGTGAAGCATTTGGCATGCGAAAGGGCGACCCGGACGCCATGAACTTCTTCAACAACTGGATTGCCCAGCAATGGCGGTCCGGCTGGCTGGAAGAGCGTCACAACTACTGGTTCGCCACCGAAGAGTGGGCTGATCAGGTTGCACAGTAACAAATCCGACCGGGGGCGGGCACACCGCCCCCGGAACTAAAGCGGAGCGGACCCGGTGCAGAACTTCCTCAAGAAACTCAGATGGCCTGATTACCTGATCATGGCGATTTTGTTCGCCTTCTTCGGGTATATCTGGGTGTCGATTGAAGGCACGCTGAACTACAAGTGGCGCTGGGAACTGATCCCGGGATATATCGTTGGCTGGCATACAGGTCGTGAGGAGTATTTTGCCAACCTGCTTTTGCAGGGCCTGGCGGCCACCATTCGCATCAGCATTTATTCGGGCATTCTGGCTTTGCTGCTGGGTACGATACTGGGTGTCGCGCGCTGTTCGGCCAACCTGACGATCCGGATGCTGGCGCGCACCTATCTGGAATTCCTGCGCAATGTCCCGCCCGTTGTTGTTGTCTTTATCTTCTTCTTTTTCCTGTCCCAGCAATTGATCGATGCGTTGAACCTGGAACGCTGGGCCCGCGGAATTGCACGACAGGAAGACAACCAGATCTGGACGTTTTTCTTCGGCGAAATGCGGCGTTTCCCATCGTTGGTTTCCGGCGTCATCGTTCTGGCCCTGTTCGAAAGCGCGTTTGTGGGGGAAATTGTCCGGGCCGGGATTCAGTCCATCCCAAAAGGTCAGCGCGAAGCTGCCCGTTCGATCGGGATGAGCCGTTTTCAGGAACTGCGCTACATCGTTCTGCCGCAGGCGATGAAAAAAGTGGTCCCGCCGCTGGCAAACCAGTTCATATCCCTGATCAAGGATAGCTCGATCCTGTCACTTATTTCGGTTCAGGAACTTACTTACAAGACCGTTGAACTCGTCGCTTCATCAAGAATGATATTCGAGGCGTGGATCACGACCGCGGCGTTTTACTTTGTCGTATGTTTCGGTCTCAGCCGTCTTTTTGCACGCCTCGAAAAACGATCAGACAAAAGATGAGTTCGTAATCCGTCTGAACGTTCAGCGCGGTTGTCAGAAACGGGCCTGAACCATCCCGTTTTCAACCCGCGTCTCGAACACCCGCATAGAGCGCGTGGCCGGGGCAGACACAGGCTTGCCGTCCCGCACGTCGAACGCACCCTGATGCAGCGGACACTCGATCACGTGGCCATCAAAATAGCCGTCGCAAAGATCGGCCCCGCCATGGTTGCACAACGCCAGCGATGCGTAGATGCCGGTTGGCGTATCGTAGATCGCGATCATGCGCGGGCCGATTTCGACCCGCGTGACCCAGTTTTTCTCAAGTTTGGACACCGCGATCACATCGCGCCAGGTTTTTTCAGCCGCCATCGTTCAAACCTCAGCCGCATGTTCGCGTTTGCGCTGCAAGATCTGCCGCAGAATGTCGCGATGGGCGGCCAGATACCCGCCATTTTCAACGAAAATATGGTCTTTCAGCTTTTCATGCAGACGGGGCAATGCATGAAACGGCACGGAGGCGACATAGTGATGTTCCGCATGATAGTTCATGTTCCAGCACAAAAATGCCATCGGTGCGGAAACCAGATTGGTCCGGGTGTTTTCCGACATTCGGGCAACAGTGGGCCGCCCGACATGTTCGGTCATGCGCACAAACCGCATGACCGGTTCGCCCAGAAACAACGGAATGATCCAGTACCAGATCAAACCCCACCACCCGGTCAGCGCCATGGCCAAGACCAGTGCGGCATAGATACCAAGCATCATTCGTGCGTCCCTAAATACGGCCTGGTGTTCGACCTTCGGGATAAATCGAAGCTCTGCCTCGCTCAGGCGGCCGCATGCATGGCGAAACACCTCTGTGAACTTGCCGCGCCAGTAGGGCAGAGCGGAAAGGTACAGAAAGTACTGCCCCAGGGACTTGGGCAGCGGAATCAGTTCAGGGTCTTCTCCGGTCAGCTGAGTGTACGTGTGATGATCGCAATGCTCGTACCTGAAAAAGCGGTGCGGCAATATGATGATCAGCCCGCAGATCTGTCCCACCAGATCATTCAGCCAGCGCGTTCGAAATACCGTATAGTGCACACATTCGTGCTGCAGCGAGAAATGGTGCACCAGAACGACGCCTTGCAGGAACATGGCAGGCCAAATCAGCCAGCTGTCCCAGGCAAGAGTGATGAGTGTTGATGTAAAGGCAAGTAACAGGACCCAAAGCGCCAGGTGGCGTAATCCCGGTCCGTTCGAACGTTGCATGAAGCTTCTGAGCTCTTCGCGCGTGAGTTTTCCTTCGGCCAGGGCCTGAGTCAGCGGCGTGACGATTGGTTTTGGCATGTGATTTCCACAATTTTTGCCGGTGTGGGGGTCGCGCCCTCTGCACATGATCCGGCACCGGAGACGGGAGTGCTCCGCACCATAAGGCCAACTCGGTCAGGCCTTATTAACAATGGATTATCTAACCAGAGCGTGATTCGATCAAGCCGGGATAGGTCAGACAGCCACGCGCAGCCCGATATCCGGATCGGGATTTGCAAACAAATCCGCCGCGCAAGAATGCCGGGCCAGTATCGACGGACCGTTGGGCAACCTTTCCGCGTGGAAAACACCGTGATCCCAATACGTCGCCCCATCGATCACGATTGTCGGATCAATCACGTTCCAACTGATCTCGCCCGGGGCATATGCTCCGCATGTGTGGAAATGCAGGATGCGAGGATTGCCGAAAGCGGCACCTCCCCAGCGCTCGAAATTTTCCCGCATGTCCCAGGGGTATCCGCAGCCGGGATGAATGCCCGCGTGCCAGGAATGAACAAAATTCCGGTCGATACCGAACTGTCCAGAGACCCGATCATAGTGCGCTTCGGCCCTGGCGGCATTTTCGGGGTCACCGTCAAACCGCGTCAGGCGACCGTTCTCCATCATGGCGAAGACCGGCCTGTCAAATTCCAGTGTATAGTCGTCATAATACTTCGATCCTGTGCCCGTCAGGAAGCTGATGGCCACACGACCGGAAAAACTGTACGCGGGAACCGGTGTGAATACGGACATAGGAAACCGCAAAATGGATGTGTCGCCAGTGGGTTTCAAATCCATCATGGGACGCCCACGCACGTCCGATCCCAGAGGGCAGGTGATCCGCACGTCTTCCGCCCTGTCCAGAACCGCGTTGACGTCGGCCTTGAGTTCCATGAAGGCATCGTGGTGTCCGTTGGAAAACCCTGAACCCAGAAGCTCCTGATTCACGGCAAAGCTGACGATGATCTTCTTGCCTTGCGGCATGTCCGAAAACCGCAACTGATCCCCTAGACGCGCCAGAAACAAAATGATGTCCGCAGCCTGAAAACGGGCCAGAAGATCAGGCGAAAGATGCGGGTTGTCAGGGTTGAAACCGACATCGACCGCGTCAACGACCAACCCCAGCTGCTGGGCGGCATTTCTGACCACCTTGACGCAGTCGGCATCAAAATACCCAAACTCCGGGGGTTCATACGCGATCAGCAGCCGGTCGCCTGCGGATGCACGCGCACAGTTCACCAGCAGATTTCGCGCTCCTCGCTCGGGCGTCGTGTCGGACATCAATAACCCCTAATACCTGACTTTAATGAATTTAATGGACGCACGCGGTTCTAATCCATTTGAAAGAAATAATGGCTGACATTAGGGTGGCTAATATGATCCTGAACCTACCATACTCGGCGCTGCGCGCATTTGAAGCTGTGGTGCGCCATTCGGGCTTTTCGCCCGCAGCCGAAGAACTGGGTGTCAGTCAAAGCGCCGTAAGTCAGCACGTCAGGTCTCTGGAAGAATGGCTTGGCAGAGAGTTACTGGTCCGTGGAGCGCGCCAGTCCCGCCCCACGCGCGAGGGTGAGCAACTTGCCCTGGCAATCTCCGATGGGTTAGGGCGCATTTCAGATGTTTGCACGCAATTGCGGGACAAAACCCGTAGTGACCGGACAATCGTTATTTCGTGCTTGCCGGGTTTCGCCTTTAACTGGTTGTTTCCAAGGCTTATTCACTTTGACCTGGCCCACCCGGATCTTTCGATTTCGATTGCCACCGACACCGGGCAACACCCTTTTTCACGCGTCGATGCAGATATCGGGATTCGATATGGACTGGGCGAATACCCTGGGTTTCAGGTCGATTTGTTGATGAAGGAACAGTTGTTTCCTGTATGTGCGCCCGGCCTTCTGCCAACGCTTCAGAGTATCGAGGATCTGTCCCTTCATACGCTTTTGGTGGATGAAAACCTGCACCATGGCACGGCCAGCCCGACATGGGATTTCTGGGCGCGGCAATGTCATTTAAGTTTGCCGACTGCACTACGCACGCGCAGGTTGGGGCAATCGAATATGGTTGTGCAGGCCGCAATCGAAGGGTTGGGTGTGGCGCTTGGTCGTGAGCCTCTGGTTATTGATGCGCTCTGCGATGGTCGCCTGGTACGGCCTATTCCCCACCTGACGCAATCGCCCCTGTCTTACTGGCTTGTGCGCCGACCCGAAACCAAGGACAGCCAGAAGGTAAGCGAGTTCCTGAACTGGATTCAGGCAGAGGCTCGGGCGCAGCCGGACATACCCGATCCTGCACCGGTTTCTAATTAGTCTACCTTATATGTCGCATTACCAATCCGGCATGGCGAAACGCGGGTAAATTGCTCCATACTGGCGCAAAGCCAACAAACCGAACGGAGATCCGGATCATGTATCTGAAGAACTGCTGGTATGTCGCTGCGTGGAGCAAGGATATCAGCCGCGACCTGAGGGCCGAGACGTTTCTGGGCGAGAATATCGTGCTGTACCGGCAGCAAGATGGAACTCCGGTCGCGTTGGAAGACGCGTGTCCCCATCGCAAGCTGCCGCTCTCGAAAGGCAACCTTAAGGGCGATCTGGTCGAGTGCGGTTATCACGGTTTGACCTTCGACTGTTCGGGCACATGTATCGACAGCCCCACACAACGTGGCATGACGCCCCGGCGTGCGGTTGTGAAATCCTATCCCGTGGTTGATCGGTATCGGCTGCTTTGGATCTGGATGGGCGATCCGGCACTGGCCGATCCCGACAAAATATTCCCGGTGGAGAATTTCGACGATCCAAGCTGGGGTCTGACCGATGGTGGCGTGATGGACATCGACTGCCACTACCTTTGGGTCTGCGACAACCTGCTGGATCCCAGCCATGTGGCCTGGGTGCACGTTACTTCCTTTGCAGGCGCGGGCACCGACGAAGAACCCCTGAACGTCGAGAAGACGGACCGTGGCGTGATCGTATCCCGGTGGATCGAGAAGAAGCCGCCGTCTCCGTACTATGCGAAACTGGTGTCCTTCGACGGCGATTGTGACCGGTTACAGCATTACGAGATGTGTATGCCGGCAATCGGACTGAACAAATCCATCTACACACCCGTTGGTACAGGTGGATATGACAAGGACCCGGTTGATGAGACATTCATTAATATCTCGTACAACTTCATGACCCCGATTGATGAGGACCGGACGCGGTATTTCTGGTTCCAGCACCGCAACTCCTATCCGGACAATGCCGAAGTTTCGAAATTCATGAATGATGGGGCTCGAATGGCGTTTCTTGAGGACAAAGACGTGCTGGAAGAAGTTCACAAGGGAATGAAATACGCCAAAACGCCCCACATAGATCTTGGCCTGGATGCCGGGGCAAAACAGTTCCGCCGTGTGCTTGACCGCGCGATCGAGGCGGAAAACGCCGCAACGGAAAACGTCGCGAAATCTGCCTGAGGTCGCGGTGAAGGGCCGGAACACCGGCCCTTGCCACATTCAGCCTATGCAGTTTCGTAGATAACCGGGAAACGTCCGCCTGCAAACGGGGCGCCGGGTTGCAGGCTTTCATCATGCAGCCATTCGGTCACCGCATCGCGCGGTTCATAGGTTGCCCCTTTGACTGCAAACCGTATTGCATATCCGCGTCTTCGGCGGGTCGTGGTTCTGTTGCCCATCGCCGAATGCTCGATCATCCCGTCAAAGGCCAAAGCGTCACCGGGCTCCATATGGTCATAGTGAAAGATGTCATAGTCTGCGCGGTTGGCCTCAAAGTCCGGCATGTCGATGTATTCCGGGTTGTCCTGCTCAAGATAATGCAAGAAACCACCCAGTTGATCGGTTTTGAACGGTCGGTATTTGGCGCCCCAGGCATGTGATCCACGCACAAATTCCAGTGCGCCATTGTCAGGATCGACAGGGTCAAGCGCGATCCACATCGTCATGATCGGGCCGGACACCGGCCAATAGGGTTGATCCGTGTGCCACCCGGTCTGGGTCTGTGTGCCGGGCTCTTTCACGAAAATCTGGTCATAGATCAACGATGTCCAGGGGCTGCCGGCCACCTTTGCCACACGTTGGCCTATGTCCGAGGTCAGGCAATAATCCTGAAACACGCCCGGCATTTCACGCATGTTTTTGTAGGCAAAATACCGATCGCCTTTTTGGACTTCGGTGTCCACAGCCTGGCGCAGTTTGGCCAACCACTCCTCGGACAGGATATTCTTCAGCAACACGACACCGTCGCGTGCATAGGCTTCCTGAACGGCCATTGTGTCAATTGTACATGTCATTGCATTTCCATCCACTAAATCCGCCCGAATTGCAGGACGGTAGAAAATGGGCGCGACGCGCCCGGGCTCTCATGGATTCAGGAGGCAGGTGAACTACGGCAATTGATTATTAAACAGGGCCATTTCGACCGGGCCGACCACTTGCCTGCAAGGCTTCGATGAAACTGTTCAACGCGGCGTATCATGGCGACATCCTAGCCAAACTGGTGTGAATAGCCAGAAAATACGGAAGCAACCCGAATGGTCCGCCAAAACAACGGTTCGGTTCAGAGGTTCTGGACGCGAAATTTTGGTTGCTTCCTGGTAAATATGTTTATTGACGTGGTTTGATTAATAATAAATATTATTACCATCATGCAAAGATATTCCATATTCTCGCTCGCTCGGAATGCGTTGTCCGGACACCGCAACTGGCCTCTGGCTTGGCGAAGCCCGCCCTTGAAAGACAGATATGAGGTCGTTGTGATCGGGGCAGGGGGGCACGGTTTGGCTACGGCCTATTATCTGGCGAAAGAATTCGGCATCACAAATGTCGCAGTTCTGGAACGCGGTTGGCTGGGCGGTGGAAATATCGCGCGCAACACGGTGACGATCCGGTCGAACTATATGCGTGACGAGTCGATCCCTTTCTATGTCAAATCTGTTGCGATGTACGAAGGCCTCACGCACGAGCTTAACTTCAACATGATGCATTCAAAACGCACCATGGTTGATGTTGTGCAGACCTGGCCCAAACTGCGGGAGCTGCGGCGGCGCCAACTGGTCATGGATATCTATGGCTCGACCTATGAACAGATCACGACGGAAGAGCTGCGTCGTCGCATTCCGGCGCTGACCGGCGGAGGGCCGGATGCGCGCCTGCCGGTCATTTGCGGCATGGTTCATACCGATGCAGGCGTGAACCGACATGATGCTGTGGCCTGGGGGTATGCTCGTGCGGCTGACGCTATGGGTGTGGAAATCCATCAACAGACCGCCGTGCAGTCGTTGATCCGCTGCTCGGATGGTAAGATTGCCGGTGTCGAGACCAATCGGGGAACAATACACGCGGATAAGGTTGTCGTGGCGGTGTCGGGCCATACAACGACGCTGACGGAAACCGCAGGGCTCAAACTGCCGTTGCGGACGATGAACCTGACGGCCTTTGTGTCGGAACCTGTCAAACCGCTGGTCGACGTCATAGTGAATTGCCCGGACAGTGGGTTCTATTTCAGTCAGTCCGACAAAGGCGAAATGGTGATCGGCGGCGCTCCGGATATGGGGCAGAGTTTTCGTCGGGACATCAAGCAAAACGTCTTTGAAGACACGGTTGCTTCGATGCTTTCCCTGTTCCCGTCCTTCAAAAAACTCAAACTGATGCGCCAATGGGGCGGGCATCTGGACATTGCGCATGATGCATCCCCCATCATGGACCAGACCGAAGTGCCCGGACTGTTCGTCACGGCGGGTTGGTGGGGCGGATACAAGGCAATCCCGGCGGGCGGTCTGACGTTGGCGCATCTGGTCGCCAAAGGAGAACCGCACCCGCTGATGGCATCCTTCACCCTCGACCGGTTCCGTCATCTTGAATTCGTGATGGAAGCCGGCACGACCACGGCGCGATGAAAAGGACAGGACCATGATGCTGATACCCTGCCCATTTTGCGGCAAACGAAACGAAAGCGAATTCATCTTTGGCGGTCCGGTCGGGGCGGACCGGCCCGATCCGAATGCCGTCAGTGACACGGAGTGGGTCGAATACCTGACTGTTGTGCCAAACCCATTGGGACCTGTGCAGGAAAAATGGTGGCACGCGCGCGGATGCGGTGAATGGCTGACGATCTGGCGCGATACCCGGACACACGAGATTGTGGAGGCGCCCCATGGCACAGAGTAACCGCCTCGCGTCCGGGGGGCGCATAGACCGCAATCGACCTTTGCAGTTTCAATTCAACGGCAAACGCTACGAAGGGTACGAGGGCGACACTCTGGCTTCGGCCTTGCTGGCCAATGGCGTTCGTGTGACAGCCCGCAGTTTCAAGTACCACCGCCCGCGCGGCATTGTCGGTCATGGCCCCGAGGAACCGTCAACTCTGGTAGAACTGGATGGCGAGGACGCATCGGGCAACCGCCCCGCAACCACCGTACCCCTTCGCGATGGGCTGAGCGCCCGTTCCGTCAATTGCTGGCCTTCGCCCGATTTCGATTTGGGCGGGGTGAACCAACTGCTTGGTCGCTTCATCCCGGCCGGGTTTTACTACAAAACCTTCAAATGGCCGGATTGGCACTTGTTTGAACCCACAATCCGCAAGGCTGCGGGGCTCGCCGCAGCACCCTCTCAGCCCCCCTCTGCGGGCCGGTTCGAGGCGCGGCACGCCCATGCTGATGTTCTGATCGCCGGAGCAGGCCCCGCCGGCCTGCAGGCCGCGCTTGAGGCAGGCCGTGCAGGAAAGCGGGTGTTCATCGCGGATGAGGGACCCGAGGCAGGAGGAAGCCTGCTCAACCGGACGCTGACCATCAATGGGCGGCCAGCAGTGGAATGGGTGGCCGAAGCTGTTCGGGAACTGCGCAAGATGGACAATGTCACCCATCTGCAAAACGCAACTGTCTGGGCTTATCGCGAACACAACCTGCTCATCGTGAACGAACGGGAGCCGGAACAGAACAGTATTCTGGAGCGCAGCTGGCGGGTGCGCGCAGGTGAAGTGATCATTGCCACCGGCGCCACGGAGCGTGCAATGGTCTTTGCCGACAATGATCGTCCCGGTGTCATGCTGGCCTCTTCGATACAGGCCTATGTGAACCGCTGGGGCGTGGTTCCCGGGCACCGCGTGGCCTTGTTCACCAACAACAACAGCGTCTATGCGGTCGCCGCTGATCTGTTGGCGGCGGGTTTGGCTGTTGTTGCAATTCTCGATAGCCGCAAAAAAGTGCCTCAGGCCGCGCTGGACAAGGTGCCGGGTATCTCGGTTCATCCAGGGACGGTGGCTGCGGATGCACGCGGGCACAAACGTCTGCGCGCCGTCCGCGCAGTCGCCGTCGACAGTGGCGCTGAAACATGGATTGACTGCGATTTACTGGGTCATTCCGGCGGCTGGAACCCGACTGTGCATCTGTGGTCGCAATCCCGCAGCTCGCTGCGGTTTGATGACAATCTGGCCGCATTTGTTCCCGAAACAGCGGCCCAGGCTTGCCGCGCCACGGGTGCCGCGGCCGGGGAAATGAACCTGGGTCGGATCATCGACGGCGGCCAAGATCTGACGTACGACATCGAACCGCTCTGGCGTGTCGATGTGCCGGGGCAACGCGGCAAGGCGTTTCTGGACATCCAGAACGATGTCTCGGTCAGCGATGTACATCTGGCCTTGCGCGAAGGCTATGACAATGTCGAACACGTGAAGCGTTATACGACTGGTGGCATGGGCATCGATCAGGGGAAAACCGGCAATATCAACATCATCGGCACCGTCGCAATGCAAAAGGGCGTACCGTTGCAGGAGGTCGGTACGACAACGTTCCGGTCGCCGTACACTCCGGTCTCCTTCGGCGCGATCGGAGGGCTGCGAGAGGACAGCGTTCTGTTTCCCTATCGTCACACTCCGGTGACACAATGGAACAAAAACAACGGCGCGGTGATGTACGAGGCTGGCGCACGCTGGCGGCGTCCTGGCTATTTCCCAAAACCCGGCGAAGGATTGCAGGAGGCTGTCAACCGTGAATGCCGGGCAGTCAGAGAAGGTGTCGGTGTCTATGACGGCTCGCCGCTTGGAACGTTCGAATTGAAGGGCCGCGACGTACCGCGCTTTCTCGATTTTCTGTACACGAACTTCATGTCCAGTCTGAAACCTGGCGAGGGGCGGTACGGGCTGATGCTGTCGGATGACGGGTTGATCATGGATGACGGGGTGGCATTTCGGCTGGACGCGCATCGCTGGCTGGTCTCGACCTCGACGGGCCATGCGGATTCGATCAACCAGCATATGGAGAAACTTCTGCAGAACGAGTTTCCGGACTGGCAGGTGATGATCACCACAGTCACGAGCCAGTGGAACAATGCTACGATCTGCGGGCCGCGCGCCCGGGATGTTCTGCATGCACTGTGTACGGACATTGATCTGTCAACTGACGCGTTCCCCTTCATGTCTTTCCGGGATGGCACCGTTGCCGGGTTTCCGGCCCGTGTCGTTCGTGTCAGTTTTACCGGAGAGCTGTCCTTTGAAGTCAATGTTGCCCCGCGTCATATGGCCGAACTGTGGGACAAAGTGATGGAGGCGGGTGCCCCATTTGGGATTCTGCCGGTCGGTTCGGAATCCAGCCATGTACTGCGGGTCGAAAAGGGGTTTCTTTCGCTGGGTCACGAAGTCGACGGCACCGTCGACGCATATGATCTGGGGATGGGCTGGGTCATGTCCAAAAAGAAGCCGGACTATCTTGGCAAACGCTCGGTCTTGCTGCGACGCGAAAGCGGGCGCGTTCGCCGCGAACTGGTTGGCATTCTGCCCGAAGACACCAACCAGCAGGTTCCGGAAGGCGCGCCACTGACCCCCGGCGGCCGAAAGGAGGCGACCGAAGGCTTGGTTACGGCCTGCGTCTGGAGCGTGGTAAACGACCGCTGGGTCGGGTTGGCTTTGCTGGAAAACGGACATGCCCGGCACGGTGAAACCGCGTATGTCCGTCTTCGGGACAAGGTCATCCCGGTCACAATCACCAGACCGGTGTTTCACGACCCCGACGGCAAACTTCTGAGGTCCTGAGATGAGCTATGACGTACAAGTTGCGCGCCAGAGCCTGAGCGCACTTTTTGATCTTAAGGGGCAACCCGAGGCAATCGAAAGCTGGGTCAAGGACCTGTTGCCGAGCTTGCCAAAACAACCCAATACCCGCATCGGGCAAGAGGGGGCCGAACTGTACCATGTCGGCCGAAATCACTGGATTGTTCGGACTGGGCTAAATCGTGAACAGGAATATGAGGAAAGGCTCAAACCGGCCGATTGCCCGGAAGATATCAGCATCGTACGAATTTCGGACACGCTGACGTTTTTCCGCGTTGCCGGACCCGAGGCGGCCGACGTGATGGCCATTGCCTGTCCGCTGGATCTGAACGAAACCATATTCGGCCCGGATGACGTGACCTATTCCGAGGTGTTTGGCCTGAAGGCGCTCGTGACAAGGTGTGATGGCGGTTTCGAATTCGCAGTCGAACAGAGTTTTGGCGATATGATTGAGGATTATCTGGCCCGGGCGACCGCCTGAAGAAACGGAGGTTCACAGCTTGGGCCTTTGTTCTTGCAGCTTTGAATGGGCCGCCTAGCGGACCAATTTCCGCAACTCACGAGAATAACGATCCTGACTTGAAGTCAGAGCGAAACCACCTGTTGAATTGCAATATCCGGCATGAAAAGGTCCGCTCAATAAGCGCCTTTCGAAATGCTGATTGCCATGCTGACAACGCTGACCTCCATTCTGCCGATCTTTCTGATTATTGCCCTTGGGCTGGCCCTTCGGAAAGGCGGCATTCCCAGCACGGACTTCTGGAATCTGAACGACAAACTTGTCTACTGGGTATTGATGCCATGCCTGCTGTTCAGCAAGATCTCAATGTCGCCTTTGGACAAATCAGCGCTTGGGCTTTATTCGGCCACGATCCTTGGCGGGTTTGTTGCTGCGCTGATCTTTGCGGTTGTCAGTACGCGCCTGATGGGTTTCGCACCGCCACAGGGGACATCCATTTTGCAGGGCAGTGCCCGGCACAATTCCTTCATAGGACTTGCTCTGGCGGCAAACCTTTTCGGTCCGGCCGGGTTTGACATCGCCATTCTGGCTACGGCGATCCTTGTTCCGATCACCAATATCGTCATGGTGATCATGCTGGTCGGTTCTTTGAAAAGCGACAGAACCACGAGTCTGCCGCTGGCCATTCTGCGTGAACTGGCCCGCAACCCCTATGTCATTTCAATCCTGCTGGCAGTGGGTGCCAACCAGCTGATCGGAGACCGGATTCCGGTGGTTCACGATGTGGCCGATGTTCTGGGTGCGGGGGCGCTGCCTATTACTCTGCTGGCCGTTGGCGCAAACCTGAGAGTCCGCGCAATGGCTGCCAGCACAATACCCCTGATCCTTGCGTTCACGGGCAAGATGGTGGTTTTCCCTGTCGCGGTTCTGGTAATCGGACTGGCCGTTGGACTGCCGCAGAACGTGCTGCAGATCGCCGTGGTTTATTCCGTTGTTCCGACGGGTGCGTCCTCTTACACGTTGTCAAAACAACTGGGCGGTGATGCGCCTTTGATGGCGGCGATCGTCACGCTGCAGACCCTGATTGCTGCGGTCAGTATACCGCTTTCATTGGCGATACTGCTTCCGATGGCCGGGTAATACAGTTCCAAGCGACCCTCGCTGAAGTTTGCCCAAAAGCCGTTTGCCCTTTGGGCTGTCGTTTCATGCCTTTCAATTCCAACCCGATGCCGCAGGTATCCGGGCAAACAAGCGTCGCGCCGCCTTCATCCATGAAGGCTTACTTTATTCATAATATTTTTGAAATTGAGTTGCTAAAAAGTAAACATTGTATGATAAAAGTAAGCGCCACCTACCCGGCCAGTGACTGCTGGAGGACAAGAATGACAGTAGCCTTGGCGAAATCAGGAATTTCGCGCATCAAACCCCACATGGTCGCAGGGGCGATTGATGCATCACCTCCACCGTCTGTCCTGCTAAATTCCAATGAAAGCGCGTTTGGTCCCAGCCGTTTGGCCCGGACCGCCGCGCAGGCAGCCACAAGTTCAATCGAACGGTATCTGGAAAACCCCGATCTAACTCTCGCCCCGGCCATTGCTGAACATTTCGGCCTCGATGCCACGCGGATCACAACCGGGCAGGGATCGGACGACCTGCTGGCACGGCTTGCCCGCGCTTATCTGGGTCCGGGTACTGAATTGATCCGCAGCGCGAACGGGTACCTGAAGGTCCCGAACTATGCGCACGCCAACGATGCAGGCGTCGTGTCGGTTGCGGACGATGGTTTCAAACCCTCTGTCGACCGCATGATCGAAGCCGTGACCGAACGGACCCGCATCGTCTATCTGGCCAACCCGGAAAACCCCGCAGGCACGTATCTGAACGGCTCTGAAATTCGCCGCCTGCACGCCGCCTTGCCAGACAATGTACTGCTGATAATCGACGCGGCGTATGAAGAATACATCGATGCCGAAGATTACGAGCCAGCGCATATTCTGGTTGAAGAGGCCCAAAACGTGGTCATGTGCCGTACATTCTCAAAAATCTACGGTCTGGCAGGCGCGCGCGTGGGCTGGTTGTATGGGCCTGACGACATCGTCGATGTCGTTCGCAGGATCGGGCTGACCTTTCCGGTTGCTTCGCCTTCGGCAATGGCTGCG
Organism: Ruegeria sp. AB8; assembly: GCF_056542605.1. NCBI lineage: Bacteria > Pseudomonadati > Pseudomonadota > Alphaproteobacteria > Rhodobacterales > Roseobacteraceae > Ruegeria > Ruegeria sp. AB8. The sequence continues at coordinate 53,282 of NZ_JBQGAB010000019.1, forward strand.
ATCGCCGCATTGGAGGACACAGCCCACACTCAGTATGTTCGCGATGCCAACCGCTTGGGCAGGAACTGGATCACCGCCGAGATGCAGGGGTTGGGACTGGACGTCATCCCCAGTCAGGCAAATTTCGTTCTTGTTCACTTCCCGGATGGCAACAAGTCAGCAGAAGCTGCGACACGCGCGCTTTTGCAGCACTGCATTGCCGTGCGGCGGTTCGCATCGCCAGCGTACACGGACTATCTGCGCATTACAGTCGGGCATATGCATGAATTGAAAATTGCACGGGACGGAATTGCCAAATTCCTGAACGGTGGCGTGTAATGGGTATGTCTTCCGGAATTACGGTGGACGCGCCAAAGGTTGCATACCCGTCGGGGCGCGCGATCATTGCGCAGCTCAAGGCCGCACAGGTTCAGGAAATCGTCGCCCTTCCGGATATCGTCACCAGCGACGGTCTGTTGTGGCCCATTTCCAAGGATCCCGATTTTCGACTGACGCGGATCTGCAAAGAGGATGAAGGTGTCAGTATTTGCGGCGCCATGTCCTACAATGGAACCCGGGCCGTTCTGATGATGCAGCAGACAGGGTTGATGGACTCCCTAAATGCAATTCGTGCGATCGGGATGGATTATGAATTGCCCGTTGTGATGATGGTTGGTTTGCAGGGCAAGGAACCACATGTGCACCCGGATCAATCTTCCTCCTACGGTGTTCGGATAATCCGCCCTGTCCTTGACGCGATGGAGGTATCGCATTCGCTGATCGAAGAACCCGGCGACGAAACCCACATACCGCAGGCCATCGCAATGGCCTATGCATCCTCGCAGCCTCATATCTTTCTGATCGGCAGACCTCCGGAGGCGTCATGACGATGCGTCGTGACGAGGCGTTGCGGGCGCTGATCCCCCACATTCATGACAGTGACATTGTAGTTGCAGTCTATCAAAGCTGCTTTGACTGGCTGGCCCTGAACCCGCGAGACCTGAACTATGTCGCCGTTGGCGCGATGGGTCAGGCATCGTCCCACGGGCTGGGTCTGGCGCTGGCCAATCCGGACAGGCGCGTAATTGTTCTTGATGGCGACGGCAGCCTGCTGATGAACCTCGGGTCGCTGGTGACGATCGCCGGCGCTGGCGTGTCGAACCTCTATCACTTTCTTTCGGCCAATCGGGTTTACGAGGTGAACGGAGCGCATCCGTTGCCCGGTGCTGAAAAGGTCGACTTTGCTGCAATGGCCTGGGCGGCTGGCTATGCCGGGGTTCAGCGATTCACCAATGTTGACAGGTTCGCCAAAGCCGCGCCGCAGATCCTGTCTCTGGCAGGCCCTCAGTTTGTTTCGATGGAGATCACGGCAGGAACCTCCTATCCCAGAGACTACGCCTACATTCACAGCGCAGAGGCGCGTTCGACTTTTCGCGCAGCGCTCAATCGCCGATAGCTGCAAGGTTCGGCCTCACAGGCCGAAGCTTGGCAGCGCCCTATTGCGGGCGGGTTGAGACCGTAATGAACTCGACAGCATCAGACAGGATTTCACTGAAGCCGTGCGGAAGCTTGGCATCGAAGCTCAATGTATCCCCCGCAGACATCTGGAAATTCTCTCCTCCGCAACGGTATGTGGCCTGCCCTTCGATCATGTAGATGAACACATGACCTTCGTGCTGATAGTTGGGCAAATTGCCGGATTGCTCTTTTGAAATGCGAATTCGCGCAGACTGAAAAATCCCCCCGGGTGCCGAGTGCTTGCCCAATAGGAGATAGTTATGCGCATGCCCCTGCGTGATGCGCCGCGCGGGCAGGCCATCGCCAACGCGCGCGTGATGAACATCTGCAGCGATATCCGACCGGGCAAACAGCGCCATCAGCGGCACATCCAGAGCATCTGCCAAAGATTGCAGTGTTGAAAGCGAAGGCGAGACGTTGGCGTTTTCGATCCGGCTGATCATCGCAGTGGATACTTGCGCCCGAGCCGCAAGATCGCCCAGCGTCAGTTCCCGTTCATGCCGCAACCGCTGAAGCGTCTGACCGACTTCACTTTCAGGGTCGTTTTTCTTTTCCACTTTCAACGCTGCCGATCAGGTTATCCGGGGCACAAGATTGGCACAGCATCGACATCCATACCAGTGCAGGATTCACAAAAAACCATTGTCGCGAGGCTTATTGGTCATCCGTTGCTTCGATTGGATTTTTGCAATCACATCACGGTGATTCTTTTCGCTTTCGGCGGAACAAAACCGGTCTCTCGCAGGTTTGAGCATCCACAAATGAAGCTTAATGATGTTATCAATCTCTATCACTCGCCCGCGTATGGGACATGTTGGTTTTCGGATGCTCAGTTCGTTTTTCGGTAAACCCCGGCACCACCCCATCTGTCGATGACGACAGAATTACGTTCACACGGCAGACCTTTGTTCTGTAATGCAATCTTGAACGTAGGTCGTCTTCTTGGGACGTGGCGCACGGCAATCGTTTTTGTCGACGGAAAACTGGCTGACAGTCTATTGGGTCGGTTTCCAGCGCCTCATAGCAGCGCAACTCAAAGCCAAAAATCCACCCCCAGCCATGCGCGGCTCATTCGGAGGTCAGAAGATTTTTCTTTTTGATTTGGCGTATTTGTTGCAAATTGGTGAACAAATCGTTTCCCATTTCTCTCTTTTTTCAGTTTTTGACCCCGCATGGATTGGACGGAAACATGGCCGAGAAAGACTTTATCGCAAATGCAGCACCAACCTATCTGATTAACCAGGCCAACAGCGGCGACACCTACAGCCTGTGGCGGCTGAACATGGATCTGCCTGAGCTGTTCGAACAGATCCTGTTGTCGCCCGGATCAAACTTTCCATCCAGCACAAAGCTGTGTCCGATCGGTGGGTATATGCTCTCCTATGATCTGTCGCAGCTTCAGGACCCAAAAGATCCCCATGTTCCTTATGATCTGTTCGAATTTGACCCGACCAACCCCGACCCGCTGAGCGTTCAGCCTTTGCAATCGGGGAAATGGAAGCAGCACAAATTCTGGCAGTATTTCGATCACTATACCTGGGATGCCTCTGAAACGGATATCGTGCAGCTTGTGCCCATGACGGGATATGTCATGGCCTATATGCCGACAGCTGCACGCGGGACATATATGCTGTGGAATTTCGATCCCGCACCCAGCCCGATGTCGCCGCCCGACCCGCTGCCTACCTCGATGGGGCCGCAGGATGCCTTTGCCGAGATCACCGGCGGTAGCGCATTGCTGCCCATGGGCAACTATGTGCTCGAATGGATCGCGGATCATTCGAAATACCGCGTGTGGAACTTTGATCCGCAAAACTGGCATCCGTTGTCGATGCCGACGATATCTGAAGGCACGCGCCCGGACATTGATGCCTCGCACCACCTAATCGCCATGGGTGAGAACATTCTGGACATTGCGCCCGGAGATGGGAGTTACCGGCTTTGGGGGTTTGATCCGTTCCTTCCCGACCCGTTTGTCGGCCCCCTGAAACAGGGCGCCTTGCCTCAGGGGTTTGATGTGTCCGGTCAGCTGACTCCGGTACAGATGCCGATTCCCATTGATGCCGCCAAAGCCCTTGTTCCCGGCACTATGGATTTCATGCGCACCAATATCGAACATGTGGTCGTCTACATGCTTGAAAGTCGGACAATGGACAGTGTTCTGGGCTGGCTATACGACGCGGACGCACCCCACCTGAACTATGTGAACGCGGAACCGCCGTTCAAGGCAAACTCAAAATCCTATACGAACACTTACAAAGGCACCCCGTATCCGGTGCACCAGTATGAGGATGGCAAGCTGAGCGATCAGTTCGTACTCTCCTCGCCCAAGATCGATCCGTTTCATTCGACAGCCGACAGCATTCAGCAGCAATACAGCGGCGGTTTTCCTGCCTATCAAAGCGGTGCAGTGCCGGACATGGGCGGGTTTGTGTCCAACAACCTCAGCCCCGAAGCAATGAGTTCGTTCAGCCCGACACAATTACCGGTGCTGAACGGTCTGGCCGAGAATTACGCGGTGAGCGATTATTGGTTTTCACCCATGCCGGGCGGCACAATTGCCAACCGGGGTTTTGCCCTGTCGGGATCGAACTACAACATTACGGTAAACTGCGAAGGTGAGCCGCAATACACGCAATACGCAGAGCGGCCCTTGCGGCAGCCGATCTGGAAAGTGCTTCAAAACAACGGCCATCAGGACTGGAAGATTTATTACTCGGTGGAATGGGAGAACCAAGTGTTCACCTATCACCTGTATATGCGCAATCAGTTGCCCAGCGTGGACAAAAGCAAGTTTCAGTACGTGCAGCCGCTTAGCACATTCATTGCAGATGCGAAGGCGGGGATGCTGCCGAAATTCTCGTTCCTCGAACCCGCCTGGATCGCACCAAGTGGCGCGACCTCGTATCATCCCGGTGCTTCCGGCGACATGGTTCCGGGCGAACGCAAACTGAAAGAGATCTACGAGGCGCTGAGGGCCAGCCCGCAATGGGACAAAACCGCATTGGTGATCACGTTCAGCAAGGGCGGAGGAATGTACGACCATGAGGCACCACCGTTGGCACAACCGGCCTGGCCGAGGGATGTGAACGACGGGTTCAAGTATGATGTTTTGGGTCCGCGTGTTCCGACAATAGTGGTGTCGCCGCGAGTGAAATCCAACACGGTGTTTCGCAGTGGCCAACCGCAGCCGTATGAAGGCACCTCTCTGCTGTCGACGGTTTTGGACTGGTACGGCATCCCGCGTGCGCGCTGGGGCTTGGGCGATCGGGTACAGGCGGCACCGACTTTTGAATCCGTGTTTGAACTGAGCGATCCGCGCACCGATCACCCTAAGCTCTCGGTGCCTTACGACAAGGACTATCCGCCTATCGGTTCGGATGGCTGATCCGATGGCTGAGTTTTCCTATTCTCTGGGGGCGGTGGAGCTGTTGAACGAACTGTTCCCACCTGCCGAACTTGCCAATTCCGATCTCGGGTTGACCGACCGCGAAAGCGTGATTGCGCATTACACAAGGAACTCGCTTGAGGCTGACGGGTTTTCCTCGGGCAACGTGCAGGTCACAAAGTCAGGCGGGCAATACCGGGTTTCGATCTCGGCTGATCAGCCGGAAGCGGCGTTGTCTGTCTTTGCCGAACACCATCAGAAACTGTTCGCGCCGGATGCCGCGGGCAAGGCGGTCGCGGGAAAAAACCTGTTGCAGGACCTTGGGGTCTGGAACCCGATGGCCGGTTATCCGGTCAACAGCGACAAGGACGACGGCCTGTGCAAATGGCATCTCTTCCCGCCACTGGGGCTGAACGTCCTGGGTCAGCGGGGTTTGTTGCTGATGCATTACCCGCCGTGGCAGGTGTTGCAGCAGGGTACTTTTCTGGAGTGTATGACCATGCATCGCTGGGATACCGTGTTGCGGGCCAGCGGAATTCCCGCGGATGACGTGAGTTTTTACCGAACCATTGTGGATGTAAATCCAATCGCCGCGCCCGGTGCAGGTCAAAGCGAATACCCCAATGACTATTTTCCCATCATGATGGCCTCGGGCTTTTTCGATGGCCCGCCCGAGCGCAGCTATATCCGATCGATGCTTAACCTCTATCTGAATGGGCCCAACGCAACAGGTGAGCGTCACACGCTGCCGCTGCTGGTCTGCGGATCACCTCTTTATGATCCGCAGGCTCCCGGCTGGTTCAGGGTCGCGTTCAAGGATGATATGCCGAAAGACGAAAACGGCACGCCGGAAACGCCGGTCTTGCAGGTCGGGAAAGTACGGATTTCCCCCGACGACCCGCGCGAGACACCGTATATGGTTGCCAACCACATGATCGCGGCAGGAGTGACCGGAAAGTGCACGGACTGCGCGAAAAAGATACCGGATATTCGGATGTACGAGGCGCAGGATTTGGTGGCTGCGTCCTTTTTGTTTGAATACACCAAAAACCCCGATATCGAGCCGGAGCAGGCAAAGGAGAATGCCTGCCAACGCTGGTTCGGCAACACCAAAGGGCTCGGGCCGCCCAATCCCGGTGACCCACACGACGCGCAGGTCATGTGCGCGCTGGCCCAGATGGACTTGTTCTATTGTCCGGGACCGCCGCCGCACCCGAAATACACGTTCGACGAAGCGATGGCGCGGTGCGCCGGGGCTGGGAACGAAACCTGCGGGTGCAAGATTGCGCCTCCGTCCGGACCGAAGAACAGCATGACACACAGCTAGCGAGGCGTCCAAGAACGGGACAATTGATGTCTTTCATGTACCTCAGGTGTTTTCGTCCTGTTTCAGACCAGTGATTTCGTATGTTCTGACGGGCGCCCCGATGCCGCGCAGTTCAACCGTTCCATGTTCGACGCAGGCGATTTCGGGTTTGATCCGGTCATACGTGTCCTGCGAAATCAGAATGCTACCGGTGCGCGCAGCGTTTTCAAGGCGCGAGGCCTGGTTCACAGCGCGGCCAATCAGGGTGTAATCCATTCGGGACTCGCTGCCGAAATTGCCAACGGTGCAGTATCCGGTGTGAATGCCCATGCGGCATTCCAGAGGTTTTCGGATGCCTTCTTTCAGCCACTCCTCGCGCAGCGCTCCAAGTCTGTCACGCATGGCAATCGCCATTTTGGCGCATGCAATGGCATCATTTTCAGGCCCGCGGGTTTCCGGATCGCCAAAAAAGATGACAATTCCGTCGCCGACAAACTTGTCGATGGTCGCGCCAAAAGACAAAGCAACTTCGGACATTTCTGACAGGTAGTGGTTCAGCAATGTCTTCAGATCTTCGGAACTCATCTGTTCGGCAAGCTCGGTGAACCCGACCAGATCCGAAAAGAAGATCGTCAGAAGCTTGCGCTCCGACGTCAGTCTGACTTCTTTCCTGCGATCGAAAATCGATCGATATACCTGCGGTGACAGGTACTTGGACAGCTGGTTTGCAACGGCTTCCAGTGCATTTGTTTTCTGACTTAGTTCAGCGGTGCGCTGTTCGACCTTCTGCTCAAGATCGACATAAAGCTTGGCGTTCTCGATGGATATTGAGGCTTGCGCCGTCAGCAATTCGGCAATTGCAACCCGCTCCTCCGGGAATGCTCCGGCGGCCAGGTTGTTCTCCAGATAGGCAATCCCGGAAAAGCGGTCGGAACGGATCACCGGAACACACATGACCGAGCGGATCTGATTCCTGACGACATAAGGATCAATGCCATACCGCGGATGGCCGGCTGCATCGTCGAGAACCAGAGGTTTCTGGGTTCGGGCCACATAATTGACAACGGACATTGCTAGGGTATCGGGGTCGGGTTCAAACTGAATATTGCGTGTTTCCAGGTCGCCCTCTTCAACGAGGCATTCAACTTCGGCCAGTAGTTGATCGTCATTCATTGACAGGAAAACGCCACGCTGCGCGCCCGTGCTTTCCAGCAGAATGCGCATTGTGCGTGACAGCAGATTGCTCAACACGATTTCGCCCGAAATCGCGCGGGCCGCATTCATGACCGCCTGCAAGTCAAGAGCGCTGTGCGAGATCGAATATCCGCTGTTTTCTGCATCCCTGTCCCCCGATGAACGGGTTGGTGCGATGAGTTGAAGGGTGGGGTTCTCGGCATCCATCAAATCGACTTTCCGCCTTGCACCCCATCGGTGATACAGGCGGCGGGCAGCGTCCAGATGCGCATTGGCCGCAAAACTCTGGCCGATCTTCTCAAAGGCCGACGACGCGAGTTCGTGAATCATGGCCCGGTCGCGGGTAAACCCGTTCTCTTCGGCACATGCGACGGCCCGGGTATAACACGACAGCGCATTCAACATATCGCCCTGCAAGCGCGCAAACTCTCCGCGCATGGCAAGGTCGAGATGGCTGAAATTCTCGGGGCAGTGCTGGGCCCAGTCGGCCATATGATTGGCGTGTTCTTCCATCTTCAGCCATAGGTGCGGTTGCTCGTCCGCAGGGGATGTCTGGTACGTCGCGGAATAGGTCAGAAAGGCCAGAAACCGGAACCGAACGGATTGCGGCAGCGACATGACACTGTCCATCAACCTTTCCTGCGCGGTCACGTGCGGAACGGCTCCCTTGAAGTCGCGGTACAGGCAGTAAAGTTCGGTCTTATAAATGTGATAATTCGCGACACCTGTCATGAACCCGCGCTCGGTCATTCTATTCAGGCAGGAAACTTCATCGAACGTCTCATCGCTAAGTGAATACAAATCCCGGGTGTTGCCTGCGAAATTCTGCAACATCTGCAGAAAAAGACTGCCTGAATCGTAGCTGTCCGCATAGTTGCAGTCTTTGACGATCACCATGTATCGCGACTGTTCGGCAATTGCGGTTTCAAGATCCAGACGCGGGTCCCAGATGATGCAATCCTGAGCGTTATAGGCCAGATACAACAGATCGCCCGACTGGTATCCCGCCTCCAAGCCACGGGTGAACCATTCTGTCATCGTGCTCCAGTGGTGGCCCCAGTGGTGGATGAACATCGTGTAGACGTAAATAATGCGGGATTTCAGGGCGATGTCGTCATATGCCTCGTTCATTGCAAGCGAGAGCTTGCCGAACTTGATCGCTTCAGCAGGGCGGTTCATGCCCCCGCACAGCAACATCCCGTACGTCGAGTAGGCAAAGGCGGTTTCGGCCGAGTTTCCGAACCGCAGTGACAGGTTGACGGATTTTAGGATCAAGAGACGGAACAGGTTTCCGGCACCTGACAGAAAGGCCGCAGGAAAGATCTCCATCAACAGCCCGACCGCCGTTTCCATATTGGCGTCCGTCATACGGCCCACGTTGATCAGATCGGCAATCTCCCGGCCTGCCAGGTTGACCGAAATTTCTGCGATTTCTGCTTCAACCTCTGCATCCGAGACATCCGCCGTGAACCTGATCCCAAGAAGGGAAAGCCCTTCGAGTGCTGAATCGATGGAGTCTTTCATCCGGCCTAAGGTCGAGTAATGCCTTGTTCTCATCGACAACACACGCGCCTTGTCCAGCGAGGTCCGAAGGCTTTCCAGCGCGCGCGACAACTCGGCATCGGCCTCGTCATGCAAGCCGTTCAGATAGGCAGTTTGTGCATAAAGCGATGACAGCGATCTGGTCAGCCCATAGGCCTCTTGCCACGGGTTCGAAGGAAGGAGGGACCGGGCAACACGCAAATAGTTCAAAGCCACCTGATAAGAGGACGCATTGTGCGCAATGCGAGCAGCCGCCAGGTTCAGTTCTGCCAGTTCGCGCTTGTCATCTTTCCCGGTGATCAGTTCGCGCGCCACGTTCAGATGGCGAACGATCTTGATCAGGCGTTCGTTTTGCGGCTCATCCGTGTCTTCGCTCTGCAAAAGTCGTCCGATCGACAGATGAACGGGCTGTTTTTCGGCATCATCAATCAACTCGTAAGCGGCCTGATGCAGACGATCATGCTGGAACCGGTAGCGCGGGTTGACTGCCGCATCTGCCCTGGCGTCCGTCAGAGCTGCGGCCTGATCGAAAAGCTGGTAGCTGTCGTCCAAGGGCAGGATGATGTTGCGGGCCAGGGCGCTCATCAGGGACAGGCCCAGCTGCTCTTTAGAGCGCTGATGAATCAGAGACAGCTTGGCCATGTCGAACTCGTGTCCGATACAGGCGGCCATGCGCAACGTTTCCTTGGTGTCATCCGGAAGCTTGTTCAGGTTTCCAATCAGGAACTCGACAATGTTATCGCCAATTTCGGCCTTCCTGATCGCAGCCAGATCCCATGTCCAGCGACCATGTGTGCGGTCAAAGTTAATCATCCCATCGTCGAACAGGGATTGAAGCAGTTCTTTTACAAACAGGGGATTGCCTTCGGTTCGTTGAAAAAGAACAGCGCCAAGCTCTTGCGTGTCCGCCTCATCCGTTCGGAATGTCCGGGCAACTATCTGGTTCACGACCGCCTGATCCAGCGGCGGCAAGGTCAGATCATGTACCGCCCGTGTCTTGGCAACCTCCTTGCGCATCAGGCTCAGCAGGTGGCCGCTGTCCACTTCATTCTCGCGATAAGCGCCCAGAATAAGCAGATGACCTATGTCCCGGGCCGTTGCCATTTTCTGCAAAAGGTTAAGTGTCGGTGCATCGCTCCATTGCAGGTCGTCAAGATACAGTACCAGCGGGTGGTTTTCATCCGCCAGCAGCCTTACGAAGCTTAGAAATGTCAGTTGCAGCCGGTTCTGCGCCTCGGTCGGAGGAAGGGTCGGGACCGGCGGTTGCGGTCCGATGATCAGCCCCAGATCCGGCAGGACATCCAGCAACACTTGTGCGTTTCGTCCCAATGCGCCGACTATGTTTGATTTCCACGTCGCCAGGGACTCTGGCGGTTCCGCCAGCAGTTCCTGAACCAGCCCGGAAAATGCAGCGGCAATGCCGCTATAAGGTCTGACCCTTTCAAACTGGTCAAACTTGCCGCGCAGAAAAAAGCCGCGCGCCTCAAGAATTGGCCGGTTCAGTTCCGCGACCAGCGCGGTTTTCCCAACCCCTGAACTGCCGGAGATCAGGCATAGCTCGGATGCGCCGGCCTCTACCTTGGCAAGCAATTGGGTCAATTGTTCCAGCTCGGCATCGCGTCCGATCAGCACTTGTGGAACACGAAACGTTTCGGACGTGTCTCGCTGCGCGATATCGAAGGGCGCAATTTCACCTGTGCGCGAGAGGCTTCGGCGGCAGATCTCAAGATCGTGCAACAGGCCAAACGAGCTTTGGTAGCGGTCTTCAGGGTTTTTGGCCAAAAGCCGCAGCACAATCTCGACCAGCGTCGCTGGAACATATGCCCCGGCATCATCCGGGACACGTGGCCGCTTGGCGATGTGCGCATGGACCCATTCAAGTTGCGTTTCGGCCCTGAATGGCAATTGCCCAAACAAAAGTTCAAAGAATACGATACCAAGAGAATAGAAATCCGATCGGTAGTCGACATCGTGCGAAATCCGTGCGGTGTGCTCGGGCGAGATATAAGGCAGATGGCCCTCGATCAGTTTCGAAGCGACTTTCCCCTGATGTTCCCGCGAAAGGGCCGTCGCGATTTCGAAATTCATCAGCCGGACGCTCCAGTCCGTGTCATCCAGCAGAATATTCTGTGGTGCGATGTTTTTGTGAACCATACCGCGCGCATGGATGGCGTCCAGCGCAGTGGTAAGCCGGACTATGATGTCGACAACACGCTCAAGCGGCCATGTGGCGGTTCGTTTGGCGCGCAGGTAATGCGACAATGTCCATCCGGTCGCGGGGCTGATCATGACCGGGGCGCCATTGCCAAGGAAAACCAAATCCGTGACCGGGATAATCCCGTCCAGGCTGCCTAGCTCGTTTAACAGCCAATACTCACGTTCCAGCCGCTTGGCATCCCGAATATCGGGGAACTCGGCAGACAAGGTTTTGACAATCGCCGGCTGCCCGCTTTTGCTGTTGCGGGCATGAAAAAGCGAACTTGCGTAAAACGCCTCGATCTGCTGTTCGATCTGGTATCCGGCGATTTCAAGATGCAAGGCAGAAACTACCTTCCTGAAAGACTACAAGGAACTGTTTAAAAAAACTGTGACACAAACGCGGGCTCCTGCATTATTACACAGGATGAAATTAAGATAGAGCATAACCTTGATTAACTATTTTGGATACGGCTCTAATATGAATTTTACTTCATTAAGAGCTAAAGGCGTCACACCTTCGGCGTCCCGTGCGGCGACGCTCAGGGGGTGGCGTTTAACGTTCAATGTCGAGCATTTCTTTCGCCACGAAGGGGGCGTTGGAAATATCGAACAAACCGGAAACCCACAGGACCGGGTTCTGGGCGTTCTGCATTGCTGCAACGAGGCCGACCTTGCAGCGCTGGACCAGATGGAAGCCTATGGCGTGGGGTATGACCGGACTGTGGTCGACATCGAAACTGTTCAGGGGACCGAGCAGGCGCTGGCCTATGTTGGCTTGCCGGATTTTGTCAACGACGCCTGCCTGCCAACACGCCGCTATCTGAACATTCTGGCGCGCGGGGCGTCCGAGGCCGGCATTGACCCGGAGTACATTGCGGCGCTGAACCGGCATCCGGTTCTTCAGCCACCGGTCCTGCCCGCCTTTGACCCGGGACCTGTTCCCCGTGTCATTGACCACACCGGGCTTGCCCGGCACCTGACGGTGTTGGCGGGATCTGTCTTTGACATGACGAATGCGCGTCCGGCGCAATCTATCGGGAAGGACTGGTTCGGCGGCAGGGAAGTCACGGTGTTTTTGCTCAAGCGACTGGACACCAGCGACGGGACCGAATGTCTCGAAGATATCCTGAACGACCGGCTGCGGCCGGACCAGAAAGACTGTCTGAACACCTATCTGCACGCCTTTGCGGATGAGTATCAGTATGCAGGTCAATTCGACTATACTTCCCTGCCAGCCGAAAAAAGGCTAGGATAGGGCTTTTTAAAGGGGGGTATTATGGGCCATCTGGCAGCGTCTCCGCATGGAGTCATCTCGGAACCTTTGCCTGACATATTTTTCGTCACCGGCACACGAGAGATGCATTTCAATGACATTGACTGGCAGTTCAGCCGGAACATGACGATAGTTCGCGAAGGTGTCAGGCTGATATTGTTCAATGCGGTCAGGCTTTCCGATGACGGGTTGAAGGCGCTGGAGCAGTTGGGCCGGATTACCGACGTCGTTCAGGTCGGTGGTTTGCACGGAGCCGACGATGCCTTTTACCGGGACACATTTGGCGCGACCTACTGGGCCCAGCCTGGTGCCGGTCAGGAAGGCGTTCCGGTGGATCGTGAACTGGTCGAAGGCGGCGAACTGCCGGTATCAGGTGCGCAGCTTTTCACCTTCAAGACCACCAAGACCCCGGAATGCATTTTTAGGCTCGACCGGGACGGCGGTGTAATGATCGCGTGCGACGCATTGCAGAACTATCTGAACCCTGACGAATTCTTCAGTAAGGATTCTGCCGAAATGATGGAAGGCATGGGGTTTTTTACACCGGCCAATGTCGGCCCGGTCTGGATGCAGGTGTCTGAACCTCAGGCCGAAGATTTTCAGCGCTTGTCGGCTCTGGAATTCAGGCACGTTTTCTGTGGCCACGGCGCGCCGGTGTTGGGTGGCGCGTCTGATGCCTACAAGGCGACTTTCAGGCGGCTTTTTGAATTTTGACTGACCGGCGCGTGTGCAAACGGCACACGCGCATCCTTTTACTTTTGGCCCGCCCCTCGGGAGCGTGCCCAAGACCTATTGTTTGTTCAAAGAGGAATTCGTCATGACGAGCGCAAATTGGAAAGCAAATCCCTCCTCAGATCAGTGGAACGATCCTAACAACTGGGACACAGATCAGATACCGATGGCAAACGCCCAGTTCGGAGGATCCTCTCATACCGCGATAACCTTCACTCCTGATTCAATGGCTCAGATCGAGTGTCTTGAGTTTTCGGAACAGTCGGATGCCTATTCATTCACAATTCGGGATCTTGCCAAGCAGCCCGCGCTGACGATCACCGGGCGCGGCATCGTCAATCAATCGCTCAATACCCAAAGCTTCATCGTGGCGTCCTTTGGAACCTACAACCAACCTCAGCTGAAGTTCACAGGTTCTGCATCCGCAGGCGAGGGGCCGGTCACGTTTTACGCAGGCCCTCCGTCGCTGGAAACGACCTACGGGGGCGGCACGATCGCCTTTCATGACGACGCCGATGCCGGGGCCGCGTACTTCACGCTCAGAACCGGGAAAGTGCCCCCTCCGGACAGAAACAGCAGTCTTGGTGGCACAGTAAAATTCAGCGAACGTGCCCGCGCGGGAACCGCGACCTTTTCGATTTTTGGAACTCTGGGCAGCGACGGGGATACCTTTGCCAATGCCGTGTTTCATCAGGCGGCATCGGCGGATCGGGGCACTTTCATCAATCACGGTGGCACTGTCCCGGGCGGTGATGGCGGCAACACGCAGTTTTACGACTATTCGACCGCCGGACAAGCGACCTACCTGAATTTTGGCGGCACCGCAGTGGATGCGGACTGGCATGGGGCCAATGGCGGTGACGTCGCTTTTGACGGCTGCGCGACAGGCGGGCAGGGAAAGTTCAACAACTACCCGGCTACAATCGACGGTGCGCATGGCGGCGTGACCAGTTTCAACAACAACCCCAACTATCCGGCGATGGACAATCCCGGCGCATCAGCGGGCGACGGGACCTATATCAACTATGGTGCAACAAAAGACTGGCCCGGAGGCGGCGGGCATACCGAATTCACAGCGCGCTACGGTTATGCCACAGCCGCCAACGCAACCATTGTGAATTTCGGAAGTGCCGTAAACCGCAGCTCGGGCGCGGGGCATACGATCTTTTCAATCAAACCCCCGAACGAATTCTTTTCCAGTGCCGGTAAGGCGACAATCTGGAACCACCCCGGTCAGGCTGGCGGCTATACGATATTTGAATCTTCCTACGGCACCGGCGCGCCAAATCTTCCACCGACCGCAGAAACTGCGATCTTTCACAATCTGGGCGGCAATGAACCGGGTCAGGAGGGCGGATATACCTCGTTCACGGATGTGGGCACCGCAGCCAGCGCCACTTTGATTGCTTATGCAGGGGCGCGCGGCGGCGATGGTGGTCAGGTCCTGTTTTCCGACAAATCCACCGGAGGCTCGGCAACGGTTCAGTTGATCGGCAATGGCGTGCTGGACCTCAGCGGACATGATGACGGTCTTGGAATCGGACAACTGGATTTGACCAATGGCATACTGAAGATCCAGCTTGGTCCGAACCCCACAACGCTCAGTGTTTCCGGGGCCGTAAATGTAAATCGTTCCCCGGTAACATTGGTTTTTTCCTTCCCTCGCGGTCATGGTCCGAAAAACGGGGTTGAGTACCCCGTTCTTCAGGCTGCGAACATGGCTGAACTGGATGTGGCCCAATTCGTTGGCAACGCCATTGATGGCAATTCACCGAAATTTGTGATCACCGGTGACACCCTGAAGGTATCCTACTAGGCCCGCATCCGAATTTATGCGGGTTATTCCCGAAAGTGCCTTGCAGAAAACACTAGACAGAACTGTCTATTGATGCTGTTGTGGAATGGACAGTTATGAACAGTACTATTGTTGTCCGAATCCAAAGCACTCAGGGAAGGGAATGGGCCGATGAAGTCACACTATCGTGCGGTCGTTATTGGTGGGGGCGTTGTCGGCGCGTCTGTTTTGTACCATCTGGCCAAATTCGGCTGGAAAGATGTCTGTTTGATCGAGCGGAACATTTTGACCGCGGGCTCAAGCTGGCACGCCGCAGGCGGCTTTCACGCCCTGAATGCGGACCCCAATATCGCTGCATTGCAGGCCTATACGATCGACCTGCTGTCCGAGATCGAAAAGGAATCCGGACAATCCGTCGGGATGCACATGACTGGTGGCCTCACACTGGCCGGAACACCTGACAGATGGGAGTGGTTGCAATCGGCGTATCGCACATTTCAGGCCATCGGCATCGACGACGTGCGCCTTGTGTCGCCCAAAGAGGCCAAAGAGCTGTGCCCGATCATGTCCGATCACGGGATTCTGGGCGGCATGTGGGCCGAGCGCGAAGGATATATCGACACCACCGGCACGGTCCATGCCTATGCGGGCGCGGCCAGGAAGCACGGTGCAGAAGTCATAGAACACAACCGGGTTCTGGAATTGAATCAGTCCCCGGACGGATGGGAGGTCGTGACCGAAAAGGGGACGATCCACGCCGAACATGTTGTCAACGCCGCCGGCCTGTGGGCCAAGCAGGTGGGTCACATGGCCGGTATCGAACTGCCGGTCTCGCCGCTGAACCATCATTACCTGATCTCCGACACGATCCCGGCCGTCGAGAAGCTGGAACGAGAACTGCCGTTGGTCGTGGATCTCGAGGGCTTTACTTACATGCGGCAGGATCAGAACGGCATCCTGCTGGGCATTTACGAGATCGATCACTAACACTGGATGATGGACGGCGCGCCCTGGGAATACGGTTTCGAGTTGCAGCAGGAGGACCCGGATCGGATTGAAAAAGAACTGACGCTGGGTTTTGAGCGTTTCCCGGATCTTCAGCATGTGGGCGTCAAAACATGGGTGAACGGCGCCTTTACCTTTTCACCGGACGGCAACCCCTTGGTCGGTCCGGTACGCGGCAAGCCCGGCTACTGGTGTGCCTGCGCGGTGATGGCAGGTTTTTTGCAAGGCGGCGGCGTCGGGAAGTCGCTGGCCGAATGGATGATCCATGGTGAGTCCGAGGCGGATGTCTTTGGCATGGATGTCGCGCGCTACGGGCCATTTGCCGAGAACAGACAATACATCAAGGAAACCACCGGTCAGTTTTACACCCGGCGGTTTGTGATGACCTATCCGAACGAACAATTGCCGGCCGGCCGTCCGCTGAAAATGGCGCCTGCCTATTCGGACATGACCGAAGCGGGCTGCCAGTGGGGCGCCAGTTGGGGACTTGAGGTTCCGCTGTACTTCGCCCCCGCCAAGGATTTTGCAGAAACACCAACCCTTAAACGATCCAACGCATTCGATCTCGTGGCCGAGGAGTGTAAAGCCGTTCGAGAAACCGTTGGGCTGCTGGACATCTCCGGATTCTCGCGTTTCGAAATCTCGGGTCCCAATGCAGAAGCCTGGCTGGACAATCTGATGGCCAGCAAATTGCCTGGGCCCGGACGGGCAAGACTGGCCCCAATGCTGTCCCCCGAAGGCAAGCTGAAAGGTGATCTGACAGTCTTCAACTGGGGCGACGGCACATGGTGGATCATGGGCAGCTACTACCTGCGCGAATGGCACATGCGCTGGTTCAATACCTACCTGACCGATGGTGTCACGATCCGCGACATTGCCGATGATATTGTTGGGTTCAGCCTGTCTGGGCCAAACAGCCGCAAGGTTCTGGAAAAACTGACGGATGGCCCTATCGGCGACCTTCGGTTTATGGGGTGCGGTACATTCGATATCGGACTGATCCGCGCCAAAGTCGGCCGGCTTTCAGTAGCGGGAGAGCTGGGATACGAAATCCACTGTCGAGCGGCTGAACACATCGCTCTGCGCAAGACACTTCTGAAGGCCGGAGCGGATCTGGGCATACGTGAAGTTGGTTTCAACGCGTTGCTGTCACTGCGGCTGGAAAAGAGTTTTGGCATCTGGTCGGCTGAGTTTACGCAAGCGTACACGCCCGCGCAAACGGGAATGGATCGATGGATTGACTGGTCCAAGTTGTTCATCGGAAAGTCCGCGGCCGAAGCGGAACGCATGGCCACACCGGATCAGGTCATCGTCACGGTTGAGATCGACAGCCAGGATGCGGATGCCAGCGGTTATGAACCTGTTTGGAAAGATGGCAGGCGCGTGGGCTTTGTGACATCGGGTGGATACGGGCACACAATACGGAGATCGCTGGCCATGGCCATGGTGGATCGGGAATGTGCCGAGGAAGGGACTGAGTTGCAGATCCACGTGGTGGGCGTTGAAAAAACGGCGCGTGTGATTGCCGCATCGCCCTATGATCCCCAAGGCCTGGCGATGAGAGGGTGATGCGATGAGCCCAGAAAGCAACGGCCGGGGTGGCAGGCGCAGGGGACGCGGCGGCGAGACCGTCAGGACCCCGGCGCGCGATGTGAACTACCGCCAGCTCAAAAACCCGTTTCCGGCGATGGACGTGTTTTCGGCAGATGAGATTGCGAACATGCACGCAACTGCCCTGCGATTGCTGGAAGAGCTGGGCATAAAAGTTCTGTTGCCCGAGGCCCGGGCTATTTTCGCGAAAGGCGGTGCCCGCGTCGATGAGGACACCGAAATGGTGAATATCGGACGCGACATGGTCGACGCGGCGCTGGCAACGGCGCCAAAGTCCATCACCTGCCGCGCGGGGGCGCGACACCGGGATGTGATACTGGAGCTTGGCAGCCTTGTATTTCAAGCCGGGGCAGGGGCACCCAACGCGACCGACCTCGAACGGGGGCGGCGTGCGGGTTCGGCGCGGGACTACAGGGAATACACGCAGATCAACCATCACTTCGATGTGTTTCAGATGCTATCACCCTCGGTCGAACCTCAGGATGTGCCGACCCATCTGCGGCACTATTTCACGACCGAAGTTCAACTGACGCTGTCAGACAAGTTTCCGTTCCTGTTTTCCCGTGGCACACCGCAGGCAATGGACAATTTTGAGATGCTGAGGAACTTTCGGGGTCTGTCGGACGATGAATTCCTTGCCACGCCTCATGCGTACACGATCATAAACACCAATAGTCCCCGTACACTCGACATCCCGATGGCGCAGGGTCTGATCGATTTTGCCCGACACGGGCAACTTTCGATTGTCACGCCCTTCACGCTGATGGGGGCGATGGCTCCGATCACGGTGGCCGGGGCGATTACGCTCAGCCATGCCGAGGCGCTGGCGGCGATCACGCTGACCCAGCTGGCCCGTCCGGGTGCGCCGGTCTGCTACGGCACGTTCACGTCCAATGTCGACATGAAATCCGGGGCGCCCGCCTTTGGGACACCTGCGCATTTTCACGCCTCGCTCGCGGCCGGGCAGCTGGCGCGTTTCATAGGTTTGCCATGGCGTTCCGCTGCCGGTTCAGCGTCCAATCTGAACGACGTGCAGGCGGCAAACGAAAACCAGTTTGGCCTGTGGGGGTGCCTGATGGCCGGTGCAACGGTGATCATTCATTCCGCAGGATGGCTCGAAGGTGGGCTCAGTGTTTCCTACGAAAAACTCATCACCGACGCCGAGGTTCTGAACATGGTGGCCGAACTTTGCGCCGGGCGCGCGGCGGGGGCCGATGAAATCGGACTGGATTCTGCACTGTCGCAGGTAGAACCCTGTGGACACTTCTTTGCCGCGCCGCAGACAATGGAGCGTTACAACACCGAATTCTATGAACCGATTGTGCACGACTATGCCAATTTCGGCACCTGGAGCGAACGCGGCTCAGTTGACGCCTCGGCGCGGGCGACCAAGGTCTGGAAAGATATTCTTGCTGCAGACAAAAGACCCGATTTGGATGGTGCACGGGTCGAAAACCTGAAACAGTTCATCGCAAAGCGCACGGCGGAAGGCGGTGCACCGCCGGAGAGTTGAATGAACAAGCGTGCCCAACCCATTTTGAACCGGGATGACCCGGAAAAGGACCCGCTGGTCGGAAACATCAAGGTCACCCGCGAAGACTGGCTGAACCTGTCGCGCGACGTTCTGGTTCACGAAGGTGTTGCCGAGCTGAAGATACTGTCTCTGGCCCGTCGGCTTGGGGTCTCGCGGTCCAGCTTTTACTGGTACTTCGAGGACAGGGCCGATCTTCTGGCAAAGCTTCTGGAGGAGTGGGAGGCGCGGAACACGCAAACGATCGTAACCCACTGCGCAAAACCCGCGCCAGATATCTGTGCTGCGGTTTGCAATTTCTTCCGCTGCTTTGTGACCTCGGATCTGTTCGATCAGGGGCTGGATTTTGCGGTGCGGGAATGGGCGCGCCGCGACGATCAGGTCAATGCTCTGATCGACGCCGCCGATAAAACCCGACTGGCCGCCATAACCGAAATGTACGCGCGCCACGGCTACGACGCCGGCGACGCAGATGCGCGTGCGCGCATACTGTATTTCATGCAGATCGGATATCACGCGGCAGAAATGCGCGAAACCATGGAGGTGCGAGTAAGCCGGATCGAAGGGTTCCTGAATGGTTTTACCGGAAAGGAACCTTCAGCTGAGTTGATTCAGAGTTTCGTGGCCTATTCACTGGCAATGGATAAGAAAGAATGACGCGGTATTCGGCATTTCAGGTTTTTCGCGAAGGTTTGCGCGGTCAGAAAGGCTGGGCCAAAGCCTGGCGGTCTGCCACGCTGAAACCAGCCTATGATGCGGTGATCATCGGCGGTGGCGGGCACGGGTTGGCAACCGCCTACTACCTTGCCAAAAACCACGGGATGACCAATGTCGCCGTACTTGAAAAAGGCTGGCTTGGCGGCGGCAATACCGGGCGGAACACCACCGCGATCCGCTCCAACTACTTTTATCCTGAAAGCGCCGCGCTTTATGATTTTTCGGTCCGGTTGTACGAACGCCTGTCCAAAGAGCTGAACTACAACGTCATGTTCTCGCAACGCGGTATGCTTGTGACCGCCCATTCCGAGCACGATATGGAAATGGCCGCGCGGCAGTACAACGCCATGCGTCTGAATGGCATAGATGCTGAGCTGCTTAGCCGGGAAGAGATCCGCAAGCGGGTTCCTGTTCTGAACTTCCGGGACGATGCGCGTTATCCCATTCATGGTGGTGTCAATCAGCCGCGTGGCGGAACCGGTCGGCACGACGCGGTTGCCTGGGGATATGCGCGCGCGGCCGACCAATTGGGCGTGGACATCATTCAGAACTGCGAAGTGCAAGGCTTTGTGATGGAAGCCGGGCGTTGCGTCGGTGTGCAGACGTCATTGGGTGAAGCGCGCGCGGGCGTGATTGGCGCTTCTGTGGCGGGGCATTCGTCTGTTCTGGGGCAACTTGCCGGGTACAAATTGCCCATCCATTCCTATGCGCTGCAGGCGTTTGTATCCGAGCCGTTGAAACCGGTTCTGGATACCGTCGTGTTATGCCCGGCACTGGGAACTTATGTCAGCCAGTCCGACAAGGGCGGGCTGGTGGTCGGCGGTGGGCTGGACCGAGTGCCGTCCTACGGTCAACGCGGCAACCTGCCGATGCAGGAAGTCGTTTTGGGCGGGCTGGTCGAGATGATGCCGGCCTTGGCCAAGGTGAAGCTTCTGCGCCATTGGGCCGGGATCGTCGACGTGACGCCCGACAGTTCTCCGATTATCGGGCCGTCGGGCGTGGATGGCATCTATCTCAATTGCGGCTGGGGTACCGGCGGCTTCAAGGCGATCCCGGCGGGCGGATATCTGCTGGCACATCTGATGGCCACGGGCGGCCATCACGAGATCAGTCGCCCCTTTGACATCAGCCGTTTCGCAACAGGCGCGCTTGTGGATGAAAGCGCGGCCTCTGGCATTCCGCACTAGGAGGTTGAATTGCAGATATTTCCCTGTCCCTTTTGCGGTCTCCGGGACGAGCGCGAATTTCACTTTGCAGCCGAGGCGGGAAAAACCCGCCCGGATACCAGCGGCGCGGTTTCCAATGCGGAATGGGCCGCCTATCTGCACATGCACCGCAACGATAAGGGAGTGGTTCGGGAAATCTGGATGCACACAACCTGCGCCGAGGTGTTCCTGTTGGAGCGTGACAGCGTGACGATGGATGTCCTTGGCTCGACCCCTCTCAGAAAGGTCGCGCCATGACGTCATTTCGTACTACTTCGGGCGGGCTGATTGATCGGACCCGGCCGCTGAATTTCACATTCGATGGCAAACCCTATCAGGGATTTGCTGGCGACACTCTGGCTTCGGCGCTGATGGCCAGCGGCGTGCGTGTGATGGGGCGCAGTTTCAAGTACCATCGTCCGCGCGGTGTCTGGAGCGCCTGGGTGGATGAGCCCAACGCGATCATGACAGTCACCTTGAACGGCCGCGAACTGCCCAATTGCCTGGCCACAACCACGCCTCTTGAGGATGGGATGCAGGTCCGCGCGGTCAATGCCTGGCCAACGGCACAGTTCGACATCAAGGGCGGCCTTGATTTCTTTCACCGTTGGTTGTCTGCAGGGTTCTATTACAAGACCTTCATCTGGCCCGACTGGCATCTGTTTGAACCATCGATCCGGAAAATGGCCGGATTGGGCGCAGTGTCGACCGACGTTTTCGATGGCTATTCCTCGGACAAAACTCATGCGCATTGCGACACGCTGGTTGTGGGCGCGGGCCCGGCAGGGCTGGTCGCTGCCCGCACTGCCGCTGAGGCCGGGCAGGACGTCGTTCTGGTCGATGATCATCCGGAAACCGGCGGCAGCGCCTATCAGTTCGAGGCGATTGAATCCGGGGCGCCGGCAGAATGGGTTACATCGCAAAGAATAGCCATCGAGTTGGCAGGCGGGCGCATCCTGACATCGACCACAGCTTTTGGGGTCTATGACCACGGTTTGGTTGGGCTGGTTGAAAACGGCCCTTTCGGCACCGCTCCGCGCCTATGGCGGATGAGGGCAGGGCGCGTCATTCTGGCCAGCGGGGCTTTGGACCGGCCGATAACGTTTGCCAACAATGACCGGCCGGGCGTGATGTCGCTAATGGGCGCGGCCGAGTATCTTGCGCGGTATGGTGTTCTGGCCGGGCGGGAGGTTGCGGTTCTCAGCAATCACTCATTGGCCGATCCGATCATTGCCAAGCTCAAGGACACCGGGGCGCGGGTCGTCGAAATCGACCCTTCGACGGGACCGGTCAAAGTTTCTGGCGGCAAGTCTCTGAAATCAATCTTTGCAGGTGACAGAACCTACCCGGTCGATACCGTGCTGAGCTCAGGCGGGTTGACGCCGCTGGTGCATCTGTGGCGGCACGCTGGGGGTAAACTGGATTGGTGCGCCACGCGGCAGGCCTTCCTGCCTGGCGCCGCCCCTGGCGGGATGATCGCGATCGGCGCGGCCAACGGCACCTACGATCTGAACGCAGCGCTGGATGAGGCAAGTGCGGCCGGTCGGGGCGAAACTACAACACGTCCGGACACCACTATTGCCCTTAAACCGTTGTGGCCAACACCCGGCTCGAATGGGCGTCAGTGGATCGATTTTCAGCATGATGTCACGCTCAAAGATGTGGAGCTTGCCGCCCGCGAAAACTTCGTCTCGGTCGAGCATCTGAAACGCTACACGACACTTGGGATGGCGTCCGATCAGGGCAAGACATCAAACATGGCCGGGCTTGCGGCAATGGCGGCCATTCAGGACCGGCCAATCCCCGAGGTTGGCACCACAACTTTCCGCCCCCCCTTTGTGCCCGTCCCGATCGAGACCTATCATGGGGCGCGGACCAAGGAACTTTGTAATCCGCTGAAACGCTTGCCGCTGGAACCGCAGCACCGCGCGCTTGACGCGGCGCTTTGTGAATATGGCGGGTGGCTACGCCCGGGATGGTACGGCAACGGAACGCCGGAACAGTTGATCCGGGCCGAGGCAGTGCGCACACGCGAGAGCGCGGGCATTCTCGATGGCTCTCCCTTGGGTAAGATTGAGGTGATGGGCCCGGATGCCGAAGCCTTTGTGAATTTCATCTTTTATAATACCATCAAAACACTCAAACCCGGTGCAATCCGTTACGGGTTCATGCTGACCGAAGGCGGCATCGTCTATGATGACGGGGTGATCTCGCGGTTGGATCAGAACCGGTTTGTGATTTCCTGCTCGTCCAGCCACGTGGACAGCGTGCGCATGCACCTGGAATCCTGGCGTCAGGATGGCAACGACCCCGATCGTATTTTTGTGCACGACCTGACCCATCAATATGTCACGGTTACGGTCACCGGGCCCAAAGCCCGGGAAATCCTGATGGTTCTCGATCTGGGTATTGATCTGTCCGCTCAGGCGTTCCCGCACATGACCTTTCGCGAAGGGAGCTTCAATGACGCCTCTGTTCGGGTGTCACGTGTCAGTTTTACCGGCGACCTCAGCTATGAAATCTCGGTCCCTGCATCGTCTGGGCGAAGCCTGTGGCAGGCCGCAGTTAAAGCGGCTGCGCCTTTCGGCGCCGCCCCTGTCGGCATCGAGGCAATTTCGGTCCTGCGTGCCGAAAAAGGCTATATCATGATCGGCAAGGACACGGATGGAGAGACCATGCCACACGATCTGGGTTATTCCATCCCCCGGGGAAAGAAGAAAACCCCGTTTGTCGGGGACCGCAGCCTTCACACCGCCACGGCCAACCGTTTGGACCGCAAGACACTGGTCGGCCTGACCGTTCCGGCGGGCGAACCGGCCATTCCGACCGGCGCGCATATGGTGACTGGTGACACACCACCCCGCTCGCTGGGTTACGTAACATCAAGCTATGACAGCCCCAGTGTCGGCGCGCCGATTGCATTGGGGTTGATGGAAAGCGGCGCAGAACGAACAGGCGAAATGATCGACATCTGGCACGACGGCCAGCGACGCAAGGCGACGTTGTGCGCGCCTTGCTTCTACGACCCGGAAGGGGAGCGTCTGAATGCGTGACGACCGGAATAAATGGGCCCCCGCTGGGCAATACGGGCAAGAGATTGATTTGGGGTCAACCGCTATGTCCCGAGTGCATCTCGAACGCCAGACCCTGATGTCCGGCCCCGACCTTGCATCGCGATCGGTGCCACCGTGCACCGGCTGGCCTGATGTCGTGGCAGATGACGTCTACACCATCGCCCTGCGTCGCGACAGATTGCTTGAGGTCAACGGACCAGACCGACAGGAAGGCTGGCACGAAGAACAGAACATGGCTGTTTCTGACGTTTCGCACGCCTATTCGGTTTTTGCCCTGAGTGGGCCGGGGGCGATGGATTTGCTACAGCGCGGAACCGAAATTCGGCTTGATCAGCCATCCAAAAGCGCGGTCCGTCGATTTTTCGGGTTCGAGGTCATTCTTTACCGCGTTCAATCGGAAACCCGGTTTCGCCTGCATATCGCAAATGCACACGACCACGCTTTGTGTGAGTTTCTTGCCAAAGCGGCCAATGCTTTCTGACAGTATCTGTGTCGCGAGCGAAGGCCCGTTTCGGGCAGATGAATGGTCGTTCGGTTGATCAGCGAGTGGGGCAAAAACCCACGTTTGGCTTGACTTGGCTTCCCCAAGCAGGAACCGTTAAGTCAGAGGGGTTTATCGGGCTCGGTGGGCATTCCGCTATCTGACCCGCCGGCTTCCGCAGGAGGGCCAGGAACATGTATCGCCTTCGTCTATTTTCGGTCCGGCATTCGGGTACATTTGAAAAAATTTACAAGTACGTGGAAAGGGCGATGGTTGCGCTTGACCCGCTGTTCGACCGGATCGGATATCACCGGGTGGAAAAACCTGTTGCGCTGGTTGAACGGGGTGTGAAATCGCTGCTGTTTGATTGCCGCATGTGCGGTCAATGCGTTTTGTCATCGACCGGTATGTCGTGCCCCATGAATTGCCCGAAACAGTTGCGCAACGGCCCCTGCGGCGGGGTTCGGCCCGGCGAATACTGCGAAGTGAAACCGGACATGAAATGCGTCTGGGCATTGGCCTGGAGCGGGGCGAGCCGGATGAGCAGCGGTGCGGCACAGATCAATGAGGTTTTGCCTCCGGTCGAGCACACCTTGCAGGGGACGTCTTCGTGGCTGCGGGTCAGTCGGGAAAAAGCAATGCGTGCGCGGGATCAACGTGACCTGGCCAAACAAGCCCTGGCGCAGTCCTTCCCCGAGGCCCGGTCGATGGAGCCGGTTGCCGCACCTTTGGCGCAGGAACCCGAAAATATCGGGAGCGGTAAGAAATGACTGGTCATATCGAAGCGCTGGACACTCATTCATCCCGTTCCGCACTTCCGGAAGGATTTGTCTCACACAGTCGTCTGGAAAAAGTCCTGCGGTCTGGCCGGTTTGCCGTCACGGCCGAATTGAACCCTCCTGACAGCGCCGATCCGTCCGATGTCTACGATGCCGCCCAGCCGCTCAGCGAGGTTGCCGACGCCATCAACGCAACGGATGCTTCGGGTGCCAACTGCCACATGTCCTCGATCGGCATATCCGCGTTGCTGACACGGGCCGGGTACTCGCCCGTCTATCAGATATCCTGCCGTGATCGTAACCGTATCGCAATTCAGGGCGATGTGCTGGGCGCTGCCGCGCTTGGTGTCAGCAACGTCCTCTGCCTGACGGGCGACGGGGTCGGTGCAGGGGATCAGCCCGGCGCGAAACCTGTTTTTGACTTTGATTCGCTGACGTTGCTGCGCACCATCCGCTCGATGCGGGACAACGGAACATTTCTGTCGGGGCGCAAAATAACCGCGCCGCCGCAGATGTTTCTGGGCGCAGCCGAGAACCCATGTATTCCCCCGTATGAATGGCGTCCAAACCGATTGGCCAAAAAGATCACTGCCGGGGCGGATTTCATCCAGACCAACTACATTTTCGACATGCCGTTGTTCGAATCTTTCATGTCTCGTGTCCGGGACGAAGGGTTGGACAAGAAAGTGTTCATTCTGGCGGGGGTCGGCCCGCTAGCATCGGCCCGAGCGGCCCGCTGGATGCGCAACAACGTGCCCGGGATTCATATCCCGGACGCGGTCATCGAACGGCTTGAAAAAGCGGACAATCCCAGCGAGGAAGGCAAAAGGATCTGCATTGAACTGCTGCAGCAGGTACAGCAGATCAGGGGCGTCGCGGGGGCGCATGTCATGGCTTATCGACGCGAACATATGGTTGCCGATATCATCCGCGAAGCCGGAGTTCTGCACGCCCGCCGCAGGACCAACCGATGACACCGGCGCCCTCGTCCAAGCGCAGCGAACTTGGATTGTGGCAAAGAATTTGAATATCATTAGAGTATTGAACAACAAAACCGAAAGACAGTGGCGCTGGCTGTGTGCGCCGTTGCGGTCTAATTCAAGGGAAGGTCTGCATCATGAAAATTGACGGCAAGCATTACCGCTCGCTCTGGTTCAACACAGAAAAGGATGTGCTGGAGATCATTGATCAGCGATGGCTGCCGCACAAGCTGGTGATCCGGCCTGTCGACACCATGGATGCCTTTTGCACTGCAATCGTGGAAATGAGCGTGCGTGGCGCGCCTTTGATCGGAGCGACCGCCGCCTACGGCATGGCGCTGCAAATGCGGCTGGACCCATCGGATGCGGCAATGGATCAGGCCTGGGAAACGCTGCACGCCACACGACCGACCGCGATCAACCTTCGGTGGGCGTTGGACCGGTGCCGCACGGCTATGCGTCAGCTGGCCCCGTCTGACAGGGCGGAAGCGGCATTGCAACTGGCCCATGACATTGCGGACGAAGATGTCGAGATCAATCGGATGATCGGTGTCCACGGACTTGAACTGATCCGTGACATTGCAGCGAAGAAGCCCGAAGGCGAACCGGTCCGCCTGCTGACCCACTGCAACGCCGGCTGGTTGGCGACGGTCGATTGGGGCACCGCCACCAGCCCGATGTATCACGCCTTTGATGCGGGTATTCCCATCCATGTGTGGGCCGATGAAACCCGGCCGCGCAACCAGGGTGCACTGACATCATGGGAACTGGGCAACCACGGCGTGCCGCACACCTATATTGTCGACAACGCAGGCGGGCACCTGATGCAGCACGGGCAGGTCGACATGGTCATTGTCGGCACCGACCGGACCACCCGCCGCGGCGATGTCTGCAACAAAATCGGAACCTATCTCAAGGCGTTGGCCGCCCATGACAACAATGTGCCTTTCTATGTGGCTCTGCCGTCGCCGACCATTGACTGGACGGTCAGTGACGGCGTTCGCGAAATCCCGATCGAGAAGCGCGATCCGCGCGAAGTTACGCATATCTGGGGCAGGGACGATGCGAACGAGATTTCTTCGGTGCAGGTGACACCTGACGGAACAGAAGGCATGGATTTTGCGTTCGACGTCACACCCGCGCGGCTTGTCACGGGGCTGATCACCGAACGTGGCGTATTCGAAGCTTCAGAGGAAAGTCTGGCAGCGGGGTTCCCCGAGATGCAGCGCGGCGCTGCCTGATCTGGCACGGCACAGAACAGATCAAATAGTTATTTAGCGAAACGCTGGTGCACTTGCAGCCCGCCTAACTATGGCGGGCTAGATGCTTTCGAAGGCGAAATTCAGGCTTTAGAAGAAAATGAATTCATCCACGTGGAACGGATGAAACGCCTGAGCTTTGCCTGTGCTGATGCCATTCGCTTTGGCCTGTTGAGGGGCGGCTTCCTGCGCCCTTGCCGCCCGGATACGTGCCCGCTCAAGCTCTGCCCAAAGAAAAAACAGGCCCTCACGTTTCCCTACCAGGGATTCCGGCACCAAACGCCGCGATTTTTTGACTTTCTGCTCGATTTTTGCCTCCGGGCTTTGCACCCCTTTTGCACATTTCTAACAATGCGGCAAAATTTGGGCAACGAAATTCCCGGAGGACGTGAGGTTATGCGCTGATATACGCCCGGAAAGCCCACTTTCCGTTCATATCCTGCCACCCACATGACGTTTTGACAGTGTATGAACCGAGGCTAGTTTGCCCTGTTCACCATGTTCGTCACGCTTGTTGCCGCGAAGAGCAAGGCAGCCACACAAACGATTGTTGGCCCGGCAGGCGTATCGAATTCCAGGGCAGCGCGTAGCCCCCCAATAACCGATAAGGTGCCGATCACGGCAGCTATCACCGCCATGCTTTCAGGCGTACGGGCCAGAGGCCGGGCTGCTGCCGAAGGGATGATCAGCATTGCGCCGATAAGCAACACGCCAACAACCTTGATGGCAACTGCAACCGTGACAGCCAGCGCCAGTGTCAGAAACAACTGCTCTCGCCTTGGGTCAATACCGCTTGCGTAAGCCAGATCGGTGTTGAGGGTCGCCGTCAGTAATGCCGACCAGCGCCACGAAATCAACAGAACAACCAGCGCCGCACCGCCCCAGATCACAGCCAGATCACCGCGTGATACGGCCAGAATATCGCCAAACAGATAGGCCATCAGGTCTATTCGCACCCCTGACAGAAACGAAACTGCGACCAGACCGAAGGCAAGTGCGGAATGGGCCAGTACCCCCAACAAGGTGTCCATCGTGTATCCGCGCCCGGACAGGAACGTCACAGTCAGCGCCAGTAGAAGCGCAACGGCAGTCGCGCCTGCAAAGATCGACACCTGAAAAGAAAGGGACAAGGCAACCCCCAGAATTGCGGCATGGGCGGTTGCATCGCCGAAATAGGCCATGCGCCGCCAGACCACAAAAGAACCCAAAGGTGCCGCTGCGCACGCTACACCAACCCCGGCCAGCGTGGCGCGCGTCAAAAAATCATCCAGCATTACTCGGCAGCCTCCTTCGAAGCGTGATCATGACCATGGTCGTGGTCATGGCGATACAGTGCCAGTGCACCACCTGTCCCCGAACCGAACAGGGCCCGGTATTCCGGCGCGGTTGCCACCGTTGCAGGCGTACCTTCGCAACAGACGTGGCCGTTCAGGCATATGACACGGTCCGAGGCGCTCATGACCACGTGTAGATCGTGGCTGATCATCAGTACGGCGCATCCGGTCTCGGCACGGGTGGCTTCGATCTGTTGATAAAACGCTGCAGAACCCGGTTGATCGAGCCCCTGAGTCGCCTCGTCCAGCAACAGCAACTCGGGCTGATTCAGCAAAGCCCGCGCCAGCAGGACGCGCTGGAACTGCCCACCGGACAGTTGCGACATTTGCTGCCCGGAAAGATCGGGAACGCCCGCACGTTTCAACGCTTGTCTGCAGGCCGATCGATCAACGGCGCCCGGAAGACGCATGAACCGTTCCACCGTGATCGGAAGCGTAGGATCGATATGCAGCCGCTGCGGCACATAACCCAGCCTCAGGCCCGGTTTCAGCCGTACACGGCCAGTCGAAGCACGCGTCGCCCCGATCAGGGACCGCAGCAGGCTTGTCTTTCCAGATCCGTTTGGCCCGACTATCGTGACGATCTCACCCGGATTTATCGACAGGTTCACATCGCGCAGCACGGTTTTTGCGCCGTAGCGGATGCTGAGGCCTTCAATGGTTGCCAGACTCATGAATTTTCTTTCCCAACGCAGGTCGGGCACAGGCCTTCTACTTCGATGATGGTTCGTTCGATCCGGAATCCGGATGTCTTGGCAGCTTCTCCCAATGCCCCTTTTTCGGGGGTAGATTGTGCCTCGGCGACTATTTCGCAGTTTCGGCAGATCATGAAGGCAGGGGCGTGCGCTTCGCCGGGATGGGCGCAGGCAACGAACGCGTTCAGTCGTTCGATTTTGTGAACGAATCCATGCTCAACCAGAAAATCCAGCGCACGATACGCGACCGGTGGTTGAGATCCGAAACCCGCCTCGCGCAGCCTTTCAAGGATCGCATAGGCGCCAAGCGCCTTGTGGTCTTCCAGCAGCACTTGCAACACCTTGCGTCGAACGGGTGTAAAGCGAAGGTTCTCTTTCTCGCAACGCGCATCTGCCGACGCAATCGCGTCGGTAACGCAGGCCGAATGGTCATGCTGTTCGAACCCGACGCTGACGGCTTCCTCGCGGTTCTGCAAGTCACTTGTCATGTTATTACATATCGTATAATTGAGCGATTAATGTTATAAAATCACATAGGGAACCCCATGTCCAGAAAGCTTCTTTCCCTGTCCATCAGCGCAACCTTGTTTGGAAGTGTGGCGTGGGCTGATACACCGAATGTCGCAGTTGATATCGCGCCCGTGCATTCACTGGTCGCGCGGGTAATGGATGGTGTCGGCAGCCCGGTTCTGATTGTTCAACCCGGAGCTTCGCCGCACGAATACTCCCTGCGCCCTTCGGACGCCGCTGCACTGCAAGACGCGGACTTGGTGTTTTGGGTCGGAGAAGACCTGACACCCTGGTTGGAAGGGGCAATCGAAACGCTTTCGGAAAACGCAGATGTGACATCCCTGATGGAGGCTGAGGGCACGGTCGAACTGGAGCTTCGCGAGAGCGCGTTGTTCGAGGCGCATGACCATGAAGCACATGCCGACTCGGACAATCACGATCACGATGACCACAATGATCATGAAAACCATGATGAACATGATGACGATCATGCCGAAGAAAAAGACCATGACGACCACGATCATGATGATCATGCTGAACACGATCATGGGTCACACGACACTCATGTCTGGTTGTCACCCGAGAACGCGGCAATCTGGCTGAACCTGATCGCCGGGAAGCTCTCAGCCGCTGATCCGGACAATGCAAGTGCCTATTTCTCGAACGCTGTGGCGGCACGGGAAGAAATCGAAGCCCTGAAAGCCGAGATCAACGAGATATTGGAACCGGCGCGCGGGAAAGAGTTCATTGTCTTCCATGATGCCTACCAATATTTCGAAGTTGCCTTCGATTTTCCGGCCGCCGGGGCAATTTCGCTTTCTGATGCCTCCGATCCCAGCCCCGCACGGATCGCCGAGATTCAGGGCCGCATTCGTGCGGAGGACATCGACTGTGTCCTGACCGAACCTCAGTTCGACCCCAGACTGGTCCAGACGGTTCTGGACGGGACCGAGGCCAATACCGGCGTCAGCGACCCGATCGGCGCAAATATCGAACCGGGTCCATCGTTTTATCCTCAACTTCTTCGTAATCTGGCAACCACCCTTTCCGATTGCCTTTGACCATCCGGCCTGCATTCCCCAGAAATTGGAATGCAGGCCGAAACCCCGCAAGGAAACCACTCGGTTAATCGGTGGCTTCATCTGAATTCGCCCAATTTCAGCGCAACGCTTTTCGCGCTGCAACTCCTCGGCTACACTTCTCTCATTGATAACGAGTATTTACCGCTGTCCCGGCATTCATTTGTTTGTTGAGAGGAAAAGTCATGAGCAAACGTCCCACAAAATCGCGGAAGTCAAAGTCTGGCGGAAAGTCCAGCTTGCCAAAAGCGCTTGCTGCGGCCCCGCGGCTTGGTAACCGGGTGCTGAACGCTCACAGGGACATGACTGACCTGCGGGACAGAGCATATAAGCCAACATTGCGACAGCTTCGCCTGACGATGGATCCGCCGCATCCCGATCTAAGCCCCATACGGGATCAGGGACGGGAAGGGGCTTGTACCGGGTTTGCCCTGTCCAGTGCGATCACCCTGATGAACCGGCAGCGCCACGCACGGATCGATCCGTCCGCACGGGCCCCGATGGCCAGTGCACGCATGCTGTATGAGATGGCCAAGATCAACGATGAATGGCCCGGGGAAGACTACGAAGGGTCCAGCATCCGTGCGGCCTTGAAAGGGTTCTACCACAACGGCGTCTGCAGCGACGAAACCGCACCGTACCAGGATGGTGACTCCGGCTGGCATCTGACTGTTGAGCACGCCAAGGAGGCCCGAAACCTTGGACTGGGCGCATATTATCGCATGCGCCCAGAAATTATCGACTACCACGCCGCTTTGAATGAGGTTGGCGTCATCTACGTGTCCGCGCGGATTCACCGGGGATGGCGAAATCCGGCGGATGGCGAAATCGAACCCTCATATTTCAGCGAGGGCGGACACGCCTTCATCATCGTCGGCTATAATGAACGCGGGTTCCTGATCCAGAATTCATGGGGCGAGGACTGGGGCGGATTCAATGGCCGTCCGGGAATTGCCCTGTGGAAGTATGAAGACTGGTCCGCCACCATTATGGATGCCTGGGTGTTGCGCCTGGCGGTTCCGACGCCGGACGCCTTTGACCTGACAATCAGCAATCCTTCACCGCAATCTCGAACCCTGTTCGGTTCACAGGAAGTCCGCGCGCCCCGGCACGAAGACATCATCGGACACATCATCCATCTCGATGACGGTCAGCTTAGGGAAACCGGGAAATACCCGACACCGATGACGACCATACAGGAGACTGCGGACTTTCTGTCCGACGAAGCCGCAACGGCTGAGCGTGGGTACGAACACCTGTTATTCTATGCGCATGGTGGCCTGAACAACGCCAACGCCTCGGCCAATCGCGTCCGGAAAATGAAGGAAGTGTTCAAGCGCAACGGAATCTACCCCATCCACTTTATGTGGGAGACCGGTTTTTTTGAATCGCTCACAGATGTCGTCTTTTCGTCGCGCAGTAGGGCCGAGGCTCGGGTCGGCGGCCTGTCGGATTTCTTCGATACCGCCCTGGAATCCTTTGCCCGCAAACCGGGAACAGCTGTGTGGCGCGACATGAAATGGGACGCCCGGGAAAGCTTTAGGGCCGGGGGCGGCGGGCGTAAAGCTGTCAAGGCACTTCTAAAGGGCAACGCGCAGCGGTCCAAACCCCTTCAGATCCATTTTGTGGGTCACAGCGCGGGCTCGATACTTCTGGCGCATATGCTGGATGCCATGGACAAAATGAACCCGCTCAACACCCCGGTTGAATCATGTTCCCTGATGGCTCCGGCCTGCACCGTTGATCTGTTCAAGAAAAGCTATCACCCCAGAATACGCAAAGCCGGAGTTGCCAGCGGTGTCACAAACCTTTGGCAGTATAACCTGATCGATCAGCGCGAACAGGATGACAGTGTCGGGCCCTATCGGAAATCCCTGCTGTATTTCGTGTCCAATGCATTTGAAGACCAAAAGGAAATGCCGATCCTGGGCATGGACAAGTTTGGCAAAAAGGTTCCCGGGAAGAAGGGCTACAAAGTGCACTTTGCCGGGCGTGCATCATCTATAACGGACAGTCACACCCATGGCGGATTCGACAATGATCGCAAGACCATGAACGATATTCTCAAAAATATCCTTGGAAAAAAACCGTCACCGGCGAACGGGTTCCAGCCCAGCGACCTTGTCGGTTACTGACATGCGCTCTGCTTAGAACGCTGACGTCAGTTCAATAAGCGACCGAGGACGGAAACTGGGCCAATGCGGTGGCACCTGAACTGTGTTGTTTCACCGGTCCAGGCAGGCATCCGGAGAACCGCTGTTCCCGGACCTTTTCCGGAGTGTTGTTGTACATTGTCCGAAAGGACCGACCCAGGGACGTGATCGACGAAAACCCGGTCGCGGCAGATATTTCTCGCAATGACATGTCCGTATTGCGCAGCAGGCTGTTTGCACGCTCCAGCCTCAGCGCCCTGTAAGTGCATAGCAGCTTGGTTCCTGTTTTGCTCAGAAACCTTCGCTGAAGCTGCCGGGTCGACGTACCCAGTACGGTCGAGATATCAGGGATTTTCAGCGGCTCTTCAATGTGGGTCAGCATAGTGTCCACGGCCTGCCTGACCAGTGGGTCTGCGCCCGACCGTTGTATAAGCCTGATGGCCAGTTGGCTTTGGTATTGTGGTCCCGACTCGGTCAGACCGATATAGTCGCGCAGGGATTCCGCAATGTAGGCCCCGTGATCAAGCGACACGAATTCCGACATCAGCCGCAGTGAACTGAGCCGGGTCGAAGCACTGTGCATGCGACCTGTCGAAGCAAGATGTGTATCGGTTCCGCATTGCCGCAACCCGTTTTCCTGCGCTGCGGCGACAAAGTTTGAATGGACAGCGGCGTCTGTCTTGTCGGCCCGTCCCATCTGCGCCAGCAGCAGAACGGCGCCACCGACCAGAATTGTTCTTGGTGCCAGGCTAAACACCTGCGAGGTCCAGTTGCGCTCGCGCGAGGAGAGTTTCCAGTTTTTGTGAATATCCCCCCAGAAAATCGCGGTCCGTCCGGCCCAGTACAAGGGTGTTCCCGCGCTTTCGACGGCGACACGCCGGATGTTTACTTTATAGGAATGCCCCTCGATCAGATCGTTCAACGCGTCGTAGAATTCGACGATCATATCGGTGGATGGCAGTGCACCCGTTTCCTTTACGAAAACGTCAACTTCATGAACCTTCAGAGCCTTGAGCGCGGCCGGCTCAGCCAACTCGCTGCTGGCGTTTTTGGGGATATAGTGCTTCATCTCAATAACAGTGACCTGCTTTCAATTTGTGCACCGGAGTGTGGCTGCGGACGAGGCTGAACGGTGCCCCCGCCATTTTGCTGGCGGGGTTTTATCTTTCACTCAGCGGCTTCTTCGTATTCTGACATTGGAGGGCATGTGCAGATGAGGTTTCTGTC
>NZ_JBQGAB010000020.1:0-81324 GCF_056542605.1 Ruegeria sp. AB8
CGGTCTTCTCTTCACCGTGTTCGGCAGCCGGACCGGCCATCATCCGGGCGAAGATGCCTTTGTCGCTCCACCGCTTCCAACGGTTATAGAGCGTCTTGGGCGGGCCGTACTCACCTGGAGCATCCGACCACCGCAGGCCGCTGCGATTGATCAAGACAATCCCGCTCAGCACCCATCTATCATCGATCCGTGGCCTGCCATGCGACTTCGGGAAGAAAGGCTAAAACTTGGCCATTTGCTCGTCTTTCAGCCAATAAAGGTCGCTCATGTCATCGCTCCGTTTTCCAAGCCGTGACACATGCAGCGCTGCGACATCAATGCATCTTGAGCCTAAGCCATCGCAACGAATCCCCAATCTCATTAGATCGAATTCGCCAGCGAGTGTGCCGCTAGGAATATCAACCATTCTGTTTACCAGTGGAAGGCCGCGGGATCCTTCTTTTACAGAAGGTTACTGTGTGGGGTTTGCGCTCATGACGGACCTCAGCTACCACTAAAATCAATCACTTGCACTAAGGTTTAACCAGCCCATCGCACCGGACCAAAATTCCAGAGGATAGATTGGGGGAACAAACTGCGCTAGAATCCGTCAACTCGGGGGCACAGCGGTGATGCGCGATCCGCCTACAGATCAAGCTTCTGACCCCCGCAACGGTATCCGATCTGAACAACCAAAACTCACGGCTGAGCGAAAACACGCCGCGCTTGTAGCGGTATTTCGCCACGTCAACCACGGCTCTCTTTTTGAAACTCATGAGATGCTTTAAGTCGAGCGGGGCATTTGGGCAGGGCAGAAAAATGAAACTCAGCGCATTAGAAGTTTTTTGTATTGTACTCGCAAGCGTCGTGGCGGGCGCTGGATTTGTTGGAGCAGCGAGCGCATTGATTTCGGGTATTTGAAACACCTGAACAGCACGCCTTCCCTGAATTGAGGAAAGTCAGACCGCCCAATTGCGCACGAAGCGCATTGGCGGGGACCGTCCGCTCTTGCGGCCGCGATGCTGTGACAAGCGATAGAACGTTTGGCTTATCGCGAGACGTTTCGATGAACAGCCGAGAGCTACCCGGGATCCACGAACGCCGCGCCCCGGAGCCCTTTGACAAATCTCGCGGTCGCTTTTGCAGCTCTCGGCTGGATTCTTTTGCGAAATTTGGCATTCTGTAGCCCCATGCGATCATTGAGGGTCTCTCGTGCTGCCATCCGAACGTCATGCAATCATTCTCGAAGAAGTGTCGCGCCAGCCTGCGGTTTCTATTCGTTCTCTGACTGAACGTCTTGGCGTATCACGGGAAACCGTGCGCAAGGATATCGAGCAGTTGGCCCAGGAAAACAAGCTCAACCAGGTGCGCGGCGGGGCAACCAGAGTGCGCAGGCATGAACCTCCTATGGCTGACCGCACCCAAACCAACCGTGCGGGCAAGGAGCGTATTGGTGCATATGTCGCCAGCGCAATCCCGGACGGGGCCAGCGTGATCATTGACAATGGGTCGACGACACTTGCCGCAGCTAAGGCTCTGGCGGCCACCCGCCGTGAATTAACGATATACACGAATGACTTAACAATTGCCTCGGTTCTGACACCGGCAGCGGCAGAGATCACATTGCTGGGCGGACGGCTGGATTTTTCCGAGAATGCAACAATGGGTCTGGATACACTGGAACACCTTTCCAGATATAACGCGGAATACGCGCTGGTCGGGGTTGGCGGGATCAGCGCGCGGGCCTTGCTCACCTATTTCTCGCTGGAAGGCGCCAACTTGCGCCATATGATGATGGAACGGGCACAGCACCCTTTCCTTTTGGCGGACAGCAGCAAGTTCGGGGTGGTTGGGCAGATCGCAGTGAAAGCTCTGCCCTTTGACGTGACCCTTGTTGTTGACGGTGAACTGCCCAAGGACATTTCCGAAGCGCTGGAAACCCAACCAATGGATATTGTGCGGGCTTAACGCAAAGAAAAGAAAATATTTGCCAACTTTTGCAAACTACCAATAAGGTGAGTGCAGACCCGATTCCTTCTGCACGGAGCAAGGCAATGGCCAGCACCCAACTTCCGCACAGCGCGCAAACTGTCATTGTGGGGGGCGGTATTGTTGGCTGCTCGGTCGCGTATCACCTGACGAAGATGGGGCATCGTGATGTGGTGTTGTTGGAACAGGGCCAGCTGAGCTGTGGCACCACCTGGCACGCGGCGGGTCTGGTTGGTCAGTTGCGCAGCCAGCCTGCGATGACCAATCTGATCCGCTATTCGACCGAACTGTATTCTCAGCTTGAGGCCGAGACCGGGCTGGCCACAGGTTGGATGGAATGCGGTTCCGTTACCGTGGCACGCACGGAGGACCGCATGACAATGCTGCTGCGCACGGCGGCCGCAGCCCGCGCGCAGGGGGTCGAGGTACAGGTCATCACCCCGCAGGAGGCGCAGGACAAATGGCCTGTGATGCAGGTGGATGACGTCAAGGGTGGGTTGTGGATGCCCGGCGACGGCAAGGCCAACCCGACCGATCTGACACAGTCTCTGGCCAAGGGCGCGCGCATGGGCGGCGCCAAAGTCATAGAAGGTATCAAGGTTACCGATATTCTGACCAAAGACGGAGCAGTCAGTGGTGTCGTGACCGACCATGGTACCATCGAAGCCGAGATTGTGGTGAACTGCGGCGGTCAGTGGGCGCGCCAACTGGGCAAAATGTGCGGCGTCAACGTACCGCTGCATTCGGCCGAGCATATGTACATCGTGACCGAACAGATCGAAGGCGTGAAGCCTGGCCTGCCTGTGCTGCGCGACCCGGACGGTTATATCTATTTCAAAGAGGAAACCGGCGGTGTGGTGATGGGCGGGTTCGAACCCGAAGCCAAGCCATGGGCAATGGACGGCATCCCCGACAAGTTCTTCTTCCAGCTTCTGCCCGATGACTGGGACCAGTTTGAAATCCTGCTGGAAAACGCGCTGATCCGGGTTCCGCAGATGGCCGACGCCGGCGTGCGCAAATTCTATAACGGGCCTGAAAGCTTCACCCCCGACAACAACTACCTTCTGGGCGAGGCACCCGAACTGAAGAACTTTTTTGTGGGGGCCGGGTTCAACTCGATGGGAATTGCCAGCGCCGGTGGGGCTGGGCGTGCTTTGGCTGAATGGATTGTCGAGGGGGCTCCGACTTCGGATTTGTTTGCTGTCGATATCCGGCGGTTCGCAAACTTCAACAACAACCCGACGTGGCTGCACGATCGGGTCAAGGAAACGCTGGGGCTTCACTATGCCATGCCCTGGCCCAATCGCGAGCTGGACACCGCGCGCCCGTTCCGCCGCTCGGCCCTTTACGACCGCTTGGCGGCTAAAAATGCTGTATTCGGATCAAAGATGGGCTGGGAGCGGGTGAATTTCTTTGCGTCGGAAGGCGAAGCACCCGAGATTCAATACAGTTTTGGCCGCCAGAACTGGCATGACGCAGTTGCGGCCGAGCACAAGAACACCCGCGAGGGCGTGTCGATCTTCGATCAAAGCTCGTTCGCGAAGCTGCTGGTTCAGGGCCGGGATGCCTGCGCACAATTGAACCGCATTTGCGCGGCAAATGTCGACGTCCCGATCGGAGGCACGGTCTACACCGGTCTGCTAAACGACCGCGGCGGGTACGAATCCGACCTGACAGTGCTGCGCCTGAAAGCGCAGGAGTTCCTTCTGATCACCGGCTCGGCCCAGGCGGTGCATGATGCGGATTGGATTCGCAAGAATTTCGACGCGGATGCCCACGTGTTCCTGACAGATGCCACGGCCGCATGGTCGGTTCTGGCGGTCATGGGGCCGAATGCCCGCGCGGTTCTGAA
This sequence comes from Ruegeria sp. AB8, assembly GCF_056542605.1. Classification (NCBI taxonomy): domain Bacteria; kingdom Pseudomonadati; phylum Pseudomonadota; class Alphaproteobacteria; order Rhodobacterales; family Roseobacteraceae; genus Ruegeria; species Ruegeria sp. AB8. The sequence goes on from NZ_JBQGAB010000020.1 coordinate 3,821, forward strand.
CAAACTGACCAAGGCCGATCTGTCCAACGCGGCCTTCCCGTTTGCCACCCATCAGGAAATCGATCTGGGCTATGCCACGGTTCTGGCCAACCGCATGACCTATGTGGGTGAACTGGGCTGGGAACTGGTGGTGCCGATCGAATTCACCGTTGGCGTATACGAGGATCTGATGCGCGCCGGGGCCGAGTTCGGCATCCGCGATGCGGGATACTACGCGCTGGAAGGGCTGCGCCTGGAAAAGGGTTTCCGCGCCTGGAGCCGAGAGTTAACGCCCGACATCACTCCGCTACAGGCAGGGCTGAGTTTTGCGGTCGATTTCGAAAAGCCCGGCGGCTTTATCGGGAAAGACGCGCTGCTGGCGGCAAAAGAGGACCCCGATCACCTGAAAACACGCATCGTGCAACTGGTGCTTGATGATGGCTCGGCACAACTGTGGGGTGGTGAGGCCGTGTTGTATGACGGGGTCGAAATCGGCGAGGTCCGCTCGGCCGCTTATGGCCATACGCTGGGCGCGGCCGTTGCACTTTGCCGGTTGGACGCGCCCCGCCCGGTAACGGCCGTTTTTTTCCGCGACGGGACCTTTGAAATCGACCTTGCCGGAACCCGGTTGTCGGCAACAGCCTATATGCGAGCCCCGTACGATACCCAAAGCGAACGGCCGAAGATGGACGGCTAGTCTTGGATGACCCCCTGCCGAAATGAACCCGGATGAAACACCGTTCGGTTATCGGGCCCGAAGCGAACCAAACCTCCAAATTCGGCTTTCTGCGTTGCGATAGTTTGCCATTGGACCAGCTTGTCCTTGACGAACAGACCTCCGGTTCGGTTCTGTCGGTCGCGTGCCACGCACTTGCGCTGGCAAACCAAACGCGCGCGCGTATCAGCGCATTGAGGTCGGAGTTCTGATGCACGCCAACAAACCAAACCATTTCATCGGCTCGCAATGACGACCTCGGCGCTTCTTATCGTTTTGACCGCTGCCTTTTTGCATGCGCTCTGGAATGCGGTTGTCAAAGGGGCGCCCGACAAAGCAATCGTTTTGGGGCTGGTATCACTTGGCCACGCAATCCCCGCGCTGTTTGCGTTGCCGTTCTTCGGGTTACCAGTTTGGGCAGCCTTCCCTTTTATCGTTGGTTCGACCCTGATCCACTGGGGGTACTACTGGTTTCTGAACACCGCATATAAACATGGCGACCTGTCGATGGTTTACCCCATCTCGCGCGGGATCACGCCTATTCTGGTCGCGCTGGGCGCAATTTTGTTTGCAGGAGAGCTTCTTTCGACGGTCGCATGGATCGGCATACTCTGCATCTCGGCAGGTATCGGGTGCCTGTCTCTTGCCGGGGTGGGCAGACAAACGAACTGGATCGCCATAGCGGCAGCCCTTGGCACGGGCCTGATGATTGCGTCCTATTCGATTGTGGATGGTATCGGCATTCGGCTGTCCGAGAACGCATTGGGATACATCGCGTCCTTGTTCGTCGCCGAAATTATTGTTGCTGGGTTCATCTTCACGACCCGATGGCAGCGCCTTGTGGCACTGCCCAGTCGCTTTGTCTGGGCAGGTCTGGCGGGTGGCGTCATTTCCGGCCTGGCCTACGGACTGGTGCTGTATGCCAAGACGATTGCGCCTTTGGGCGTGGTGTCGGCACTCAGAGAAAGTTCCGTGATCTTTGCGTCGATTATTGGCGTCATGTGGTTTGGCGAAGGGCCCAAGTCCAACAGGCTTCTTGCGGCGACAATCGTGGCGCTCGGCATCTTGGTTTTGGCAATGGCGAGATAACGAAGTCTGAGGGCAGATTTCGGACGCAGAACTCGGAAACACGCACAAAAAAGTACTTATCTTCATCACAAATCCCGGCGAGATGCCGGACCACCGTAGGAACAATACCGATCCCGCCTGTGTTCAGCCTCTGGTCCACACTGGGGCCGACACTAGCGGACGGCACCAAAAGTATGCAAAACAAGTTGCTTCAAACGGTTAGGCCCTGCCGCTCCGTTGCCGGAATTGGTCGCAACTGTCGGCAATCCACAGCTGCTTTTCCATAGGGTGCACTTATGATGTTGAAGATATAATCGATTTTTCTTGAAGTTTTTATCTGTCAAACTGTTGATACAAATCTGAATAGAACGCCGCGCAAGAATGGCGAACACGTCAAGAAATCACCAACAGAGGATAACAATGAAACACACGACATCATTTCTTGCCGCTCTGGCCGTCAGCGCAATGACCGCGACGGTTGCGGCATCGGAAACAGAATTGACAGTGTACACCGCCGTCGAGGCGGAAGATCTGGCCCGGTATGCCGAGACGTTCAACCAAAGCAACCCTGACATCAAGATCAACTGGGTTCGCGACTCGACCGGGATCATCACCGCCAAACTGCTGGCTGAGCGGGACAACCCCCAGGCAGACGTCGTATGGGGGCTGGCGGCTACATCGCTGTTGCTGCTCAAGTCGGAGGGCATGCTGGAACCTTACGCACCTGCCGGCGTCGAGAATCTGGATCCCAAATTTGTCGATGGCGACAATCCACCCGCGTGGGTTGGTATGGATGCCTGGGTTGCATCCGTCTGCTACAACACTGTCGAGGCTGAAAAGGCCGGGCTGAAGCCACCCACCTCGTGGAAAGACCTCACTGACCCGATGTACAAGGATCAGGTTATCATGCCGAACCCGAACTCGTCAGGCACCGGGTTCCTTGACGTTTCAAGTTGGCTGCAAATGTTCGGCGAAGAAGGCGGATGGGAGTACATGGACGCGCTGCACGAAAATATTGCGCGCTATACGCATTCGGGTTCCAAACCCTGCAAGCTGGCGGCAGCGGGCGAAATCCCGATCGGTATCTCGTTTGCCTTCCGCGGCGCCAAGTCCAAGGCGGATGGCGCGCCTCTTGAGATTATCGTCCCGTCCGAAGGCGTAGGCTGGGACATGGAAGCCACCGCAATTGTCGCCGGAACGGCAAATCTGGAAGCGGCTCAGAAACTGGTTGATTTCACAGTCACCAAGGAAGCCAACGAAATGTACAACACCGGCTATGCGGTTGTGGCCTACCCCGGCGTCGCAAAACCGGTTGAGCACTTCCCAGACGGTCTTCTGGATGCCATGATTGACAATGATTTTGAGTTTGCCGCGAATAACCGTGCGGCAATCCTGAAGGAATGGCAGTCTCGCTATGACGGAAAGTCGGAAGCGAAATAAACACGATAGCAGGAGAGGTGCTTTTGCCTCTCCTGCGCGCCCTTCTCTTTTTCCCAAAAACATGACCTGCGCACCTGGCAATGCCCAGCCCGGATCAGCCATGCCCGAGGTGCAGATGTGAGGACTTCTCCCGTGCTTCAGAAAACACCTCCCGGTGAACTGTATCTCAGCATCCAGAACTTGTGGAAGGCGTTCGGCAGCTTTCTCGCTCTCAAGGATATTTCGCTGGAAATCAACGATGGCGAATTCGTTTGTTTTCTGGGCCCGTCGGGTTGCGGGAAAACGACCCTGCTCCGCGCTATCGCCGGTCTGGATTTGCAGACCAAGGGGACGGTCATGCAGGACGGCAAGGACGTGTCCAACCTGCCCCCGTCCGAGCGTGATTTCGGGATCGTGTTTCAGTCCTATGCGCTGTTTCCGAACCTCACGATTGAAAAGAACATTGCCTTTGGTCTGGAAAACTCGGGCCACAGCAAATCTGAAATCGCTGTCCGCGTGAATGAGTTGCTTAATCTCGTCGGCCTGCCGGATCAGGGCAAAAAATATCCGGCACAGTTGTCGGGTGGGCAGCAGCAAAGGATTGCCCTGGCCCGCGCCATCGCAACCAAGCCCGGTCTGCTGCTTCTGGACGAACCCCTTTCGGCGCTTGATGCAAAAGTACGCGTCCATTTGCGGCATGAAATCAAAGAGTTGCAACGCAAGCTGGGCGTGACCACCGTGATGGTGACGCATGACCAGGAAGAGGCCCTGGCCATGGCGGACCGGATCGTGGTCATGAACCATGGCGTGATTGAACAGGTGGGATCGCCCACCGAGATATACCGCCATCCAAGGAACTTGTTTGTCGCCGATTTCATTGGCGAGATGAACCAGCTGTCGGCAGTTGCCGGTGACCCTCAGACGATAGAACTGGGCGGGTCCGTGCTGAAATGCACGCGGCATTCGCATCAGAAAGGAAGCCGCGTCATAGCTGCTGTCCGACCTGATGATGTCATTCCACATGGAGAAGGTGCGCGGTCTCCGGGTGCGCCGGATACAATTACCACCCCGGAAAACGCCTTCGAAGTGCTGATCACCGAGATGGAGTTCCTTGGTTCGTTCTGGCGGTGCCGCCTGAGCAATGAGCGGTTCGGCACTTCGGAGCTGATCGCGGATTTCTCGATCAATGCCGTACGCCGCCTTGAGCTGGCAGAAGGGCGGACGATGATGATCGAGCTTCCCGAAGACCGCCTGATGGCCTTTGACGTACCGGAGACCGGGGCATGAGTACCGCTTCTACCAACAGTAACACTTTGCCCCCCGGCCCAATCATCAAACCCAAGCTCAGCCGCGACGACATCCTGATGCGCGGAAGCATGATGGTCATCGTGCTGTATCTGATCGTGACGCTGGCGCTGCCGCTTTACACGATGCTCTCAAAGTCGTTTTCCACCTACCGGGTGGAACTGTCCCAGTACGAGTTTCAGGTCAGCGATGACGCAGGAAGTTTTGATGGAACGATCCTGTCGGGCGATGCGCTGAACCGCGAAACCGGAGCATTTGCCGACACCGATCTTGTGACGGGTTCGGACGGGCGCTTGCCTGTTACAGGTTTCTTCCCGGATTTCAGTTTCCGCAGTCCGGTGATGTATCAGATCCGGAACACGACGGATACCGGTCGGTTCCTGGTGGGATCGACTTTGCAGGAAGGAACCGATTGGGTCGAGCTGGATTCCAATACCTTTCGGCGGGTTCAACTCCGGCCCGTCCAGTCCAGGGGATTGGATAACTTTGTAAATTACTTCTCGACGCCCGCGCTGTTCAATTCGATCAAGAATTCGCTTTGGATTTCGGTTGTCAGCACGATCGTCACCGTGACGCTGGCCTTCTGGTTTGCCTACGCGCTCAATCGTAGCTGTATGCGGTTCAAAGGTGTCTTTCGCCTGATCGCAATGGCGCCAATTCTCGTTCCCTCGCTGCTGCCGGGTATCGCCTTGGTATACCTGTTTGGTAATCAGGGCATGATCAAAGAACTTCTGTTCGGCGCCAGCATCTATGGTCCGATCGGCATTGTGATAGGCTCGGTCTTCTTCACCTTTCCGCATGCCTTCCTGATCATCTCAACGGCGCTGGCGATTTCGGATGCGCGGCTCTACGAGGCTGCGGCAAGCCTGCGGTCAACCCCATGGCGCACGTTCTGGACGGTGACCGTTCCGGGTGCCAGGTACGGCCTGATCTCTGCCGCCTTTGTTGTTTTCAATCTGGTAATCACCGATTTCGGCCTGCCCAAAGTCATTGGCGGGCAGTTCAACGTGCTTGCGGTGGACATCTACAAGCAGGTGATCGGCCAGCAGAACTTTGAGATGGGCGCGGTTGTGTCAGTGGTTCTGGTGATCCCGGCGATCCTGGCTTTTGCGATCGACCGCATGGTTCAGTCCAAACAGGTGGCGCTGCTGTCGGCCCGGTCGGTGCCGTATCAGCCAACTCCGAACCCGAAAGCTGATCGCCTGTTTCTGGCCTATTGCAGCGCGGTCGGCCTGTTCATCGTTGGCCTTCTGGCAGTGTGCCAGTTCGCGGCCCTGATCAAGTTCTGGCCCTATGATCTGAGCCTGAGCCTTAGGAACTATCAGTTCGACAAGATGGATGGCGGCGGCTGGGGGTCTTATTTCAATTCGATCCGGCTGGCCCTGCTGACGGCAATCATCGGCACGGCGGTTGTGTTCTTCGGGGCTTACCTGGTTGAGAAATCACAAGGGTTCCGCACCGGCCGATCAATCTTTCAGATGTTCGCGATGTTGCCGATGGCCATTCCGGGCATGGTACTGGGGCTGTCCTACATCTTTTTCTTCAACAACCCGTCAAACCCGCTGAATGGCATCTACGGCACAATGGCGATTTTGGTGATCTGTACGGTGACGCACTTCTACACCGTATCGCACCTGACGGCGGTGACGGCCCTGAAGCAAATGGACCGCGAGTTCGAGTCCGTGTCGGCGTCGCTCAAGCAACCGACGATGAAGCTGTTTGCACGGGTGACGGTTCCGGTCTGCCTGCCAGCGGTTCTGGACATATCCATCTATCTGTTCGTCAACGCGATGACGACCGTGTCGGCTGTGGTGTTTCTGTACTCCCCCAAGACCACGCTCGCCTCAATCGCTGTCCTGAATATGGATGATGCCGGAGACATCGCACCGGCGGCGGCAATGGGGATGATGATCTTCTACACAAATGCCGCGGCCCGGATCATTCATCAGATAGCGTCCAAGGGCATTCTGAAACGCACTCAAGCCTGGCGAAGTCGCTAGCGGCCATTTTGACACCCTGCCCCGCCAATCAGCTATTGGCGGGGTTTTCTTTCAAAGTCCGCTGCACGAACTCCATGAAGGCGCGGATGATCTTCACCTCGCGGCGTTGCGAAAGCGAAATGATGCTTTCGCCCATTTGCAGGTTGATCCCCTGCAACTTGATCTGCCGCAGCCGGTCATCATGCCCGTATTCCGCCTGCGAAACAAAACCGATGCCGGCACCGGAGGCCACAAGTTCCCGAATTGCTTCACGCCCTTCGGCAACGATCGCCGGTTTAAGCATGATCCCGTGCTTTTTGGCCTCATCTTCCAGTTTCTGGCGCGTTTTTGACCCGGTCTCGCGAAAGATAAGCGGCAGCTTTGACAACTCTTCCAGGGACAGGGTCGGTTTGGACGCCAAAAGCAAACCCTGGGCCGCAAAGGCGACGATCTCGGTGGATCCAAGGCTAAGAATTTCCATGTCCTTGCCCGGAGACAGGCTGCCGACAACGCCGATCTCCGCATTATAGGACCGGAGTTCCTCCAGAATTTCCTCGGTATTGCCCGAGCGCACGGTGATTGTGACGTTCGGATTCTTCTTCTGAAAAGCCCCCAGAAATGCTGTCAGGTGGTGCGCTGAGTCGGCGATGATGCGCAGCTCTCCATCAACCACGGCCTTGGTCTCGGAAAGGTAGTCCTCGATCTGATCTTCGATCTCGAAATATTGTTTGGTGTATCTGTAAAGCTGCTCTCCTTCATGGGTCAGGGTCACACGTTTCCGTTCGCGCTGGAACAACAACAAATCGTGATCCTGTTCCAGCTTTCGCACCTGCTCGGAAATGGCCGGCTGTGTCAGATACAAGGCTTCTGCTGCACGCGAAAAACCACCGTGTTTAGCCACGAAATGAAAGGCTTTGAGCTGACTGTGCCGCATCGCGTATCCCCGTTTCCCAGTACATAGGCTGAGCTTATAATTAGATCGATAATTGCAATTTCACATATAGCAACCGTTGCTGCAATTGTGTTCTTGAAAACGCTTTTCTGGAGCATGGATATGACGCCTTCCAACGCAAAAATCGAACCTCCTCGCCTCGGTGAACCATATCTTCTGACACCCGGTCCTTTGACAACGTCCTATGCTGTAAAAGAAGCCATGTTGAAGGATTGGGGCAGTTGGGATGACGACTTTCGCGCCATGACACGCGAAGTGCGGTCCAGCCTTCTCGCGTTGCTTGGCGAAGGGGCTGACGACTACGATTGCGTCCCCATGCAGGGCAGCGGTTCGTTCTCGGTCGAGGCGATGCTTGCGTCGTTTATCCCCCCCAATGGCAAGGCGCTGGTTCTTGCGAATGGCGCCTACGGGCAACGATCTGCGCAGACCTTGGAATATCTGGGGCGCGACCATGTCGTTCTGGACAAGGGGGATTACCTGCCGCCCAGGGGCGAGGAAGTTGCCCGCATTCTTGCCGAAGATCCCGACATCACCCATGTGGTCGCTATTCACTGCGAAACCAGCTCGGGAATTCTGAATCCGGTCGAGGAGATATCCGATGTCACCTATGCCGCCGGGCGCAAACTTCTGATCGACTCGATGTCGGCGTTTGGCGCGGTGGAACTCAAACCCACCGAAATCCGCTACGAGGCGATGGTGTCTTCGGCCAACAAATGTATCGAAGGCGTGCCCGGTTTCGGCTTCATCGTCGCCCGCAAATCCGAGCTTGAAGCCGCGAAGGGCAACAGCCATTCCTTGTCTCTGGATGTGCACGCGCAGTGGGCGCACATGAACAAGACCGGCCAGTGGCGGTTCACACCGCCAACACATGTGGTTGCCGCTTTTATCGAGGCACTCAGGGCACACGCCGCCGAAGGGGGCGTACCCGGCCGTGGCGGGCGTTACACCCGTAATCGCGATGTCATGGTCGCCGGAATGCGAGAGCTGGGCTTTGAAACGTTGCTGGACAATCGTTGGCTCAGCCCAATTATCGTCACCTTTTTCTGTCCCGCGGACGAAAAATTCGTGTTTGATCAGTTCTATAACCTGATGAAATCCAAGGGATTCATCATCTACCCGGGCAAACTGACGGTGGTCGACAGCTTCCGCGTCGGATGTATCGGCCAAATGGACGAACACGTCATGCGAATGGTCGTGACCGCCGCAAAGGAATCATTGGAGGAGATGGGCGTGACCAACGCGGCACCTCCCCTCCGGGCACTGCAAGAACGCGCCAAACTGGCTGCCTAACTATCAAGGAACATGACAAGATGACCATCCAAAACCCCGTTGTAGCAAACGAACGCGTCTATCCGACGCCCAAGGTCCCCGCAGTCGCCATCTGCCTGGATGGGTGCGAGCCTGAATATCTGGAGGTTGCGATTGCCAAGGGCCTGATGCCCAACCTCAAGCGGATGCGCGAAGAAGGCACCTACCGGCTGGCCCATTCCGTGATCCCGTCCTTCACCAACCCCAATAACCTGTCGATCGCCACCGGACGCCCGCCCATTGTGCATGGCATCTGTGGCAACTACTTGATTGACCCGGAGAGCGGCGAAGAAGTCATGATGAATGACGTGCGTTTCCTGCGTGCACCGACCATCTTCTCGCAATTCTACGATGCCGGGTTCCGCGTTGCCATGGTCACCGCCAAGGACAAACTGCGCGCGCTTCTTGGTGCGGGGCTGAAGTTCGACGAAGGTCGTGCAGTCGCCTTTTCCTCGGAACGTTCAGGCGAGACGACTATGACTGAGCACGGCATCGACAATGCCAGCAAATGGTTGGGCATGGACGTCCCCGAGGTTTACTCGGCCGAACTGTCCGAGTTTGTCTTTGCTGCCGGCGTCAAGCTGTTGAAAGAGTTCAAGCCCGACGTGATGTATCTGTCGACCACGGACTATATTCAGCACAAGTTCGCGCCCGAACAGCAAGGCGCGCTGGATTTCTACGCGATGTTCGATCGCTATCTGGGCGAACTGGACGCGTTGGGTGCCGCCATCGTGGTGACCGCCGACCACGGCATGAAGCCAAAGCACTTGCCTGATGGCTCGCCTGCCGTTGTATATGCGCAGGATCTGATGGACGAATGGCTGGGCAAGGACGCCGCGCGGGTCATCCTGCCGATTACCGATCCTTATGTCGTGCATCATGGCGCATTGGGGTCTTTCGCGACCGCCTATCTGCCCGAAGGCGCGGATCAGGATGACATCATAGCAAAACTCAGAGCAACCGAGGGGATAACCCACGTGCTGACCAAGGCCGAAGCCATCGAGCAGTTCGAGTTGCCGGGCGACCGGATTGGCGACATTGTGATGGTCTCGGGCGAGAACATCTGCATTGGCACGTCCGAGCACCGTCACGATCTGGCGGCCCTGAAGGAACCCCTGCGCAGCCATGGCGGTTTGACCGAGCAAGAAGTTCCGTTCATCGTGAACCGCGTCATCGACCTGCCCAACCAACCGGTTTTGCGTAATTTCGACGCCTTCTTTTACGCAACCACAGCAGCGGCACAGTAAGTCATGAAAGATCAGACCATGTCGAACATCGAAATACGAAACGAAGGAATGCGGATCGGCGGTGAAGTTGTCTTCACCGACGAAACCGTTCCAGTGCACTACCCCTATACCAACGAAGTTGTGGGATACGTTCCGGCCGGAACCGCCGAGCATGCGCGCAAGGCTTTCGAGATTGCGGCGAACTACAAGCCGAAGCTCACCCGGTATGAACGCAGTCAGATCCTGCAGCGCGCGGGTGAACTGATCGGAGAAAAGCGCGAATATCTGGCCAAGTGGCTGACGCTTGAACTGGGCATCTGCCACCAGCACGCGATCTACGAAACCAAGCGCGCGCAGGATGTCTATCAGTTCGCTGCCGCCGAGGCACTGAAGGATGATGGCGAGATTTTCTCGTGCGATCTGACCCATAACGGCAAGGCCCGGAAAATCTTCACCATGCGCGAGCCGGTCAAGGCGATCAGCGCGATCACGCCGTTCAACCACCCGCTGAACATGGTCAGCCACAAGATCGCGCCGTCGATTGCCACCAACAACTGCATGGTCTGCAAACCGACGGAATTGACCCCGCTGACCGCATTGACCCTGGCGGATATTCTGTACGAGGCGGGCTTGCCGCCCGAGATGTTCCAGGTTGTCACCGGCTGGCCCGCTGACATCGGCGACGAGATGATCACCAACGAGCATATCGACATCATCACCTTCACCGGCGGCGTGCCTGTGGGCAAGATGATTGCCGAGAAGGGCGTTTACAAACGTCAGGCACTGGAACTTGGCGGCAATGATCCTCTGATCGTCCTCAACGACCTCAGCGATGCTGATCTGGACAAGGCTGCCACGATTGCGGTTGCAGGTGCCACCGGCAATTCCGGCCAGCGCTGTACGGCGGTCAAGCGCATTCTTGTACAAGAGAGCGTCGCGGATAAGTTCGTGCCGCTGGTTCTGGAGAAGGCCAAAAAGATCAAATTCGGCGATCCGCAGGATCCTGAAACCGAATTGGGCTGCGTGATCCACAACAAAGCGGCGGAAGTCTTTGAGAACCGCGTTCATCAAGCCGAAAAAGAGGGCGCGGAAATCCTCTATCACCCCGGCCGTCAGGGCGCGCTTCTGCCGCCGATCGTTGTCGACAAGGTGCCCCATGACAGCGAACTGGTGATGGAGGAAACCTTTGGCCCGATCGTCCCCATTGTACGTGTGCCCGACAATGATGAAGAAGTAATGGCTATCTCGAACTCGACCGAGTTCGGCCTGTCCTCGGGCGTATGCACCAACGATCTGAACCGCGCCATAGCCTATATTAACGGGCTGAACGTGGGCACATGCAACATCTGGGAACAGCCGGGTTACCGGATCGAAATGTCGCCCTTCGGCGGAATCAAGGACAGCGGAAACGGCGTGAAGGAAGGCGTTATCGAAGCGATGAAGTTCTTTACCAACGTGAAGACTTATTCGCTGCCCTGGCCTGGCTAACGTGCCTGCCCCTTCTGCAAACAGGAGGGGTCCAGGAAATTTCTCCCCGGAACTGGCGGACCCTTCGGGGCCCGCCCCTTTTCCAAAACGACAGTGAGAAACGGATATGCCACAGATTGTCCATACAGAAGGGGAATCGAATACCTCGGAAGCCCGCAAAGCCTGGCTGAAGAAGTCCATCGGGCCCAAATCATCGCCGCTGCTGAAACGCGACTCGGATGTGTTCCTGCATCAATCCCTGTCCAGCCCCTGCGTCAGCACGATTGCCAAGGCCGAAGGTATCTGGATCGAGGATTTCGACGGTCGCCGCTACATGGATTTCCATGGCAATTCGGTACATCACATTGGCTATGGCCATCCCCGTCTGGTGCAGGCGATCAAGGATCAGCTGGACGACCTGCCCTTTGCCCCACGCCGTTTCACCAATGACCCGGCGGTGGAACTGGCCGAAAAGCTGGTGGCCATCACCCCGGGCGATCTGGGCAAGGTACTGTTCACCACCGGCGGTTCGGACGCCAATGAAGTCGCGCTCAAGATCGCCCGCGCCGCGACGGGCCGTTTCAAGACGCTGAGCTTCTGGGACGCCTTCCACGGTGCGGGCTTTGGCGCAGCAAGCGTTGGTGGCGAGGCCACTTTCCGCAGCCACATCGCCGGGCCGCTTTTGCCGGGAACCGAGCATGTAGCACCCTTCCACCCCACCCGATGCCCCTATGGGCACACAACGCTTGAAGCCAGCGCCGAAGCCTGCGCCAACATGATCGACTATGTGCTGGAACGCGAAGGCGACATCTGCGCCGTCGTGGCCGAGGCGATGCGTGCCGTGCCCATCGTGCCGCCGCCAGGTTTCTGGAAGCGGGTGCGCGAAATTTGCGACCGGCACGGCGCATTGCTGATCCTGGATGAAATTCCGACCGGGCTGGGCAAGACCGGGCAGATGTTCTCGTTCCAGCATGATGAAATCGTCCCCGACATTGTCACCATCGGCAAATCGCTGGGCGGGGGTATCTTGCCAATTGCCGCCTGCATCGCCCGGAAAAATCTGGATGTTTGCGGGGACTTTGCCATTGGGCATTACACGCACGAAAAGAACCCCGTAACCTCTCGGGCCGCTTTGACGACAATGCAAATCATAGAAGACGAGGGCTTGGTCCAGCGCGCGGCCGAGTCGGGCGAATACGCGATGGGGCGCCTGGTCGACGCCCTTCAGAATGTTCCCATCGTTGGTGACATCCGGGGCCGCGGCCTTATGTTCGGGATCGAGATTGTCGAGGACCGTTCCAGCAAGACGCCCGGAAATGCCCGCGCGGAACAGATCTACTATGCCTGTCTCGAAGCGGGGTTGAGCTATAAGATCAGCCAGGGTTGCGTTCTGACCCTGTCGCCGCCGCTGACGATTTCGCAAACTGAACTGGATCGTGCCATCGACATCGTTGTTGCCGCAATCACAGAGGCAAACTGAGCCGACTGGCCATGGCGGCGGGCAAGATCGCCAATTGGTTCGGTAACGGGCGCACTTGGCGCAACCCAATAAGATGCTGCAAAATAGACCGGATTTCCTGTCCTTGTTTGCCGTCGCCTAAGGCTCAAAAGCCATCTGCAGCGGATCGCAAACAAACTGCGGTGCAAATACCTGTTTTGAAGCCGGAGTGAAGCATGGCAGTTGTCACCTTCCTGATCAGTTTGACCGGGGCAACCATGCTTCTGCTTTATGCAGTACGCATGGTGCGCACTGGAATCGAACGCAGCTACGGCGCGTCGTTCCAACGGGTGATGACGCGCCAGCGCAGCTACCTGCATGCCTCGGTGGTTGGGCTGATGATGGCGGTCGTGCTGCAAAGCTCGGCCGCCGTGGCTTTGCTGACGTCCGGGTTTTCCGCCAGTGGGATGCTGAGCTTTCCAGCCGGTCTGGCGATTGTACTGGGTGGCGATCTGGGCTCGGCGTTGATCATTCAGATCCTGTCCTTTCGGCTGGACTGGCTTGTACCGCTGCTTCTGGCAATTGGCGGCTATCTGTTCGTCAAGACCGAAGCCAAGAAAGCACGGCAGCTTGGGCGTATTCTGATGGGCGTGGCATTTATCCTGATCTCGCTGAGGTTCCTGCGCGAGGCGATGGACCCCATCCGGGACAGTGCATTTCTGCCCGCCGTCGCCGATTATCTGGCGCGCGATTACATCACGGCCTTCCTTGTCGGGGGTGCCCTGGCTTTTGTCATGCACTCGTCGGTCGCGGCCATCCTTATGTGCGTGACGCTTGTACAGATCGGCGCAATCCCTTTTGCCGCCGGTATGTCATTGGTTCTTGGCGCGAATTTTGGCTCTGCCTTCATTCCGGTCTGGCTGACCCGGGGAATGCCTGTGACGGCACGACGCATCCCCTACGCAAACCTGGCGCTGCGGGGCAGTTGGGCTTTGGTGACCCTGTTTGTGGCGAAACTGGCCCTGCGGACCGGGCTCTTGGGAGAACCGCAGGGGGGACAGATGCTCGTCAATGTGCATCTTGCATTCAACCTGTCACTGCTGGTTCTGGCGCTTCCGTTTTGTGGGCGCTTGCAGGCACTGTTCGAAACGCTTTTGCCAGACCCCCAAAAAGAACAGAAGCCGCAACCCGCAAGACCGGTCAGTGCGTTGGACATCAGATGCGTTTCGAACCCAAACCAAGCGCTGCCGAGCCTGAAGCGGGAACTTCTCCGGATGAGCGATCTTCTCGAGACCATGTTCCGCCCGGTGCTGGAACTGTACCGACACGGTGATAAGGAACAGATCCGGTCTGTTCAGGCGATTGACGAGGATGTGAACCGGTGCCTCTCGGGTATTCGAACCTTTGTTGCAGCGATACCGGCTGAATTATACGAAAAACAGGATGCCAAAACCGCGCGCGATCTGATGGAGTTCGCTATTCGGCTTGAAACGGCCGGGGATGTTGTTGCCAAACGCCTGACTGTTTTGGCGGGCGAAATGCGCGCCAAGGGTTCAAGTTTCTCACAAGAGGGCTGGTCGGAACTCGTCCACATGCACGAGAGCATTCTGTCGAATATGAAACTGGCTTCGAACGTGCTTATTTCGGACGATCTGGAAAGCGCGCGCCTGCTGAGCCTTGAAAAAACCGAAATAAAACGCGTGGAACGTGACAGCCGCAAGCGACACCTGCGCCGATTGCAACATGGGACAACGGAAAGCTTCGAAACCAGCGATATGCATCTGGAGACTTTGCGTGCGTTTCGAGAGTTCAACAGTCACATCGCCTCTGTCGCCTACCCGGTCCTGTACCGCTATGGGCAATTGTTGGAGACGCGATTGATCAAGGAAATTGCCGACGAGCCAAGCGGTCCGTGAGATCGTCTCAACTCGTTTGCCTTTTTGATAGCGGTGTTCGCAAAGTCTGACGGTGGCCTTGCGCTGGTTCCGACCCCGGATACAGATGCGCACCCTTGTCGGTCAGAGCTTGCCTGAACCAATCAACATCCTAGGCTCGAACTCCACCTAGCCAATCGACATTGGCGGGTCCCTCAAAAGGGCCCTTGTCGCGCCACCGCTTTCAGCAGTTTCACAGGGCTATCCTTTATCCATGGGCAGTACCTTCAGCCATTTCGAGCGCCTGGTCGAGGCTGTTTGCCACCTGGTCCACATCTTCCAAGGACAAACAAAGTGGCGGCACCATCCGTAGGCATTGCTGGAAAGGACCGGACTTTGACAGGATGATCCCCTGCGCGCGGCAGGCTTCGAAGACCTCTGCTGTCATCTCCTTGTCAGGCGCTTTGCTGTCCCGGTCTTTCACGAATTCCAGCGCCAGCATAAGACCCTTGCCGCGAACATCACCGATGGCCTTGTACTTGTCTTTCAGGTCATTAAGCCGTTCCAACAGCGCTGCGCCCACAATACGGGCGTTTTCCTGAAGCCCTTCGTCTCGCATAACGGCCAGTACGGCACGGGCGGCGGCAGCCGAGGTCGGGTTGGCGCCGTAGGTGTGGAACATGAACCTTTCGGCCATCGGCGCCGCAACTTGTTTTTTGGCCACAACCGCTCCGATCGGAAAGCCGTTTCCAAGGCCCTTGGCCATGACAATGATGTCGGGGACAACGCCGTCTGCCTCGAACCCCCAGAAGTTTTCGCCGGTGCGGCCAAAGCCTGACTGAACCTCATCGGCAATGTAAAGACCCCCTGCCGCGCGCACGCGATCTGCTGCGCCGGACATATAGCCCGGCGGCATTTCGATGATGCCGCCATAGCCCTGCACGCTTTCCACAAAGATGCCCGCCACCTGACCGGATGTCGCTGTGGCGATGGTGCGGTCGATCTCTTCCAGATACGGCTGGGTACCTGGCCCGAAGATGCCGCGATACTGGTTGGGTTCGGGAACGAAGGCGACGTTGCCGGGCATACCCGGGTGGCGCCACCCGGCAATACCTGTGATCGACTGCGCTGCGGCAGTGGGCCCATGATAAGCAGTGCGCAACGCCAGCAGGTCCAGATTGCCGGTATAGGTACGCGCCATGGTCATCGCCAGATCAATCGCCTCGGACCCGGAGTTGGTCAGATGCACCACCCATTCATAGCCCTTGGGCATGGTCGCGGCCAGTTCCTCGGCCAGATGTGCGGGTGTCGGGTGGTAGAACATTGTCGTGCAGTGGGTCAGTTCCTGCGCCTGCGCGCTTGCTGCTGCCACCACGCGTGGGTGCGAGTGCCCGACCGAGATACAGACATTCATCCCCAACAAGTCCGTATATTTCCGCCCGTCCGTGTCCCACAGGTATTGGCCCTGGCCTTTTTTGAACACAATGGGCTCGCGGAAGGGCGTGAACCGCGTCAGCGAAGCGGCATAGTACCGGTCCCGTCGCGCGGCGGTATTCGAGAAGTCCCAGTCGGTGTGAAGGGGGTGGTCAGTCATTTGGAACCTCCGGTTTTCAGTCGATGGTTATTGGGGTCAAAGGGGGCTTCCGGCAGGATGGTCGCGGCACGGTGCTGACCCAGGATCGAGATGGTCAGCCCCTCGCGCGCGGTCGGGTCACGCAGGTAGGCCAAGGCAAGAACCTTGCCGGTGCGATGACCATAGGCCCCCGAGGTGGCGATCCCTACCGGCACCCCGTCTTTCCATATCGTGTGCGCGTAGAACGGATCGACCTGACCGGCTTCGACATCCAGCAGCACCATGTCCCACGCGTCGTCGCGGGCCAGCTTGGTGCGCAGGTCGTTGCGGACAAAAGGGGTCAGCCCAGCCTCAAGAGGGCTGCGCTCGGTCGTCAGGTCACTGCCCCAGCCACGATAACCCTTTTCGAGACGCATGGAATTTGCGGCATAGGCCCCGTAGAAGCCAAGGCCAAGAGGTTTCGCAGTTTCCTCAAGCAATACGAAGAGCCTTGCCGCGTGCTTATTGGCGACATGCAACTCCCAACCGCATTCGCCCAGATAGGACACACGCAGGGCGCGCAGGGGGATGCCCGCCACGTGGGTCTCGCGCGCGGTCAGCCAGGGCATATCGACCAATTCGGGTAGAGCGTCAGTAGACTTGGGTCCCATGACACCGATGACCGCCAGATCCTCGGAGACGTTTCGAACCATGACGTCAAAACCTTCGGCGACATGTGTCAGCAGATCAAAATCGATCTGCTCGGCCGCCGCGGCACTGGTAAGGTAGGCATGGTCTTCGGTCAGGCGCGTGATGGTGAACTCCGACAATACACCATCTGTCGGCGTCAACGCGTGGGTCAGGCCAATGCGGCCCGGCGCGGGTGCGCGGTTTGCGCCCAGCGCCTCCAGAAACGGGACAACATCCGGGCCGGTGACGTCGAATTTCGAGAAAACCGACAAATCTGCCATCGCAACGCGGTTATGCGCGGCGTCGACCTCTCGCGCCACATGTTCGAACCAATTGGCGCGGCGGAAGGTTTCGTCGGCCACAGCCCCGGGCATGTCCGAAAACCAGTTCGGACGCTCCCACCCATAGGCCGCCCCCATTACCGCGCCGCGCTGGACCATCAGGTCGTGCAGCGGAGACAGGCGCAAGCCGCGCCCGGCGGGACGTTCCTCGTGCGGGTAGTGCACACCGAATTGCAGACCGAAACATTCGATGGCCTTGGCCACGCGGTAGTCCCGATCCGCCCAGACGCCAAAGCGTCGGCTGTCCACTGCCAGCGCATCCATTGGCGGTGCGCCATGGGTCATCCAACGGGCGAGGAACCAGCCTGCGCCGCCGCCCTCCATCACGCCCATGGACGAACCGGTCAGCAGCCAGGCATTCTCCAAGCCATGCGCAGGCCCGATCAGGGGGTTGGCGTCCGGCGTGAATGTAATGGGTCCGTTGATCACCGATTTCACGCCACCCGTTTCCAGCGCCGAAATACGCTCCATCGCGGCCATGATGATGTGTTCGACACTGTCCAGATCCGGCGGCATCAGGTCCGCGCCGAAATCCGGCGGTACACCGTCGACTGACCAAACCTTGGCGTCCTTTTCATACGGCCCAAGGATCAACCCGTCGCGTTCCTGTCTGACGTACCAGCTTTCCTCGGGGTCTCGAATGATCGGCAACTCGGGCAAGCCCTCCTTTATCCGGGACGACACGGCGTCGACCGTGTCTGTCACCAGATATTGGTGCAGCACAGGAACCGAGGGGATGTTGAGCCCCATCATGCGGCCAACCTCCCAGCCCCAAGTGCCTGCGGCGTTGACCACGTGGACAGTCTCGATCGTCTCTTTCTCGGTTTCGATCCACCAATGATCCTGCTGGCGCTCAATCGCGGTGACCGCGCAATTGCGTAGGATCCGGGCGCCGCCACGTCGGGCGACTTCGGCCATCGCGTGGGTTGCAAGCGTTGGGTCTACGTGGCCGTCATCGGGTTCATAAATCCCACCGATCAACCCATCCAGTTTTGCCAGGGGGAACAGTTCGGCGATCCGTTCCGGTGTCAGCACCTCCAGCGGGTAGCCGGTGAACTCGGACAGGCCGGCCACGTGGCGGAACTCGTCTATCCGATCGGGGTTGCGCGTGATCCGCATCGCACCCGAGCGATGAAACCCACAATCGCGCCCGGTTTCCTGCGGTAAAATATCCCGGTAAAGCCGGACAGAAGTTGCACGCAGTTCCTGAATCGTGGGATTGTGCGCGAAATGGGTGCAGAGCCCGGCCGCATGCCAGGTCGACCCATGGGTCAGGTCGTTCTTCTCGACCAGCAAAACGTCGGACCAACCCGCCTTGACCAGATGATACATCAGCGAGACGCCCATGGCCCCACCGCCGATGATCGTTACCTGCGCCTTGATCATGCGCGCATCCTTTCGCCTGAGGGATCAAAGGGCGGGCGGCGCAGGGGCTGCGCGGGATAGTCCTGCCCGGCGACCCGAATTGTGAAAATTCGGCCGCATGTCTCGTCCAATGTCTCGCCCAGCCGGACCGATACCATGGCAAAACACAGGTTCAGCCCCGTTCGTAGCCCGCGTCCACCCGAAGTTGTCAACCCGACATAGGTGCCGTCCTCGAACACCGGTTCGTCATGCAGCAGCAGGGCCGCGCCCTGAACCTGCAGCAGGACAAGACGTCGATGCAGCCCCTGGTGTTTTTGCTGTTCCAACACCGCTTTACCCACAAACTCTTTGGACCAATCGATGGTGAACCCCAGACCGGCTTCAAGCGGAGTGATCTCGGGTCCAAGCTCATGCCCCCAATGTTTGAAACCCTTTTCCAATCGGCATGCATCCACGGCGTAATGACCCAATGGGGTTGCACCTGCGTTTCGCAACGCATCGAACAGCTTGGGGGCATACGCATTGGACACTGTCAGTTCCCAGCCCAGCTCTCCGACAAAACTGACGCGGGTCGCACGGCATGAAGTGCCCGCCAATTCGGCGGTGGCGGCGTGGCCAAAGGGTATCTCGGGAAGGTCTCCCAGGCTTTGCAGAACAGACCGGCTGCCTGCCCCCATCACACCGATGGTGCAGAGCGCCTCGGTCAAGTCCTGAACCATGACGTCGCCCTTCAGGTGGCGGCGCAGAAACGTCAGGTCGCGTGCGCGCGTGGCCGCGCTCGAGGTCAGGTGAAACGCATCCTCGCGCAGCCGCGTGATGGTCACATCCATCTCGATGCCCCCGCGCGCATTGAGTATCTGGGTGTAGACAGCCCGACCGAAAGGCACCTCCATCCGCGCTGTGGTGAGGCGATTCAGCGCCACCAGAGCCTCCGGGCCGGTGATGTCCAGTTTGGTAAACGGGCTCAACTCGATTAGGGCGGTGCCATGACCCATGACAGCCGCTTCCGCCTCGGCCAGAGGCCACCACCCCTGATCGGCTATGGAATAATCCTGTGCCGGGCCGTAATACAGCCCGCGTTCCCAACCTGCTGTCAGCCCGAAATGTGCTCCTGCCCCGGCCCAGCGGTCGTGCAAGGGGGTGGTCCGCAAGCCCCGCCCAGCTTGGGGCTGCTTATACGGCCAGTGCAAGGTAAAGAGATCCGCGACAGCTTCTTCCATGCGTTGTGCCATGTGCCCGGCAGTCGCCGTAGCGGGGTCGACCCGGGCCACATCGACCTCCCACATATCCATGGAGGGGTGGCCGTCGATCACCCAATCCGCCAGTGCCCGTCCAATTCCTGCCGAAGACATCACCCCGACCGAATTCATGCCAGCGGCCACAAACAGGCCATCAACCGAGGTCTCACCTACAAGTGGCCGGGTGTCCGCCGTAAAGCTTTCGGGGCCATTCATGAAATGCTGGATGCCCACGGTTTCAAGGCTGGGGCACAGCTCCAACGCGGCCTCCATGAAGGGGGTGAACTGGTCCCAATCTTCGGTCATCTCAAGGAATGGGCGGTCGCCTTCGGGGCCATAGGCGTCCCAGCATTTGGCGTTGGGTTCAAAGCCGCCGATCACCAGCTTGCTCGCGTCGCCCTTGATGTAGATGCCCCAGTCCAGATCCCTGATCACCGGAAATGGGTTTGGCAGTCCGTTCATGGGTTCAGTGACCACATACATGTGTTCGACCGCCTGTAACGGCAGCGCCACGCCCACGCTGGCCGCCAACTCGCGTGACCAGGCACCGGTGGCAATGACCACCTGATCTGCGTCCAGTTCGATTCCATCGGTCAAGGTTACGCCAATGATGCGAGTGCCTGACTTGCGGAGGGCCTGAACACCGGTGTGCTCATGGATCTTTACACCACTGTCGCGCGCACCTTTGGCATAAGCCATGCACAAATCGACCGGGTTCACATTGGCATCTTCAGGAACAAACAGGGCGCCGACGTGACTGCTCAGATCAAGCTGCGTCAGGGGTACGTCCGAGGCCGAGACTATGCGCGGGCTCAATCCCAGCGTCTGACCCAGATCCGCAATCCGGTGCAACTCGTCCAGACGTGCGGGATCGCGTGCCAGCCAGTAGCCTGAGGTCTGGCGGTAGCCGGTCGACATTCCGGTTTCGGCCTCAAGGGCTGGAAATACCTCGAGTGCGGCCATCGCCAACCGCGTCATGTTTGGAGTTGCCCGCAAGGGACCAACGATCCCGGCCGCGTGCCACGACGTGCCCGAGGTCAGCTGGTTTCGCTCCAGGACGGTGACATCTTCAGCACCGCGCTTGGCCAGATGGTAGGCCAGGCTGAGACCAATCGCGCCGCCCCCGATGATCAGGATACGGGTCATGCTGCCCTCCATTGACGCGACAAAGGCACCGAACTTAGGGTCGGCGCATGACGATACATGCTTTGTGGTGCCATCCCCGCTCGGTTTCGACCGCTTTTGAACGTGTCATGCGCGAGCGCGGTGATCTGACCGTGCTGCACGAGCCGTTCATGTACCATCACTATCTGACCACCAAAGACCGGCTGTTTCCGGGTTTCACGCCCGAACCCGGGCACCCTGCGACATACGACGATATTCGGGCCATGATCCGCGCAAAGGCTGCAATCAACCCCTTGTTTTTCAAGGATATGGCTTACTATGTCACCGAATCCTTGCCGCTGGATCCCGAATTTACTCATCAGATGAGCCACGCATTTTTGCTGCGCGACCCGGCCGAAGCGGCGCTGTCTTATGCTAAACGGGATCCCGAATTTACCCGATTGGAACTGGGACATGAAGCCCAGTACCGACTGTACACTGCACTGAAAGAGCTGGGACTTGACCCTTTGGTCATCACCGCTGATCAACTGCGCCGCGATCCGCAAGCGACGCTGCGCCGTTATTGGGCGCATGTCGGGCTGCCCTATCTCGCGCATGCGTTTTCCTGGGACAGCAGTGTACCGGACGGCTGGCAATCGGTGCAAAGCTGGCATACCGAAGTACTGCAAAGCGGCGCGATCCAGGCGCCCGTGGTCACGGACGTGCGGGCGGAACTGGATGCGCTTGGCGAGCCATATGCCGACCACGTGGCGCATCACCTGCCGTACTACACTCAGATGCGTGACATCGCTGAAACCCAAGCTCATCAGAAATAGTCCCGATCGGGTTTCTCGGCCTTTCGCCGTGCGATATAGTCCTGCAATTCCGTGTCAATGTCCGGGTCCAGACCAGGATCTTCATATGCGTCAAGCTGCTCTTTCCAGATTGCATTGGCGCGGGTTGCGGCATCCTTCGCTCCCGCCGCGTGCCATTGTTCGAACGAATTGTCATCCGGGGTCCAGGGCCGGAACAGAGCGGACATGAAATTGGCCTGCGTGTGTTCGGACCCGAGGAAATGCCGACCCGGGCCTGTCGCCGCGATCGCCTCCATCGCCTGGGCATTCTCGCTCATGTCGATGCCTTCGAAGAAACGCCCGATCTTGCCGCACAGATCGTGATCCAGGATCGTTTTTTCGAACGAGGTCACCAACCCGCCCTCCAGCCAACCGGTGGCGTGGTTGATCAGGTTAGCGCCCGCGAACATCGACATAATCAGACCCCAGGTAGCCTCTTGCTGGCTCTGGGCGTCCGGAACTTTTGATGCGCTGAGCGTACCAACCGTGTGCAAGGGTACATTCAGCCTGCGGGCAAGCTGTCCGGCCGCCAATACCATCAACCCGGCCTCGGGTGTGCCAAAGGTGGGTGCGCCGGACTTCATCGACATGGTCGAGGCGAAACTGCCCATCATGCAGGGTGCCCCAGGGCTTACCAATTGGGTCAAAGTCATTGCAGCCATGGTTTCAGCCAACACCTGAGCCAACGTCCCTGCCACAGTGGACGGCGACATGGCCCCGGTCAGAACCCAAGGCGTGCAGGCAACCGGCTGCCCGGCGCGAGCATAGGTCTTCAATGCACCCGACATATGGCTGTCCATCACAAGGGGCGCGTTGGTGTTTGACACGCAATAGAGGACGGCGTTTTCGGCCACAAAATCCTCACCGAAAACGATCCGCGCCATGTCGATCGCGTGGCCTGCCCGCTCGGCCCCGATAAAGGCCCCCATGAAGGCCCGATCAGAATAGCGAATGTGGCTATATAGCATATCGAGGTGGCGTTTGTTGGCAGGCAGGTCCACCGGCTCGCACACAACGCCACCCGAATGGTGAAGCCACGGCAGGCTATGATGCAGCTTGATCAGATCGATGAAATCCTGATGCGAGGCATAGCGACGACCGCGATCCAGATCGTGCACAAAAGGCGGCCCCCAAGCCGGACAAAGCACACTGGCTTCTCCGCCAAGCTGAACGCTGTTGGCCGGATTGCGGGCATGTTGCGTGAACTGCGCGGGCGCGGTTGCAGTGATCATTTTTCGACAAAAGCCGGGTGCGAACCGCACGCGCGTTCCGTTTACGTCACAGCCTGCATCTGCAAAGATCTTCAGAATCTCTGGGTCATCCTGAAACTCCATTCCGGTTTCGGCAAGGATGGTGTCCGCATTGGCCTCGATCTGCCCCAGCCCCGCCTCGCTGAGCACATTGAAGGTCGAGAGCTTTCGCAGAATAAACGGCGCACGCATCTCGGCGGAGGTGCGGAGTTCCGTCGCCCTGCGACGGCGGGATGGGCGCGAACGTGTCATGGCAAAACTGTTGACCCGGCGCTTGACGGAAACCAAGAAAATCCCAACAGTATAATCATTATTTATACTAAGGTTGAGCTATGCTGGATCGTCGCAAACTGTCGCCAAGCCTGATGCGCTCACTCGAAATCTTCGTCGCCGTTGCGGAAACAGGTCAAATGCGGGCGGGTGCGAAACTGCTCAATCTCTCGCAGCCGGCGGCATCCCAGCACATCACCGCGTTGGAAAAGGCTTTTGGCACCTTGCTTCTGGATCGTAGCACACGTCCGGCCCGGCTGACCTACGCGGGCGCGCGCCTGCACAGCAAAGCGCAGAAGATTCTGGATGCGTTTTCCGACATGGAAACCGAATTGCGCCACGTCGGCCAGAAATCCCTGACCCTGCTTCGGGTCGGCATTCAGGCCTCAATCGCCACGACCCTGACGCCCTCATTGATCGACCTGGCCCAGCGTGTCTTTAACGTCGAAGATATCACCCTGCATGCCGGGCAAAGCGGCAACCACGAGCATTTGCTGAGGACCAAGCAAGCGGATCTGGCGATCACCTCAAATCCGTTTCTGGACATGGATGGCCTGGAGCGCCACCATGTTCTGACCGAAAGATACCTTCTGGTTCTGCCCGAAACATATGATGGCCCGACAGATAGCCTTGAGGCGATCCAGACACGGCTGCCCTTGGTTCGGTTCGGAGATACAACAAACGCCGGACGCCAAATTGCACAACACCTGCGCCGTTTGCGTTTTGAACCCGACAAGGTCATTCAGGCGGACCGTTCAAGCATGGTTACGTCCTGTGTTTCTGCCGGACAGGGGTTCAGCCTTTTGACACCAACTTTGCTGATTGATGGATTGGTGGAGAACATGAGCTTGCGATTGAAAGAGCTTCCGGTCTCCGGCCTCTCGCGCACCCTGACAGTTGTCGCCAGAAAAGAAGAGCTTCAGAGTTTTCCAAAAGCGCTTGCTGAGATGTCCAAACAGAAGCTGACACAGCAAATTACCAAGCATATGGGAGATGTCGGAACAACAAACGTGGAATATGACTTGGCCGAAAACTTGGTAAATAACTGAACGAGGCCGGGCTTCCGTCGGCGAACTATTGACGATTCGCTTGTACGATCCATTCATTGGTTGAACGCCCCTGTTCTTGGCGTACGGACCCCAGGGACGCTGCCCCACCTAAAGGTTCGGTTAGGGCCACTGCTTGTGAAATTCAGGTAGTGCGTGCATTCCGCGCGCGGATCGCTTCCAGCAGCGGACGGGGATTGTTGCAGCGGTCAATGGCACCGTTTCTAACAAAATACCCACGATCGACATCCGCCAGCGTATCGCAAAAAATGCTATGTTCCTGAGGCCGGGACAAGTGTTCATCGCCTCGGTGACACGTGCTTGCGTGGCGGCGTCATCTTGGTGCGGGGTGGCAGGGTTGCCGCCCGCCACCCACAGGTGGACTGATGCTTTCAATCCGTGGGCCGCCACAGCCTGGTCCACTGCGTTCAGACGCTCGAGTACAGGGTCGGCATTGCCTAGCCGGAACATTGCACCGTCGATCCCGCAGGATTTTGGCACGGCGGCAAGCGCGGACAGCTGTTCGAAGTCAGTCGCGTTGAACACGTGGTTGATGACGTTAAATTAGGTGACTTCGGACTTGATATCACCCTTTGTCCGCATTCGCGAAACATAGATTGGCAGATCGATTGCCGGTTGCGGGATGGTCAGAAGATCGGCAGACACCTCAACATCACGCCAGTTCAGCGAGATTTCCCAATCCGTCAGATTGTGCGCTTCGGCGTCATGATCTCCAACATTGCCTCATTGACGCTCCGACCGAACAGCGTTGTCCGGAACCCAAGATGCTTGAGCATAGCAAGCCGGGTCCGACGCGCAGGGTCCAGCAGATCGTGCAGCGGAATGCGGACGTCGCGCACGCCCATCTCCTGCAGTGTCAGAAGGTGATAGTCGTTGCGAACGGTTTTGCGGTCAAATTCGTCCAGCCCTCCGCTGGGGGGCACTTCAGAGATCTCGGCCCAGTTCTGGCGCAGGTCGAAGCCGATCAGCGCGTTGGCGTTTTCCCTTGGCGCGGGCGCCAGGTCCAGCATACCTCCCAAGGGGCTTTCGCCCGGCGCAAGTTCGGCGCCGTTTGTACAGACAAACTTGGTGACGTGGCCGTTATCGTACACGTTGACGATGAAATACCCCAACTTGGCGGAATCGTTGCGACCTGACACGCTGCCTTCGGGCGGGATGGCCCGCAGCATTTCGGAATAGTCCTGCCGGACAAAGCTGGTTGCCGGCGCAAGGTAATAGTCGGTGTCGCCGTAGCGGTCATACCAGAAGTTGTGGGCGTGGCCTCGACCCCGTGTTTCTCAAGCAGCCCCAACAACCAGCCGCGCCCCGGTTGATCGGTGTTGTCACAATGATCCAGCTCTTGCGAGCAACACAGATAGGCCGGGTGATGCAACATCAGCATGACGCGCTGCCCGCTTGCCGCGGCAAGCTCGTCCTCAACCCATCGCTTCTGATCCGCGCTATCCCCGAACAAGGTCGTCCTGCGGTTGTGAGTGGTACAGCCCTGTCTTGCTGGAAAGCCTTACCCATCTGGCACCGCTGCCTTACGTCACGGACCCGTCAGGAAGAACCATCTTTGTATACGGTTTGTCTTGACGTGCTGGGCTCGTAGATTGAAAAGTAACGGTATTTCATCGTCATACAATTTATGACAGTCGACGGAACTGGCGCGAACAGGGGGTTTGAGAATGTCATTGAAACTGGAAGAAGTAAGCAGCGGACTGGGGTTTCCGGAAGGTCCCGTGGCTATGAACGACGGATCGGTTCTGTTCGTCGACATCAAGGAACAGACATTGGTTCGGCTGGGTACGGATGGCAAAGTTGCCAAGGTTGCCGAAATTCCAGGCGGACCAAACGGCGTTGCGATCGGACCTGACGGTGCCGCATATGTCTGCAACAACGGAGGTGTATACAGCTTCGTTCCATTTGGTCCTGACCAGATCACGGTTCCCGCTCCCATTCGTCCGCACTATCAAGGCGGGTCGGTTCACCGCGTTGATCTGGAAACCGGTGCCGTCACGCAATTGTTCGATTCCTACGAAGGAAAGCGGCTGATCGCCCCGGACGACATTGTCTTTGATGAATCTGGCGGCTTTTGGTTCACCGATACCGGGATCGAAGACGAAGAGTCGACGCGTTATGGCGGATTGTACTATGCCTCAATCGACGGCAAGACCCTGATCAAAGCGGCGACAATCCCAATGCCAAACGGGGTCGGACTGTCGCCGGACGGCAAGACGGTCTATGTCTCGGACACCGTGTTCGGCAGGCTTTGGGCGATGGAAATCACCGGAACGGGGCAAGTCAAACCGGGACCGATTCCCGGCATGCCCGGCAATGTCGTGCAAACCTTGCCCGGATATCAGTGGCTGGACAGTTTGAGGGTGGAAGAAGACGGGCGTGTTTGCGTCGGCACGATTTTCAATGGTGGCATTACGGTGTTCAACCTTGACGGGACAACCGAGCATGTCCCGGTGCCGGATCTGTTTACAACCAATATGTGCTTTGGCGGGTCGGATATGCGTGATCTGTGGATCACGGCGTCCAGCACAGGCAAGATCTACAAAACCAGATGGCCGCGCCCCGGGCTGAAACTGGCCTTCACAGCCTGAAGGTTTCGCACGGAATCCAAGCTAAGCGTGCCGGACACAACCCACGGTAGCATTTCCCGTGACATTTTGGCTGCCAGCCGCGCTTGCCTTAACGGCAAGGTGACGCCTATTGCTGGCGAGAGATGCCAAGGTGTTGTAAACATTCTGTCAAAATGGGGGATGTCAGCAACATAAGAACGCGTCGACCGGTTGATCCGGGAGAACGGCGCCAGGTCTGCGTACTGTTCGCGGATATGGTCGGCTATACCCAAATCGTTGCTGAGCTGGGCGAAGAAAAAGCGCTTGAGTTCGTTCGGCTGGTTTACGACATGCTGGTGAAAGCTGTCGAAGAGCATGGCGGCACAGCGCGTGAATTCGCCGGTGACAGCATCATGGCCCTGTTCGGAATCCCTGACGCGCTGGAAGATCCCGCACTGCGGGCTTGTCGGGTGGCCAAAACGATCCATGCTTCGTTTCTTGCCGAGGCTGACAATATCGAGACCCGGTTCGGGGTTCGCCCCCACATGCGCGTTGGCATCAGTTCCGGCAACGTCCTGATGGCGGCGGTTCAGGGCGATGATGGCCCGACGACCGCAGTGGGCAGTACGGTTAATCTGGCAGCACGGCTGGAGAACCTCGCCCCGCCCGGCGGCACCCTGTTGTGTGACACAACGCGGGGTCTGGTCGAGTGGGTGACAGAGCTTAGCTTCTTCGGCGAGCAAGAGGTCAAGGGATTCTCGGCTCCGCAAAAGCTCTGGGAACTGCAGGGCATTCACGATGATGCCACCCGGTTCGATGTCTCAATGGCCAAGGGTCTCAGCAGCTATGTCGGTCGCGCCAACGAGTTGAATGTCATGTCAGCGGCGCTGACACGGACGGAAGGCAAACTCCAGGCGATTGATCTTGTGGCCGAACCGGGGCTAGGCAAAACCCGCCTGGTATTCGAATTCCTGCAACGGATCGGCGGCGAGGGTGCTGCGGTTCTGACAGGATATTGCTTTGCCGACGGTCAACATGTTCCATTTCTGCCAATTCTGGAAATTGTCCGAAAGGCTTTCCTGATCAGCGACGGCGATGATCCCGTCAAAGTTGCCAACAAGTTGGAAGCGGGCCTCAGGATCTGGGATCAGTATAGCGATGAAAACCTGGGACTTCTTCTGAACCTGTTGGGCCTCACGCCGCCTGCCGGATCGCTGGATGGACTGGACGGCGTTCTGATCGGATTGCGCACGCGAGAACTGCTTCCACTGTTGTTGAAGGCACGCTGCGAAAAAGAGCAGGTGATACTTCTGATCGAAGACACCCATTGGATGGACAGCGCGACCGAGGATCTGCTGCGTGCTCTGATCCTGCGGGACGACCTGAAGAATCTACTGCTCATCCAGACCCGAAGACCGGAATACACGCCGCCATGGCTGGACGAAGTGTCCGTTACAACGGTTGCCCTGAAACCTCTGGATACCGAAGATTTCGCTCAACTGGCGCGACATCGGCTGGGTGTCGACGTTCTGCCGGACGGTTTTGCCGCGCAGCTGGTGGAACGGGCCGGAGGA
This sequence comes from Ruegeria sp. AB8, assembly GCF_056542605.1. Classification (NCBI taxonomy): domain Bacteria; kingdom Pseudomonadati; phylum Pseudomonadota; class Alphaproteobacteria; order Rhodobacterales; family Roseobacteraceae; genus Ruegeria; species Ruegeria sp. AB8. Next base: position 32,405 of record NZ_JBQGAB010000020.1, read on the forward strand.
AACCCGTTGTTCGGCGAAGAGATCCTGGGCTTTCTGCTGGATCAGGGTTCGTTGCGTGTCGAGGGGCGCAAAGCCAGTTTTGATGCCGACATCAGCAAAAGCGGGTTGCCCGTCACAATGCGCAGCCTTTTGACCGCCAGAATGGAGCGGGTGTTGGCTGAGGACCGACCGGTATTGCAGGCCGCAGCCGTCATTGGACGGCGGTTTGATCCGGGGCTGTTGTCGCAGCTCGTCGAGAACTCGGAAGAAACGGGGGCGGCACTGAAGCGTTTGCAGGCACAGGATGTGCTGTATCGCGAACCTAATTCGTCGGACTACATTTTCAAACATGTGATGTTGCGGGATTCGGTTTACCAGAGCCTTGTCTCCTCGCGCCGGTCTGAACTGCATCTTGCGATTGCCGATAATCTGGCGTTACGAAACGCGAACAGGTTGCAGGAAGCGGCGGACACGCTGGCCTTTCACTACGGGCAGACGGATCGGACAGATCAGGCCTTCCGCTACAACGTGATGGCGGGTGACAAGAGCCTTGGCGTTTATTCACTGGACGAAGCCAACCGGTATTTCGATTCCGCGCTGGAACTGTATCAGCGCGACCCCGATATTGCTTCCAAAGAGCACTTTGCCCGCTTTCTGTCCAGTTTCGCGCTTTGTTCGAACATCTCGTTGCGGGTCAAGACGATTATCGAATTGGCCGGGACAGTGCGGCCCATTCTTGCGCAGGTTGGTGACAACCCTCATCACGCGCTGTTCCTGCACCATTATGTGTCCTGTTTGGTTTGCAACGGCAAATACCGCGAAGCGCATTGGGTTCAGCAGGAGCTGACCGCCATGGCGAAACGACTGGGAGACCCGGCCTCGCAGGCTTATGCCATGGTGAACGAGCTTTCGGTTTCCATATATTTTGCCCCCATCGAAAACACGGAATTCGACGCCCGCTCGCGCGAGGTGGAGGAGATTCTCAGCAAGATCGATGACGCGTATATCCAGAACTTCTTTCTGGCAACGATGGGCTGGAACGAACTGACCCGGGGCCGTGTTGCGCGTGCGCATGCGGCATCGGACAGGATGATTGCGATCGGGACATCCAAGAATGACCCACGTTCGCTGGGTTACGGAACCGCGATGAAGGCGCTGATTGCGATGGTCACGGACGACCACGAACTGGCGCTTCGAATGGCCGAAGAGGCGCGCAAGGCTTCACAGGTGGAATTTGAACTCGCCATTGCCGAGGCGGCCCGGGTCGCAGCCATGGTGCCGCTGCAAAAGCCCGGGGCCATCGAGATTGTTCAGAAACACATAGACAATTGCGCCGAAAAGGGTTGGACCCTGTTCACGATGGGCCCGGCGACGATGCTGGGCGTGGCCTACGCATTGAACGGCCAGGTAGCTGCCGGGCTGCAACAGGTCGAGACTGCGATCCGGAAGCGCACAGATGAAGGAACGCAGGTGTCTGCCGACTGGGCCCGGCTGTTCTTATGCGAATTGTATCTGGCCATACTCACCGGCGAAGGCGAAAGCTCGCTTGGCGTGTTCTTGAAGAACTTCCGCTCGGTTGTCTGGGTTATGATTTTTGGCGAGAAGAAGCTGATCCAGATGATCGCGGAAATTCGCAAAAACCCGCAGTTTGACGACAAGGGCCACTACATCGCCCGTTGCGACATGATCATGGGGCTTCTGTACAAGGCCCGGAAAAAGCGTCAACTGGCCTTCGAACACCTGACCAAAGCCCGCGTCATTGTTGAAACGGCCGGGCAGACGCCAATGCTGGCCCGAATAGACGCGGCGTTGGCGGATCTTGGTTAAGACGGTTCAGGTGTTCAACTCGGACAGGTACTTGATCGCCGCGAGGCTTGGCAGGAACGTGTAGGCACCGCCCCGTGCAAAAATCAGGCGCGGAAAACCGCGCAGGCGGATCGTGTCACCATCCGGCAGGGTCATATCGAACCAACTGGTTTCGGACGTATTCGCACCCAGCAGCGGATCGTTTGCGCCGGTAATGTTCGGGTCCTGCAGACCGAGATTGATCCAGTCGCACATGACGGCCTCGAATTGCGCGCCAATATTGGCACCAATGAAACTGCCCAACAGACCGCGTTCCGCGGTATCGGGATTTTGGGGGTCAAAGTCCGGGCCATAAGACATGCCGCGTCGGACCAGTCGCCGCGTGTAGTTCGCAATGCGCTGAACGATCGGCCCGCCCCGCGGGTTGCCGCGCCGCAAATGCGATCCGGCCGGGCAGCGTGAGCCGTGCGAATAGTCGAAATTGGTTAGCGAGACTTCTTCCTCGGGAAATTGGGCGTTTGGCGACAATTCGTATGGGGTCCCGTTGCGCCAGCGCCCGCACATCTGCGCCGCGACCACTTCGCGAAGGGCGCCATGCATATCCGGGTCTTTGACGATGAGATGCAGTTTCTTCGGGTCCGCCAAAAGGTCCCTTTTGGGATGGCTCATCAGTTCCGTAGCGGCGTTGTCCAGATAGGCCTCGAATCCGGCGGCGTCTTGTTGCAGCACCCGGAAGGCATTGAAAGACCCGTTGAATCCCAGCTCGTGCGGGGACGGAACGCGGAACAGCACGCCTTCTTGTTTGGTGGGATATCCCAGCAGCGCCGTGCCGAGCGGGTCCATGGGTTCATCCACACCCACCTGATCTGGATCGGTGACATGCCTGAAGCGCGGCTGCGAGATACCGTCGACATACCCGAAGAACACTTTCCCTTCGGGCAGATTCCGCCCATTGCGCACACCGAGAATGGTGAAGGCCTTGGCAACTTGCGCCTCGACCTGATCAAGATGGTCTTCGGTGTCGGAATGAACCGATGCAATCAGGTGTATCCGCTCGGGCTTGTCAAACGGAGCAGGCCAGTTTTCGGGCGCGCTTTTGCCGAAGTCCCCGATCTTGATCGCCCGTTTGGTCATCCCTTGAACGAATTCCGTCGGGAAGGTCTTAAGATGCTCAGCCGGCGTGCCCAGAGCGCGCAGCCCTTCAAAGGTAATTCCGATGTTGAAGCAGAACGGCGGCCTGACGGTCCAGGTAACATCGCGGGTAATCGCCGGAACGTCGCCGTGGCTGTCATCCACTGCTGCTGCTAGAAACTGCCGGGCCGCTACGCGGTCGCTGACCTCAAGAACCAGATGACGTACAAGATTGCGGCGATATCCACGCAGGATATTGCCTTGAATGTCTGCGAGGTTGAATTTTGTGTTCACCAGCCCTGTCCAAATTTCTGGCGCACCTGCGCGGCGGAAACTCCGGGATAGGCGCGATAGCCTCCTCCCAACGAAAGATTGCGGTTCGCGTGCAATTGCAGAACGAACTCACGCGGCAACGTCGCCAGTTTGTGCGGCGACTGGTTCGGCGGCAGCCCTTTTGCGGCGTCCTGCAGCCCGAACAGATCAGTCGGGAAATCGGCGGCCTGGAACAGGTCATGTTCCTGCACCCAGTCGATGAACTCCTCGACGTTGTGTTCCGTCGGGATCAGGTGTTCGGCACCGTCCACCAGCGAAATAACATCGTTGAAAACACTGCCGATGGTGGTGATGAAATCGCGGATGTAGTTGCTGAAATCACCGTCATAGACCGAGATCATGCAAATCTTGTCTTCGATCAGCAGGAAACGCGCGAAATGAACGGTTCCGACATTGTCCAGCCCGGCAAAGATCTCGTCCACATTCTGTGCAATCGCCAGCGTCGCATGCGCCCTTCCGGCCGGCGAAGGATCCTTGAGCGGCATGATCAGGTTCATCATGCGCTGGACGTTTTCACTGGGCTGTGGCGAAGGTCTGGGCCCGCCCGGAAGCTTGGGCTTGGGCTCTTTCCAGATCCAGAACGGCACCACGACGTAGCGCGACAGGAACTTGAACCATCCCCGCTCGGGCAGGCTGTTGACGTAGCGATTGAACCAGCTGTCCTTACGTGTCATCGGATGGCCTCTTGGGGAATGGGCAGGGAGTCGCGTCCCGCAGCTGGCTGGAGAATTCGTAGGATTCAATGCGGATCTTGAGAACCGGATCCTCTGAAACCTCGATCCCGGGCGTCAATAGGCCCGGATTGAAGCTGAGCTTTTCCGCATTCTCGATCTGATCCTCAGGCACCGCGTCCAGCGTCAGTGTGCCCATCATGATGCGTTTGCGGTGCGGCGGCCATGGCCGGGCCGAATTTTCGAAATCGTCGCCCACCTCACCAATGGCCATCATCAGTGAAAACCGTGCGGGTTCGACGGCCAGCCGGTCTTTCAGCTCCTGCCGCAAATAGTCATCGTCCGGGGTTTCCGCGGGATCGGTTTTGAGAACACCGGCGATCGGTTGCCATGAAAAACGGACCCAACGCTTTACGTCATCCTCGCCGGTGACAATAAATGTATGAACCGCATGATAAGCCGCGCGAACATAGCTGACGGGCGCGCCGATGGCTGCCGCCTGCAGAACGCCCAATTGTGCCTCGGCATTCTCGTCCGCGAACTTGATGGCACCGTCATCCGGGCTGATGGTTTCGTTCGGGTAGGGATCCCGTTTTGGCAGGATCAATTGCAGCAGGTTGATGATCTTCCGCCACGGCGACTCGCCATAGTACATTTTGGGTTTCGCCGCCTCGGCGAAATCCAGAAAGTTCTGGGGCGTCGACGAAAAGAACTCGGGCAGCGTCATGGCGATCAAGTCGGTGTCAGTGCCATCCGAAAGGTGAAACCGGACAGCCATACCGCGCACGTCGGACCAGCCGTCATGTACGGCGGCACATCCCGAGCCGTTCGAGAACCGAACGATGACATCCGTCTTGTCGGAACGGAAATGGTCGGCGGCGCAGAAGTTCCGGGCAATCGGAGAGGGCTTGAAGAAACCTGTCGCGCTGATGCCTATTGTATGAACCGGTCGCAGCTTGGGATCGCCATCTGGTCGATGCAATACATGAACCAGCTGCTCGGCAATGCCGGGAGCGCTCATATTTCCCCCCTGAGCGTTAATTAATCACTAATACCTATGTGTTAACCTTAACGGCTGCGGCCCCAAAGGCAATAAAAACGTCACATGTACACGCGCTTGGGTCGCGGTTCCCTGACGGAAGGAACGTGATGCAATCCTTACCAGCGGCGCGCCATCTCGACGGCCTTGGCCCAATCCCTGCCTTGTTTTCTGGCCTCGAATGCCTGGTCCATCAGGGTGTAAGACGACGGTTTGTGCGTCGCCAATCCGACCATTTTCGGCAGAGGCGGGTTTATGCGGACCAGACGGTCTTTCAATACCAGGTGGGCCATCCAGTACAGGTTCTCGGCCGATGTTGTAAGCAGCAATTCGATCAAAGCACCCTTGGGCGCGTTGGAAGTGACGCCAAACCACTTGAGCAGACCCCAGTCGTCGGGATCCCGGATCATCTGTTCCGAGATGTCGGTGGGTTGTTGCCCGGTGCCGATCGACAGGGCCTCGATCTGGTCCAGCCCCGGTGCCCGGCCCGCAGCGATGGCAACGTTGATTCCGTTCATCACCGGGTTGTTGGCAAAAGCGCCGCCATCGGCAAAGTAGCCGTAATCAACCCCCTCTGCCCTGATCAGGTGCGGCGGAAAATAGGACGGCGCCGCTGAACTGGCCATGGCCACGTCCAGCAGTTTGACCGCACTCATATCCAGCCAGGCGTCGCGCTCGACGTCATGGTTTGTGATGGTGAACGGCGCCCAGCCTACCTTGTCACTGCGATGGAGGCACACAGTGTTGACCGCCAGAACCAGATCGCGTGATAGCGAAGATATGGTCCGGTCGCCGACAAGCGACAGCCCGATTTCCGCCAGACCCGAGGCATTGTATTGCGCTGCCGTAATGCCTGGCCCGCCGCCCAGCTTGAATTTCTGCAGAACCCTGTCCGCCACCTTGTCCAGCAGGCTGCGTTCGTTTTCGCGGAAAATCGTGGCGGCGTCGTCCCGGTAGTGTGCGGCCAGCTTTTCGATCAGCGTGGCCATATCCTTGCCCTGGGTCCGGCCGTCGGCCAATGCCACCGCGATCAGCCCACCGGTCGACGTGCCCGCAAAACCGTCCGCCTTGTCCAGAAGCTGAGTTTCCTCGTGCAGACTCTGCAGAATACGGCACGTCAGATATCCACGAATTCCGCCACCGTCGCAGGAAACCAGTTTGAATGGCATCCGATTTACCCCGTTATTGTTTTCAGAGAAGGGTTGCGGACCGGGTCGAAGTATCACCCCTCCGCGAGCCTGTCTGACTGCTTCGTTTTCGTTCTTTCCCATATCATCAGAAAATTGTCACCGGGGTACAAGCACCTGGCAGACAATGGGCGCGTCGGGAAATCAGGCGCGGTCTTTGTGCGAGAACAGTATCTTGTCGCTAGGGAAATCAAGCCGGAAGTCTGCTGCACGCCTTGGAAGCGCGCGGTAGAATCTCAGCAATCCTGGCTCAACGGGTTTCGCAAGCGTCGCGCATTTATCGCACATTTCCATGATCCTGAGATGGGGCTGCCGGTTGCGAATGGCTTCCAGCAGGTTCGAATGCTCTGCGCTGAGTTTCTGAAACTGTTCGCTTTCTAGCAGCTCCTGATCGCCTACCAGCGCAAATACGGGTTCCGGGTGGGATTTGCCTTTCAGATCGACAAACCCGGCCCGCAGAGTGGCAAGGGTCGTTTCAGTCGCATCCTGTACCGAGTTCGAGACCAGAATATCATAGTCGACATTGCGACAGCTCTGTTCGATGCGCGCCGCAACGTTCACCACATCGCCAATGACGGTGTAATTGAACCGGCTGCGCGACCCGATATTGCCGACACAAGCCCAACCCGTCGCACATCCGGTTGCCAGGGCAAGCGGAGGACGATCCTTCATGATGTCAGATCTGTTGAATTCAGCCAGTGCCTTGCGCATGTTCAATGTCGCCAATGCGGCGCGATGCGGGTGATCCTTGACCGGCAGGGGCGCATTCCAGAATGCCATAACAGCGTCGCCGATGAATTTGTCGATCGTCCCACGCTCGAGAAGGATCTGGTCCCCGATTTCAGAGAACAGCTCATTCAGAAGTGCGACAAGGTCGGTGGCGGTCACCCCTTCGGACAGCGGCGTGAACCCGCGGATATCCGAGAACATAACGGTTATTTCCTGAATTTCACCGCCCAGATGCAACTGATGACCGGTTGCTTCCATCTCATCGAGAATTTCGGGCGCGACGTAGTGCGAGAACACCTTTCGAATGGCGCGTTTTTCGCGTTCTGTCGAAATGAACATGTAGCCCGCCAACAACCCGAAATTGGCCATTCCGCCAATCATCGGGAACGTCACATCAAAAAGGATCTGCTGGTTCTGAAAGACCAGCCAGCCAACCGCCATCACAACCGCTGCCGCAATGCCGCCGGCAACAAAAGACGCAACGGCTCCAAAGCTCGACATGACTGCCGTGACCACCAGCCCAAGAATGACAAAGGCGATCAATTCCAGCGCTGCGATAACATCTGACCGGTTCAACATATCGCCTGTCAGGATCTGTTCCAGAATCTGCGCATGAATGGACACCCCGGGCACCGATTCCCCAAGGGACGTCTGGTGAATGTCGAACAGACCAGCTGCCGAGGTGCCGACAAGAATGATGCGGCCTTCGATTTTTTTCTGTAGATCCGGATCGTCGGCCGAACGCATGACGCGGTCTGCCGACAGATAAAGGTCTGGATTGTCGCGCCGGTATTTCACCCAGATCTCACCGTGTTCCGTTGTAGGCACCGCGTAGCCCCCAACATCGATGCCCAGCATTATTCCGGGTTCGTCCTGAGACCCCTCTGCCAGAATGATGGGTTCATCCAGTGCGATCCGCAGCGCCTCGATTCCCAGCCCCGGCATCACTCCATCAGGTCCGCGCCACAGTGCCGGAACGCGCCGGACCACGCCGGTTCCGCCCAAGGGCGAGACATTGACCCCTCCGATGCCAGCCGCGGCGCGATCCAGCGGCTCGGCGGGGGGCGCCCAGTGTGGAACCGAGATCAAACCGGTCGTCGGCGAGTCGCCAATTTCGACAATACCCGTTTTGGGCGGCACCTCGCGGTCGCCACCCGTCGGGCGCGCCGCGACGCCCAGCACGACTGGCCAATGGGCCATTTCGAACCCGAACAAGACATCGTTATCCAGTGCTTTTGCACCTGGTTCGATATCAACCAACCCTTCAAGCGCCGGGTCATTGAGAAGACGGGAAGGCGAAAATCGATCTGGCTCGACAAAAAGCATGTCGAAGGCGATGACCGCCGCGCCATATTCACCCAGGTTTTCCACCATTTGCGCCAGCAACGTGCGTGGCCAGGGCCATTGCCCCCAATTGGCCAGGGAAGTCTCGTCGATATCGACCACGCGCACCGGCAAGTCGGGATTGTATTCGCGTGGAGACAGTCTTTGCAGAATGTCGAAGTAGATCAGACGGGACATCTGAACCGGATAGGGGTCCATCGAACGAACCAGGCAGCCGAACAGGATCAAAACAATTCCGAATAGACGGAATGCCCATTTTCGGCTGTTTTTATCCCTTGTTCTTGCTGTCACCTCTGCCTCCGGGCGCAAGGGGGTCAGGTTTTGCCAGCAATCCGGTCCACGTCATTTTTCTGGACGACCCTAGTCGACTTCGGGATCATGCTCGGGTTCGGGATCATCTTCCGGTTCGGATTCAGGCTCGGTTTCGGGTTCGGGATCATGTTCCCCCTCGGTTTCAGGGTCCGGTTCCGGCTCCGGGTCACGTTCTGGTTGGGATGGCGGATCAGGACGGTTGTCTGGCGGGGTGGGGTCTGACACAGCACGCGCCTCATTGGTACTCGTTTCACCGGGCGGCGCAGGGCGGGGTTCAGACCGACCGGGTGATGCAAAGAAGCGAACCGGCCTGGCGTTTTCGGAACAGCCGCCGAATTCGACCTGAAGCGGCGGAAGCAACCCTTCCTGCGACCGCGCGAACGGGAAACCGCTTTCCAGCGCCTTCCTGTATTGCTCGCGATCCACCGGCCTTCCGACGCCGCCACCCTTACTGTTCGCAAAAAGGCTGCATTGTCTCCCGGTGGATCGGCACGACCCGCTTAGGCTGCACATTCGAACAGTGCCTTCCAGAACCAGCATCGCGCTTTGGTCGCCGGAGGCAATCCAGAGATCGAAAGTCGTTCCGCGCACCGCCATGGTCGCTGATGGCGTCGAAATGGAGTAAGCCCGCTTTCTGCTTTTTCCGGAAATGAACCGGAAGCTGCCACCCAGTGCCTGTACCGCAAAGGACTTGGCCTTGCGGTTGTTCCGCAGCATTTTGACATCAATGACCATACGCGCATTGGGGCCGATGGCTATTTTCGTGTCATCGACAAACACAAGCTGAACCACGCCGGATCCGTCAGTCGCGATCGCATCACCCGAGTCGACCTCCATCCCCGTCCGCAACGCTTGTGTTTCTCCGGCACGCGTTACCTGAGCGCCTTGCTTGGCGCTGACGACTTTTCCGATATTTGCGACGACCTGCGACGGCAGAATCACAATAAGGCAAACTGCCAAACACACTTTTAACCAAGCCAATCCAAGCCCCTTTCCCCCAAAGGTTCCTGCCGGGTACACACCACCCCAAGCCCGATTGATGCCTCACAACAAACAGAATAAATCTGCAGACTAAATATAGGCAAATATGCAGTAATGCTTATGTTTTTGGCAAGTTTAATATCACCGCCCCAAAAAACGACTGTGGTCAGGTGACGGCCGCCTCGTGTTGAACCGTCGTTTTTGTCCGGCACTCCCTGCCAAGAAAACAGCTGTTATTCGACGAAGACTGTCACACGTACGGCCCCCCGGAATTCCGATTTGCAGCCGTTTGCAGAATTTTGCCATTTAGCAGGAAAATCGCCTTGTATCTTGGTGACAGGCACGGATATACCCGTCGGCGGAGACGTGGCCGAGTGGTCGAAGGCGCTCCCCTGCTAAGGGAGTAGGCGGGAAACCGTCTCGAGGGTTCGAATCCCTTCGTCTCCGCCATTATCCAGCAAGAGCCTGCCTCTAAATCACTGTAAATAGTTGATTTTCAGCTGGATTGACTGACTCCCCGCTTGAGGCTGGATGTTTTTTGCTGCACATTTTGCTGCACAAATCTCTTCATGCTTGGAGGCTGTTGAACTGTGAATGTTAAACTCAGAGGCTCTATTTACTGTATCGTTAGGCGCGTTCCACGCCGTTTCGCCAGCGTCGAAGAACGAAAAACCGTCTGGATCAGCCTGAAAACCGATTCACTGAGTTTGGCAATGGAGAAAGCGCCATCTGTTTGGGCGAAGATGTTGGATAGCTGGGAAGCTCGCCTTGCCGGCGACACCGTAGAAGCTGAAAAGCAGTTTAGCGCAGCACAAAACTTGGCTAGATCGAGGGGGTTTCGGTACTTGGAAATGCCGAAGGTTGCTGAGCTTCCTCTCGAAGAATTGCTGAAACGAGTTGAGGCGATTCCAGTTGTGCAAGGCAGCCCAGACACGTTCGAAGCGAAGGCTCTGTTGGGCGCCGTTGCTGCACCGGAGATTTCGGTTTCCCAAGCGTTGGAAATGTATTGGTCCCTCGCCAGGGATAGGACACTAGGTAAAGACGCTGATCAGATTCGCAGGTGGAAGAACCCACGGAAGAAAGCGGTGAAGAATTTCATCGCGGTCGCCGGAGACGTGGCAATTTCCGAGATCACTCGGGATGATTTGTTGGATTTCCGGGAGATGTGGATTGAGCGAATTGAAATGGGCGAAGTTACACAGAACTCTGCTAACAAGGACTTCACGCACCTAGGTGATATTCTAAAAACAGTTAACGAAAAAAAGCGACTTAAGATTGATTTGCCTCTGTCTGGTCTGAGTTTGAAGGAACCAGAGAGGCGATCTCGACCATCATTCTCCGACGATTGGATTCGTAATCGTATTTTGTCTGAAGGTGCTTTGAGTGGATTAAACACCGAGGCGCGGTGCATTTTGTTGGGTATGATCAATACAGGGTATCGACCTAGCGAAGCCGCAAATCTGGACAGGGCTCGCATCCATCTTGAGGGTTCTGTTCCCTACATTGAAATCGCACCGGTCGGGCGACACTTGAAGAACAATGCCTCCAAGCGAACTATTCCTCTTGTTGGCGTTAGCCTTGAAGCGTTCCAAGAATGTCCGAACGGTTTTCCCAGCTACAAAGGCAAAGCGTCACTTTCTAACACAGTTAACAAGTATTTGAGATCCAATGGTCTGATGGAGTCCGATAGACATGTTATGTACTCACTCCGTCATGCATTTGAGGATCGAATGATCGCGGCTGAAGTTGATAACCGGATTAGACGCGATCTCTTCGGCCATGCTCTTCAAGAACAACGATATGGTGATGGTGCTTCGCTTGAGCACAAAGCCCGCATCCTTCAAGAAATTTCCTTCTTTTGAACAATGGCCAACGCCCTTTCCACCGGGCAGTTGGCAAGCTGTTCCTGCATCTGACAAAGTTCATGTTCAAGCCGCTCCATTATAGGAACATAAGTTGGGTCCTTGATCACAAGAAGCGCAGCCTTTTCGAGCGCGGACGTCACACGAGCGATTTCGCGAACTAACGTTCTTTCTGCCTTTCTTTTTTGAGGACCAAACTTTTGACCGTCGCGAGCTCTGTTGGTGTATTTATTAATTGCCTTGAGATCCGAAAAACTGCGGCTGGCAGGGAAACTATTTGCCTCGTGAAATTCTACATGCATCGGGCTATGCCTCTGTTTTTGTTTGCCCGATTTTTAAGATCTTTCGATTTATCTGACGTTAAAGAATTTGTGCGTTGGCTCCAAATCTGGACGCCCTAGAAAAGCGGGCGAAACTCAATCATGTGGCCGGTGCACCGTCAAAACCCGTCCGCTTTATGGCCGAAAAACACCTTTGTCACGTCTTCGATGATGTCCCAGACCACCCGGCTGCCATCACGCACAAAGAGACTGTCGCCCGGGCCCAACTCTTGAACCTCGCCACTGGTCAGGTTGGTCATCCGGCATCGACCGGACAGGATGGTCATCAGTTCATCGCCTTGCTCGGTGCATTCAAAAACGCCCTTGGTGCAGCGCCAGATGCCCGTGCGCGTCGTATGGCCTGGCCCGCCAGCATCCATGCGGCCTGATGCCTGCGGGGAGCCTTCTTTGATCTGATATCCGCTTGCGGGATTGTCGAAAGGCCAGTGCTCAAGAGGACCGACATCGTCGCCTAAAACATATTTGATCATTCTATTTTCTCCCGCAGGCTAACCGTTTGAGAACGGTCCTCTCGGCAACGATGGCGGTTTCTTTGGAGTCCTACAAGTTGAGAACGCGGAACTCTGAGATCTTCAGGAACCGCTCCAGTTTTTCCCGCACCTGACTTTCCGGGGCAAACACCAAGGCCTCTTTGCTTGGTGGCTTCTTGCCCGCCTCAACCGTTGGCCAGAACTCGATACGGAGAGGGAGGCTCTCACCGTCAAATCCCCCATATGGTTCTATACTACATGGATCTTTTGACAGAAGCTTCGCGCGGTTTTTGTCGGTGGCGGCAACTTGTCTGGACCGCCAGAACTCAGGCATGTACCGGTTGCAATCGGCCGGTGACTGGAAAATCAGCCCGTATTTCGCAATGGCCTTGTCAACCTTGCTGCCTCCCTTCTTGAAATCCAGCCATTCTACGATCCTACCTACGGTTACGTTCGCCACCACGGGTGACATCAAGAAGACCTCCTTTGGCTGGGTATTGTGGATTAGTCTGACACGATCCATTGCCTGCTCGATCTCGGCTTCGCGTATCTGTTGCAGAATGCGGTCTCCCCAAGGGTCACGATGTGCAAATACATCTATTGAATGGCTGCCTTTTTTCACTCTGATGCCGCGGCGTTGCTTGACGTAGTCACCCGGCTGGAATTCTTCTCCCGCTGCGGAGGCATAGGCTCTGGCAATGCGTTCGACATCCAAATGCCCAGGTTGTTCGCGACCAATGACGATAGCCTGGTTAAACGCTTCCCACTTGTTCTGACCCCTGAGCTTGCCGAAGTGGCCAGCCCGTCCGGGGCGGTCAAAATCCAAGGAAGCAATCACGTCTTTTGTCCCGAACACAGCGGCACTCGGGTATCGCGCAACCACGCCATTTACAAAGTCACGCAGTGTATCGTTTTGCGTTCTAATACTTCCGTAAGTGCGCTGTTTCTCCTGTGCTTTCAGGCTCAACCTGCGCTTGGAAAAATTGCAGCCCAAAATTTGCATGACCTTTGCGTTTCGTTCCACCGGGTAGTGATGCGTTTCCAAATCCGAGCCGAACAGCAGACGAGACAGATCAGCATTTGCTGTGCCATCCAGATACAAAAACGGGCGTCCGGTGATATTTTTCAGATTGCGCAGGCGAACCGCAGTATAGCCTGCCTGATGCTGCGCCGGACGCGCTCTTTCGACATCAGCAAACACGGCACTTGAGGTGGCCAAACCGCTTTCCATATCGGCCAGCAGGCATTCGCATAGCATCTGAAGACGCCTTGCGTGGCTGGCCTTGCTACTATTAAGGCGACTGCCGATGACACCAAGCTGGGCCTCACCGATGGTGTCATCCTTGCATGCGAAAAGAGGCCTTAGAGCCCGGTTCGTATTGCCAGTTTTTAGCTCCTCCAGATGCCTGATGGCGGTTCGCAACAGCTCAGGTGAGACGCCCAGATCGCGCAGTCGCTCCATTTGAACACCCGCTCCGGTTCCAGCCACAGCCAGCAGGGCTGACTTCACTGGAGAAATCGCCTGATCTTGCAGGACGATGGCATCCCCGATTTCAACGCCTCGTTGGTTTTGGTTTTTAGCAGGCGGCAGAAGAGTTTCAGTCAGCTCAATGAGCGACACATGGGCTTCTTCCTTCCCAAAATCGCGCGGCCGCTCATCAAAAACGGTAAGATCTGGCAAAGTTTCTGCTGGCAAAGGAAGATGACCGTATTCATGCGGGGCAAAGATCACCAAGCCAGCTTTGGTCTTCAGCTGTGCTTTGATGTCAGCTTCCTGACGGAGATAGCCACAATCCATCTGAAAAGGGCATTTCTTGCAGAGGGTGGATCGGATCGAAAAGCCAAGCTCCGACAACTTCCTCGCCGTTGGATAGATCCGGCACATTTTGACGGTGTCATTGTCGGCCTCTGGATCGGGTCGATTGCGCCCCTTGAGGGAAATGGCTGGCGGAGCCGATGCGGGTGCATTTCTCTTATAGTCATTGAAGGCTTCTTCTACCTTCTCGTGATCTGGCAAAAGCATCAATGACACCAAGCCTTCAGTGCTGTGTAGAAAGCCAGGCCGCCTATTGCGGCCAACTAGGGCAGCGGTTTTGCCAACCCCCTGCGCCCCGGAAAGCAAAACACGGGGTGGACTATCTTTGCCTTGCGAAGGGTTGCCTGGGCTTTGCTTGCGAAGAAATGCCAAAGCTTCGTTTCCCCAGACCTCAATAGTCTTGGCATGCATTGCGATGGCTTGGTCTTTTGGGATCGCGCTATGCGGATAATAGGGGGCGGGTTCCTCCGCATCTGAGGCCCCACCTATTGGACGCGCCAGGCCATCCCGAAGCCCGTTTCTTACGGCTTCCTCATATCGGTCGTGCCCGGTTTGGTGGGCGGCCTTCAGAAGCCTTTCAAGCGCTTCGGCTTCACAGATTTCGCCAGCACTGACAAACCCTCCGATGAGTTGGGATTCATTATAGATGGATGTGTTCCGATCCGTTCCTCTGGCAAGCTTGGCACAGGATTTCGAAAGCTGCGCTTCGCCTGTCTTGGTAGTGATTGTCTTTGCTGAAGAAGAATTGGCCTTCGAAGGCAAGGATTTGGAAGGCTTTCCATTCCTTGTCTGGCGTTTGCTTCTCTTCACTTCTTTTGGAAACGCTATCGAACTCGTGTCCAGTCTTTCTTGCTCTTTCCTTATGATCCCAATCCTTGGCGTTCCTTCCAATGGATCGGGAACCCCGTCAAATACCGGGGCTGCGATGTAGTTTGGCTGTGCAATCCGAGCCAGACTTTCGTCGCTGCCAACCTGTTCAAAAAGGTGGTGCCGCTCATGTGCAAGGAGGGGGCGATCTGCAAGGCAGTAGAAATGGAATTTGGCCAGATGGTCTTTGCCGGCAGTCGCAGCACTCGAGGATGCTTGCCAGACAACCGAGAGATCCTTGAGCGCAGGCAATCCATGGCAGATATTGCGCCAGGTCCATTCGGCCAGGGCCTGCGGATCTCCCCAGTCCAGGTGATCTGGGCGTTCAACATCATCGATGTCGAAATGTAGCCAGGAGCAGCCAAGGTCTTCGAGAGTTGGATTCGCGCCATTTCGTGGTTTGGCCAAACGGCGGATTTTTTTGTGATGGCGGACCTCTTCCTTCACAGATCCAGACACCGCAACCTTTTGCACTGATTGAGAGAGTTCGGAGATTAGGGCAAGAAGGTCTTCAAAATCCGAAACTTCTCGCTCTTCAAATGTGAAGTTTCGTGCCCGGCTCGAGTTGTCTACGCCACCTTCATGAAATCGTTTTGTTTGAATACGTCCTGGCCGGGCTTCCAATATTGTGAATTTGGCAGGCTGGTATTCTTCGGAATGTGTTTTCTGTTTCAAATTGACTGCTCTTGGATCCGCAGGACGGAAAGCGATCAAAATGAATTGGTGCTGAAATAGGTCTTTCGTTGGTCACTGCACATTCTCCGGCCCGGCGGCTCTTGCTGTTGGCCGGCGGGATTGCCGGCACGCGCACACTCGGACATCTGGGTTTCGCCAGAATTAAAGCTGGGAGGTTTCCTGGGACCGGCGGAAATTCGGGCGGATTCAGAGCGAAGGAACTGGATTTCTAGGATCAAAGGTTAACGAAAGATTAAGAAATGGGTTTTGGGAGAGGGACATACCCTGACTTACCCCCCCCTATTTCCGTTAAACAGAAATAGGGGGGGTAAGTCCCCAGCCGTTCACTTAAGTTGTGCCCCCGACGCCTCGTTGGGGGTGTCATTTTGTGGTCAACTTCAGAAAGCTACAAAATGTTGTGGATTCGACGAGGAATTGCTTTTCTGCCGGTTGCCACGAGAGCAATAGATACTTCGCGATTGTGAAAGGTCAGATTCCTTGGTGCGCTGCGATCACAGTTGTCCAGGAAGCCCACAGTTCCCTGCGGGCTTTCAGAACTTTTTTATCCAACGATTTGAAAATTAGTCAATTTTCGCAACATCGTCGGGTTTCCAAGTTTGGTCGAAGAACTCGATACCCGTTCCAAACAGTCGCACAGCTGTCAGGAAGTTTCTTCCCTCAACGGTCTTGATGAAATTGGACTCAGGAGCGCCGTCTGGCAGCGTCGGACCGAAGTAGAGATCAACCGAACCATCATCATTCTTCTCGTAATCGTTGAATTGATTGATAGACGGCATGAACTGGTCAGTTTCCGGCATCGTCCCATCGGTTACGTTGTAGAGCGTTACTGCCCAGAACAGCTTCGCCGGAATACCCGCCGGCAGATGTAGCTTGTAGTGGTGGCTACCATTCAAGAATTCGCCGTCCGCGTCTCTGGCAGTAACCGGATATTTTGCACCACCATTGATAACGCGTTTAACCATTGCTGGTGACGTGCTGTATGCAAATTGCATAAAGGCAGCCCTTTGGTCGATGTCGAGGTAGCCGTCCTGCATAAACTCGGCGGTAGCTCCAGACCAAACGCGTTCATACTGTCTGTCATAGTAATAGAAGTTACGGCCATCCGGTCGACCGACCTGCCTGGAGGCAAAGATCATCTTTGGTGCAACTTCCATCGCCTTGTTCAAGGATTCCATTTGCTTGGCAGTTGGATTAAATGGCTCACCCTTCTTGATGCCGAGGGAAGCCAAAACACCGCGAGTAGCCGGCGGAATGGCCGAGTAAGGCTCATGGTCCACGAACTCTTTCATTTTCGTCCAAAAGTCGAAATCGGTTTCATACATCATGTTGAGGCGCTTGCCCGAGGCGTTCGGGAACTCCATTGCCGGAATATCCTTCTCCACTTCCCAAAGTGGGTAAATACGAATTTGTTCCGCCGTCGCGACCGCCTCGGAGGGATCTGGACCACCATCACCCTGCTTCATGATTGTGCGAAAGAAGATAAACACGTTGTATGTCGGAGACTCGAACGTGTAATATCCGCCATTCGGAACCGGGCCATCGTAGTTGGGTGGAAGAAGGAGATACAGTCCGCCTTTTCCGCCATCTGGACCAGCGGCGCCTACGTCCGTCAACGTTACTTGGAAGAAATCTGTGAGCATGCTCACTGTATTGGGTGGAGCCGCAACAACCAATGGGCCGGTTTCTTTGAGATCTGCGTAACCCATTGAATAAATAACGTCAGCGTTAGGTGTCGGAACCCAGGCGCGGGAGTCCATTCTTTCTTTCCAGATCGGAATGACGTTGTAGCCCGCTCCAAACACTGCCTCAGACCCATCGCGCAGGCCAATGGTGTTCATTGCCGGTAACATGTCGTAGTAGGCCTGAATCGCTCTATGATAGTAGAGTTCGTCTACCAATTTCTGCGCCTCAGACTCCTCAAGCCAGTTGCCATTGTTGATTTGCTGCATCAATGGCGGAAGCTCCGTTGAGACAGTGTCCTCATTTGCATGGGCCTTGGAGGCGCTGGCGCCCGCCGCAATGAGGCTGAGGGCAATTGCCGCCGATAAATGATTGGTAAGAAGTTTCATGTATCTCTCCTAAAAAATTTGATCGGAATTCTTGTGGCTGAAGGCGCCGCTGCGCAACCATCAGACTACTCGACAATGGTGGCCTCTTTGGCTGTCAAAATCACGCATCATTCTTATCCAAAATCTGCAAACATCTCTTGAGACTGGGTTTTTGAGACTAAACTTCCGTCTAATTGCGATGCAGTGTTTCCGATGGCAGGCAGCCGAACAGCCGCTTGTATTGGTTCGTGAAATGCCCTTGATGGTGAAAGCCGTAAGTCGCGGCCACGCTGCCTATTGTAGCCCCATTCGAGATCGCGCCTTGCAGTTCGCGATGCACTCTATTGAGCATCATGCGTCGCAGCCAGGTCGCAGCTGAAAGGCCCGTGACATCTTTGAATGCATAGTGAAGTGTCCTAAGGCTGACACCATAATGAGCGCAAAGAGTGGTCAATCCTATGTTTCCGGTCACGTCGGATAGAACCAGATCTGTTGCGTCCCCCACCAGTCTGGCCGGTCTGGAAACCCGGTGTTCCTTTAGGCCGCCGCCATTTGACTTCACCAGCTCCCAAAGGAACAACTTGATAAACTGATCGGAGAGACGCTTAAGAGCGGCTCTGTCGTCGGAAAAATCTGAGATAGCCCGGTCAATGAGCGATTGTCCCTGATGGCGTAAAGAAGCTGCACCTGCCGTCGAAAGGGTTGAGGCCCCATGCAAGTTGCCACTGATTTCGCCTTTCCCAGATAGCGCCGATGAAATCCGGAACACGTCGTTTTCAGGAACTCCGAGCACCAGCGCGTCGTAGAAATTGGAGGAAATCAGATCGCCGGCCTTGTTTGGTGCTTGCATGAGAACTGTGTCCACGCCCGCTTTCTGGCCGATCCAGTTTGCATCTCCTTGCTGATCGAACGGCAAAGCAAAGGCAAAAGCCCCAGCTGGGGCTGTTCCACGGTAGCGAATTTTTTGTCCCCATCGAATTCTGAGGATCTGGGACTCATTAACCTGCGCCAGCTTGAGGCCACCCTCGAATTGACCGCCCGACAACTGGTCATACTCCTGATCCCAGTTGACGACTGCGTCGCTTAGCTCTTCAAAGCTTTGCGTTTTAAGGCTGAACGGCTCAACTATATCATCGTGGCTTTGCATCCATCGAATCCCAACAACGATACCTAACTGACGCAAGGCTACTCCGATGTCGCTTCGACTCCAAAAGGGTTATTCTTTGACGCCCTTCGGCAAAGACACGCTCTCATGCGAAAGGATGATTTTCGCTGGTGGCTTGTCGGTCGTTCTATCGATGTATTTGCTGGCCCTGTACCCCGAAGTCAGTGTCTTTCTGATCGGCATCGTTGCTGGTGTGCTATTGGTCAGTGAAGGCGCGGGCTATGTGAGATACGCATATGGCCTTAAGAACGACATTTCCATGTCCCTGTGAAACGAGGTCATGCCAATTCTATTCTGATCACGCTACCAATCGGGTGCAAAGCGAAATCGAACAGCAATACTTGTCCCAACGTGCGCGGCGTAGCCTGACAATAAAATTGGCTTACTGGTCCATTTCAAAACCAAACTAGGCAACTCACAACGAAAGCGGACTGTCTCGGCTACAAAGAAAAACCAATTACCGAACCTTATGCAACCGTAGTAACCGGAGGCGTACAATGAAGCTGCTCGAAAAGCCAAGCTGACGATATCCAGATCCGAACTAGAAACTGAAACCAAAGAAGTTCAGCGGCAGTTTGAACAGAATTCAGAAAACGAAAACTGATCGTTCGGTAAACTCCAAACTAACCTGTCAGAGCGTCGTGGCTGTGCAGGTTTATCGTCTGCGTCGGATAGGCAAGCTCTGTATTTGCCGCCTGTACTGCCTCAAGGATCTTGAGCGACAGACGCTCATTCACCTGAAGGAAATTGTCATAATCAGGGTTGTTTGTCCAAGCATAGAAAATCAGCGTTACGGCGCTGTCCGATAGTCCTTCGACATAGACATGTTGCGGAGCATCCTCTGACAACTCAAAATCTCCACTGGTCGTCAGGTGCTCCCGCAACGCATTCCGAACTTGCAAGACCTGAGCCTCGGCACTGCTCAATACCAAAGGTATGGAAAGCAAGACCCGCCGATGGTGGCGATGCGAGAAATTGAGAACAACCGCATTGGACAACTCGGAATTCGGGACATAGCGGGGAATCTGATCGAACCCCCGGATAAGGGTGGAACGCAGGTCGATGGCCTCGACCGTGCCGACAAAAGATCCGTCGATCTGGATTGCGTCCCCGACTGCAAAGCGCTTCTCGCTCATGTTGTTCATACCTGCGACAAGGTTGCGGATTAGGTCCTGCGTCGCAATGGCCAGCCCGGCCCCCAACACACCAACCCCGGTCAACGCGGCACTGATGTCGACCTGCCAGACTTCCAGAAGGGAGGTGATACCAAACAGAAGGATGCCAAAACGGGCAACGCGCTCCATCCACCCGGTTTCCATTCGGACGTCCGAAAAGCGGTCGCTTTGAAGCAGGGATACAAAAGGTCCACTCAGGTTGTACCAACCGGAAAACACAGCAATCACGGCCACCGAAGCCAGAATTCGCCTGAACAGATCGACGGGCATTCTGGGAAAGTTCAAAACCTCCATAACCCCAAAGACGGCAAAGGTCACAAGGAGAACCGATGTCGTTCGTGTCAATTCCTGCACAACACTGTCCGAGATATCGATGGACAACCGCTTTAGTAAGGCCGAAATCAGCGCCATGATCCAGCGGGACAAAGACTTCCGACAGAGGACGACAACCACAAGGAAGACCACCGAGGCAACGACAACGCTCAGGTCCAAGCCGTCCAGCCAGTGATCAAACCGGTCGCGCACTTCGACAAAAGTGTCCATTGACGGGATATCACTGTCTTCCACCTGGGAAACCACCTTTCTTCATTGACCTAGGCAGTAAGTAAGCCCAAACCAGCGCTTGTTTCGTTCTCAAAAATAGCATCCAAAACTCTTTACGAATAATCCAGTTCTTTCTGGAGAACCTGATTAACACTTTCGGTAAAACCGAAATGGGTACACCGACCAAAAAAATGTCCTCGCAAAAGCTCCGATAATTGGCAGAATTTTCTCACTGTTGCATACTCAGTCTCAATTGATTTTTCCGCGCCGAACGTCCAACCCTCAAACCTTGCGGTCAGTTGGCGCAAGCTGAAGAGGGCCCAATTGTGTCTACAATTCTGATCCTGTTGCTGATCCTCCTGGAGGCCACTGCCATCTGGTTCGCCTGGCGGGCGATCTCATCGGCCCGAACGTCTCAAGGCGCCGTAGGTTGGGTTGTTTTCCTAGTTACCGCCCCATATCTGGGCGTTCCGCTGTATCTGTTTCTGGGTCATCACAAGTTCAGTAAATACCTGACCGGGCGCCGAAACAGCGAAGAGGTGATCGAGGGCATCAAGACTTTTCGCGAAGCCCATGCACCTGAGGTTCCCACCGAGTTTCCTTCCGAGGCATTGGAACGAATTTCGGAACTCCCTGTGGTGCGTGGCAACAACATGCGCATTCTGATTGACGGGAACGAGACATTCGATGCGATCTTTGAGGCCATTGATGCTGCGCAGAACTACATTCTGGTTCAATTCTACATTGTGCACGATGACGAACTAGGGCGGGTTTTGCGGGACCGCCTGATCGCCGCTGCAAAACGCTCGGTCACGGTTCGGTTCATGTGCGATCCGGTCGGCAGCATCAAATTGCCTAACACCTATCTCAACGAGCTTCGTGCGGGCGGCGTTCGCGTGGTGGATCCCAGTCAGATGCGGGGGCCGAAAAACCGGTTTCAACTCAATTTCCGCAATCACCGCAAGACTGTGGTCGTGGACGGAACGGTCGGATTTACTGGTGGGTTGAATGTTGGTGACGAATACATGGGGCGAGACCCGAAGTTCGGTGACTGGCGCGATACGCATGTGGAACTTCGTGGTCCGGTCGTTTCGCAATTACAACTTGTTTTTGTGGAAGACTGGCACTGGGCAACCGAAGAAATCCTGATTCCGGACATGAACTGGGAGGCAGGTCACATGGCTGAAAACATGTCCGGCCTGATCGTGCCAACCGGCCCTGGGGATGAGATGGAAACCGGCGCACTGTTCTTCTTCACGGCCATCGCAAATGCCAAAAAACGGATCTGGATTGCCTCGCCCTATTTTGTACCCGATGCCGATGTGCTCACAGTCTTGAAGCACGCCGCTCTGCAAGGGGTTGATGTACGCATTCTGGTTCCTGAGGTCATCGACCACAAAATCCCCTGGCTTGCGGCCTTCGCCTATTTCGACGAAATTCGGCACGCTGGTGTGCAGGTCTGGAGATACCAATCAGGCTTCATGCATCAGAAGGCTTTGGTCGTGGATGATACACTGGCCGCGATTGGCACCACGAATATGGACAACCGCTCCTTCCGCCTGAATTTCGAGGCAATGGCCGTTTTCTTCGACAGCCGCGCTGCCAAGGCGACCGCCTCCATGTTGGAAAAGGACTTTGAGAGGTCATTTGTTCTGAACAAAACGCTGACACAGCAGCCCCGGCACATCCGCGTCGGAGCCCCGATTGCAAGGCTGTTCTCGCCGGTGCTGTGACGGTCAGGAAGAGGCGCCAGGCAGCGCGAATTTCAGCCTTCGCGGCAGAACCGAGATTTCGAACGTTGTGTCCACCATCGGTTCCCCATCAAGATTCAAATGAAACGGCTTTTCGGTTTCCAGAACCGCCTGCTTGAAACGACTGCGCTGAACAAGTCCTGCAATCGGGTCGGTCAAGTCCGGCAAGCGTCCGAAAGGCAGGTTTTCCGGAAGCAGCCCATCGGTTGTCAAAACCCCCAGATCGAGCAACCCGTCGAACATGTCAGCGTCAGGCGTGACCTCAAACCCGCCTCCGGCGTAACGGTTGTTGCCTATGACGAGGGCGGAAATGGACGCCGAATGCGGCTCTGACCCATCCAGAGAAATCCGGGCCTGTGTCGGCTTCAGTTCCGAAAGCCGGGCCAGACCAGTCAAAGTATAGGCCAAACCGCCCAGATGTTTCTTGACCTCCTTAGGGGTCGTCGCGGTGATCATCGCCCCAAAGCCGCCACTGGCGACGTTCACGAAAGGGCGACCGTTGACCAGCCCGACATCAATTGGCCTTGCCTCACCCGTTGTCGCCCGCTTTAGCGATGTAGTGAGATCCAATCCATCATCACCGTAAGATCTGGCAAAGTCGTTGGCGGTGCCAAGGGGGATAAGCCCCATCGTTACGTCCGGCCCCGCATCACACCGCAACAGGGCACTGGTCACAGCGTTGAGCGTCCCGTCTCCCCCTCCTGCAACAAAGTGAGTCACCCCTTTAGCCAATCGCTTGCGGATCAACTTGCGCAACTGTTTGCCTGACCATGGGATAGTGACCTCGATGCCGAGTTCCTTTTCCAGAGGCCGGACCGCCGCTCTGACGTCAGGGCGGGCGGCGGATTTCCGGTTAAGAATGAGCAGCGCGCTACGAACCATGTTACCAATCTCCGCTTAGGTCTTGAGGTTCTTGATCACAGCTTTGGCAACCGATCCCGCCAGCCCCGGAGCGAATGTCCCGAGTGGGTCCCGCGCCATCTTCTTGAGCGCATCCGCGGCAGACTTGGCTTCTTCTGCTGCAACGCGCAATTCGGCTTCGATGTCCTCCAGCGCCATGTCGCGCACCTCGGCCACAGGGGCGATCTCCTCGGCAACCTTCGAGTTGTTGGCAAGCGCTACCAAAAGAATGGCAAGCGCCAAGTTAACTAGTGCGACTATCAGTGCTGCCGCTGGCCGAGAAATCATGTCAGACAAGGCAAAGAACGCTGCAACATTGAGCATGATCAAACCCACCCCGGCGGCAATGCCCGCCGCTGCCATCAAGCCGGTCTGCCGTCGGAGCACCGCAAGATGACGCTGTGCAATAAGGCGCTCGGAGCGCAGGACGATTGAGATGTTTCTTGAAATTCGGTTCATATCCCGTCTCCTATCTTGAGCGACCGATCAAATAACCCAGAGCAAACACTCCAAGCGCAAGCAGTATCGTCTTTTTGTGCGGAACGTCGTCGAACTCGGCCAAGAGATCGGCGATGTCCTTTTCCAAGTTTGGGGGTTCGGCCGCTTCTTCCTTGGCTTCGGTTGCCACGGCTTCCGATTCAGGGGCCGCAACCAACTCTGGTCGCTCAGCCAGTTGCTGACGCAATGCTGCAAGTTCCATCTCAAGCTCGGCTTTAGTAGCCATTATGACTTATCCTCCAACGCTGACTTAACGATTGACTAAGGACACATTCCTCAACCCGCCAGGTCCAAATTGTTCGAACCACCCAGAAAGGCAAAAAAGTCTTCTTGCGCAAAAACTGTCCCCGCGGACACGCTGAATATGCAACGCCAAATAGTGTCCCGGATCAAGTGAGATGGCTATTCGGTTCGTGTAATGGAAAACTTGGTTGGTATCCTGTCCACTGGGTCCATATTGTCCTTTGGAAAGCTCCTGAGCCAGACCCATGGTCTGCCAATCACAAACCTGTTGAGGATGTTCAGTCGAAATTTCTGAAAATTGGCGCAACACGGAGATGTAAAAACCACCTTGTCTGGGGCTCCTCCATCGCGCTGCTCTGGACTATTCTGAACTTGTTGAAGACGCAGAAAAAAGCTTTGCTTTGTCCGGTCAGACGATCAACGTAGACACAGCATCTGAAATCTTTTCGTTGATACGGACCTAAGGGTGCCCGACGAGACAGCGTGATCCAGCACAGGGATAAGCCGAATAGATCCCATGAAACGCATTCTGCATCTGATGGTTTCGACAGCCGTTCGCTTTGACCGCAACGATGGGTGGGCGCACAGCAGTCATATTGCTCTGTCAATGCTGCTGGCTTTGTTCCCATTCTGTATTTTTGCACTTTCGCTCGCAGGGCAGCTCCACGCCGACATCAGCACGCAGGAATTGGCAGATTTCGTACTTGGAGCTTGGCCTGACGACCTGGCGGAACCAATTGAGCGCGAGATTTTGGCCGTTCTGGAAGCAAGCGATACGACCAAAATTACCTTTGGCGCTGTCCTCGCCGTTTTCTTTGCTTCGAACGGTATTGACGCCATTCGTAAAGCGGTCTCAGGCGCATACTACGAAACAGATACCAGACCGATGTGGTACACACGCCTGATCTGCATCCTATTTGTACTTTTTGCAGCTTTCGTTCTTAGCCTTGGGGGTCTTCTGACCGTCGCACTACCGGCTTCTTTCAGCTTTGTAGAAGAGTCAGCACCCGAACTGTATTCGGCGTTGTTTTCGAGCGAAATCCTCAGAGGAACAATCGCAGTTATGTTTCTAACCTTGCTAGTCACGGCTAGCCACATTTGGCTTCCGCAAACTCACAGACCTTTGAGACGCGTGTTCCCTGGGGTCTTTGTGACCCTCGTATTGTGGGGGATTTGTGGCTGGGGGTTCTCAATCTACATTCGTGATATATCAACTTACAGCGCAACATATGCGGGGCTTTCCGGCATCATGGCGACTATCGTGTTTTTGTATTTTATGGCGGCCGTGTTCATTTTGGGCGCTGAATTTAATGCCCAGAATGCCGAAACGGAAAGCTCCATCTGACATTTCGACCTATTCGAGTCCCGCCTGGACAACACGCTTGCAGTGATCTCTAGCACGTTTTTCACGCCACGCAGCGTTTCTATCGTCACTTTGGCTTTGAACTGATCCGTCAAACTCCGGGGCTTCGTCAATTTCGTATCTTTCCAATGTGGTCCGATACAATTTCGCCAGCCGTCTGATTTTCACAGACCACTTATGACGGTTCAAAGCAGTTCTCTTTTTTAAGTTTGGAGGATCAAAGAAACTGCATGTTTAGGGCGAAATAGACCTGCATCTTTGGTTGGCCAGCGCCCTTGTCGCGAACCGACCATTGCGGTTCTACAAACAGGTTGAAGACGGTCTTGTCACGCTTGATGACTTTGCCCAAGCGAATGCCTAGGGGGACAGAATAGTTGTGATTGCGAAAGTTGTATGTCCAGATCGGCGCGCCGCCGGTGTACCAGCCTTTGCCTAGCTGGTAGAAGGCAAAGGGTTGAAAAGCACCCAGACTGACCCGCGGTTTGCCCTTGGTGTCGCCAACCCCTCCACGCCAGGTCAGCAGGTATCCGTACTGGAACTTGGGCGATGTGGCATTGAAATAGACATTGGCGATGCCCAGCTGCCATTGATCCGATCCCAGCCGATTGTCGGTCGCCGTTGGCGCGACAACCTCCGGTCCTACCGCAAAACTGATTGCCGGGTTGCCGGTATCTATCTGGTAGGCGGCAAAAATGTCAAAATCACCGATCCCATTGACGGTCGATCCCCCGGTGCCGACCGGGAAGCTGTTGTACGGCAGCGAGGCGCGGATCAGCCATTTGGAATTCCCCCATTGCACGGGTTTGGCATAGCGCAATACAAACTGGTTTCCCGATTGGTTTCCCGGCCCGGTGAACTCGTCGATGTAGTAGTTCTGAATGTTGAACGCCGTTATGTCGGCCAGCGGGTTGTTTGCCTGTGCTTCTGCGTTCTGCGCAGCGGCTTCTTCCGAGTGCAGAGCTAATGCAGTCAGAGTGGCAAGAACCAACACCCTGAAAATTGAAAAATACCTAGAAGAAGTCATATACCAATTCCTTTCCAACAGGGTACAAACGCCGCCGTTTTAGTGCTGTGGGTTTGATTTACCTAAAGTCCGTCATATTCGGCGGCGACGGATTGGGGTGATCCTTCAGCGTGGCGAGATAGGTGTTGATGATTTGCAGATAAGGCGCCATCGCCCAGCCTGCGCCGGCATGAGCTAAGTTCACTCGTTCCTTTGGGTCCGCTTCGATGTTAAAAATCTGCGGGAAGCCGGCGGTATCGGTGATCGCACCCATGTAGCCGCCTACAGCCGGGTTGGTTTCGGTAACCCCGACTTCGAACGGATAAAAACGGAATTGCCTCCAGCGAACGGCGGCGATGCGGTCGCCGATGAAGGTGATAAGACTTTCGCGGGCCGATGTGTCCGAGTTACCAAGCAAGAAATCAGATTGGTCCACTCCGTCAATGGGGCGGTCGGTTGGGATATCTGCGCCAATCAAGTTGGCAAGTGTCGGGAAAAAGTCGTGAATGGCAAACATCTCGTTGCTGACCCTTGGTTCGACTGCTCCCGGCCACCGGATCATACCCGCCGTGCGGATTGAGCCTTCGTAGGCGTCCCCCAATTCCCCTCTGAATGGCCCGTTGTCGCCCTGATGCACTTCGTCCAAAGACGTTGCGGTCACCGTCGCACCATTGTCCGAAATCCAGATTACCATTGTGTTGTCGCGGATGCCCGCCTGATCGATAGCAGCCAGAACCTCGCCGGTGCGAATGTCCAACTCCATAACCGAGTCGCCGTATTTGCCAGCGCCAGACATGCCCATGAATTCGTCGGTTGTGTCATTAGGGAAGTGTGGCCGGGTCCACCCGATCATCAGGAAGAATGGGGCCTCCGCCTTGGCTTGCTCCGTGATGTAGGCGGCAGCCGTAGTGGCAATGTCACCTTCGATCTGTTTGCGGTATTCGAAATCATAGGGCCGCACAAAGGAGGTTTCGCCCGGCCCCCTGGCCTCGATGATCTTCGCACCGTATGCCTCTGCTTCGGCATCCGACATACCAAGCGCCTTGATATTTGTGCTGTAGGCGGAACTGTCGCTCGTGCCGGAAAATCCCACCAGCCATTGATCAAAACCCTGGTTCTGTGGCTGGCTGACAGCCTGCGGACCCAAGTGCCATTTGCCGACATAGGTCGTGTCATAGCCGACTGATTTGAACAACTCACCCAAGGTGACGTCATCTTCCTGCAACCCGCCACCGGCCCCGGGCGCGATCACCAGGGACATGCCGTTGCGGATGGAATACTGCCCGGTCTGCAATGCCGCCCGCGACGGAGTACAGCCCGGTTCCACCATGAATTGCGTCAGTCGCAGGCCCTCGGAGGCAAGCTGGTCGATATGTGGGGTGCGCATCCCGCCCCGGGTGCCACCGTTGTAAACACTGAGATCACCGAACCCGAGATTGTCGGCCAGCATCAACACAACATTGAGACGTTGCTGAGCGATGGCAGCAGTCGAGGCAAATGCAAACAAAATCCCGACAAATACAGCCGCATAGCGCAGTTTCATAGTGTTCCCCTTTTGAGGTTTGAAAAGTTGATGCCGCTGGCTCGACAGAGTTGTCATCACTATCCTGGCGGAAACGCGGGTCCTGTCCCACGCTTCCATTTGCGCTCAACCTTCAGGGGTGTACCAGATCGGCGAGGTGTAGGCCCTGTCCTGCAAGATCATAGGAACCTCTGGCGCCATTTCGATGCCATAATACTTCGCGTCATGAGCTTGCCAGGTCGGCTTGGGGATCTCCAAAACGCGAACATAGTAAAAGGCGCGCTGGGAAGGATCGAAGTCCGGATCGGTCCAAACCACAGCCAGCATCGGATCACCAACGGTATTGGTATAGCTGGCGTTGGCGATATCCACCGTGTTGCCAACATCGCTGTCGCAGGCATGATTGCTAATCGTACGACCGTCAGAACAGGCCATGTCGTAAACCTTTTCCGAGGTTGTCCCATCTGCATTAAGCCAGCCTTTGACCATCTGTAGCCGGTCTAGGTTCGCATTATCTGGATCACGCAGGGCGCGTACCATGAAGGTTGGTGCCTCGTCGGCTGGCGCATTTGTCAGGTCTCCCCCCATCGGCACACCTGCGGCATAGCCACGCTCAGCGAAATCGGGCCGTTCCACCTCGTCTACTTTGAAGTCCCAACCACCGAAGACCCGCACGGTTATGCGCGACCCTGTAGTGGCGTAAACTTCTTTGCGGTTGATCGCGTCAAACAGCGCTTCCCGGGTATTCTCGCGAGCCCAGACACCGGTCAGGCCGGAAGCCAGAGTTTCCCAGTTGTAGTAATCGGTTCCCTCCAGTTCGCCCTTCATGAAGACATGGCTCCAGCGACCCGGATCCGGTTCAGCCGGAGGGTTTTTGCCAAAGAAGTTGTCCTCGCGGGTAGTGACCAAAGAGGTATGCGCATCAGTCGAACCAATCATGCCGAACTTAAACGGGTTGGCGCCTAAGGTTGCCTCATGTCTCAGACCAAGTCGTAAGGCAGATCGAGCGTATTGATGCGGCAACATCTCTTCCGTGATCCGATTGCGCCCACCAAGGTCTCCTTTGTCCCAAGTGCCAAAATCGGCCCAGCGATCATCTGGCGAGAGGGCCGGATGAGTTTCACCATCCCCCTTGATCTGCGTCATCTCGTAGATCGGTTCAAAGCGCATCCGCTTCCTAGCATAGGATTCATCTAGCGGTTCGCCATTGTTGCGGTTGTCAGAAAACATCAACCCGGTGCCCCAATTGCCATTGTGCGCGGCCGCAAGAGTACGCCCTCCTGTGTTGTTCTCGTAGGCTTCCATCCAATCCCAAAGGTCTTCAGGATCGTCCGAATCAAAGGTTGCAAAGGGAATAATCTGGCCAGCGCGATCCGCACCATCGCGGAACATAACCACTCGGTGCAGATTGTTGCCGTTAGAGGAGGACGACCACTCAAACCCAATGATCGACGTAAACACACCGGGGTCATAATACTGTTCAGCGTAGGCTGTTGATTTATCCCAAGCCGTACGCTGAATCGAAGGGTTTTCGACCAGATTTTCTAGTCGGGCAGCGGAGTCCACAACCTCATAGAAAGCTTGCATTCCCTGATCCGGATCGCCGCTTTGGCGCATCTTGTACCAGCGCGCGGTTACCGGATCTTCTTGAATGACCGGATCGCCTTTGGTCAGCATGTCCGCCAGCCCGAAATACTCGGCATGGTCAGCCACAACCAACCAATCCAGAGGCCGATGAAGCCTAACGCGGCTACCAGTGCTAGATACCATTTCTTCACCACGGGCAAATCGATAGGCATCGCCTGGATCCAAAGTATTTCCAAAAAAACCGCCATCAATGGAATACGACGTGTGGAGGTGGGTGTCTCCCCAGAACACCTGATTAGGCATGTGCTGGTCGACAAAAGGTGAATAGTCTGGGGTGTTCACACCGACGTCAGCGGGATCAAGTGTACCGTAGCCAAGACCTTCTTCCCGGTCCTGTGCGGCAGTTGCGGTTCCTAAACCTGCTACAAGGCCTAAGGAAACTAGGCTCGAAGTCAGTCTGTTCATAGCATTCTCCTCGGACTTCTTAGTGACATTTCTCCTGTGGCGTCTCTTGCTCAAGTACGCGAGTTTCGGTGCCACGACGGGCGGATGCCTTATCGCAGGCGGCAGTTTTGTATCACTTCGTGTATTCGTCGAAATTCTCTACCCGGTGGATGTTTGGCAATTGGTAGGTGCCGTCAAAGAACTCGGCATGTGCCCCGTACGCCCGGATATACGGGAACCAGCCCCGGCCTGGTAGTGTACGGACATAGTTGGTTTCCCACCCCTTCGGAGCGGCGTCCGGCCCCAACATCACGGCAAAGGACCCGTCCTCGTTCTTTCTCGGTTTGTGCTCGAGACTGTCGATGGTCACATCATCTCCAGACTCAAGCCCGCGATTGTCCAAAAGAACACGTGTGTCAGGATCATAGATCGTTAGCGACCAGAACAAGTCTGTCTTTGGTTCTCGGTCAAACAGCATAACATATCGCTGTTCGCCCTTGAGCCGCTCTCCATTCGAGTCTTCGAACTTGGCGACATATCCCTGCGCTTTCCCGGGCCGGGGTACGGTCATCGAAGGTGAGGTCAATTGCGCCTCGTAGGTATACCGGGCCCGGGGATCAAAAATGTCAAAGTTCTGAGTGCTTTGATCGTACTTGATTCCGTCACCCCATTCCCCGCCGAGCACGTAGCGCCAGTCGAACTCTCGCAAAACGCCATCCAGACGTTCGCTGAACACGAAGGACTTGGCCATCATCTCGCCCACCTTGGCCCCGTCCAGCAGCGCCGCTGTTTGACGTTCGTTCGGTTCGAACGGCTTCCCTCTCTCGATGCCAAGAGACCGCAGCCAATACATGAACAGGCGGTCTCGTTCGGCAAGATGCTCATTGTTGATAGCGGCGTGCAGGACTTTCCAGAATGCCATGCCACGAGGCTGAATCGTCGGAAGGAACTTGTCCCCGCCGGGGTGAACCGTCGTGGCCGGTTCGGAACCGTAGCGATACATCTGAATCTGGTTCCAGGTTTTCTGCACTGTATCCACATCCGCTCCGGCCACTCTAGCCAGAACGACGGCCCGGTCTGTTCCGATCTCGTGAACCTGGAAGTCATCGCCAAGCTTTTTCTGGTCGGGTCGCATGTGTTGTGGCGTGTTCGGGCCTACAATGACGTGCTTGCCGCCTTTGCCTTCAAACGGTCCGAAGATGCCAATATCCGTCGGAGATTCCTGCCACATGTCGATGACCATGCCGATGACGATCCCCGGCGGGACATCCAGCACAGTCGCGGCACCCTTAGTGTTGAGCAGACCCAAGGCGTAGTTTGTAGTTTCGTTCGCAGTCAGGTATCCGCGACGCTCGTTAAACGACTCGATCCGTACGAAATCACCGTAGTCAAAGTCGAAGTTGTTGAAGTAATTCTGGGCAAGCCGTTCCTGCGCTACGATTGGCAAGGCCCACAGATACAGCTGTGCGGCTCGTTGGTGGTCGATCAACTCATAAATCCGAGCAGCAGATTCTTCCGTTGGAAAACTGTGTTCGAGATCAAAATCACCAAAGAAGGTTTCGACAGATCCCGTGACCGGCATCGCTGCGGAGAACTCGTCATCGCTTTGAATGTCAGACAGCCGCATCTCTTCGGCTACTGCATGTGTGCCCAAAAAGGCAAAGCTCGTGAGAGCCGACACCAGCAATAAGATTTTAGCTTTCATAATCTAAACCTCCAACAAAGGGGCAACTGGCCAGTTTGACTGGCCAAGGAATAAGATCCCGCCCAAGAGATGCATTTCTTTCGGGCGGGTGCCTGATCAATCAGCCGCCCAAATCAAGGTTGACCACAACCTTTTCGATCCCACCCGGGAAGTCGAACGGCACATGGTAACTTTCGCTCACAGGCTCACCCGCGTCCGAGCCAACATCAAAGGTCTCGTCCAGCGAAATGCGGAAACCCATGGTGCGGTCGATCCGGCCTTCACCAACGAGAGTGTCATTTACGAACAACTTGCCGGTGCCGCCCTTGCCAGGCCCGCCGCCGTCGTATTCGAAATCGTAGCGAATAACATGTTTGCCCGGTGCCAGCACATCGCCTTCGATGTTGTACCGCTCGAGATTGGCAACGTTGTATGTGTAGACCGGCTTGCCGTCGAGCACATAGAGCGCCCATCCACCAAAACGACCGCCTTGAGTCACCAGCATGCCGTCAGTGTCCCCTTCGCCAATCTCGACATGCGCCGTGATCGTGTGCGACTTGTTTTTGAAATCAGGCGCGGTGCCTTCAGGTATACGCTTCATGTTGTCGTAGTACGTGAACGTATCGCGACCCAAAGTCAGGCTGGGGCGAAGGGCCACGTCTAGTCGCGGCTTGCGTTGGCTATCAATCGGGAAGGCATCATATTTTCGCGCCTCGCCGTAGAACAGGATCTGTAGTTCTTTCAGCTTTTCCGGGTACTGATCCACCACGTTGTTGGACTGGGAAAAGTCCTCGGCCACGTGGTAGAGTTCCCACTCCCAGTCATTAATTACATCGCTAGGTCTGTTCAGACTGGCCCAAGGAACGTCGAACGGTGTAGTCGCCGCGACCCAACCATCATTGTATATGGCACGGTTGCCGAACATTTCGAAGTACTGCGTGCGACGGGTCGATGGGGCTTCGGCATCGTTGAATGCATACATCATGCTGGTGCCTTCGATGGGAGATTGCGCCACACCATTGATCGAATGCGGTGCCGGCAGGCCAGCGGCCTCCAGAATGGTCGGCATGATATCGATCACGTGGTGGAACTGGTCACGCACTTCTCTTTTGCCTTCGATCTTGGCAGGCCAGCGAATGATCATGCTATTGCGTGTGCCGCCAAAGTGGCTGGCGATCTGCTTGGTCCACTGGAACGGCGTATCCATAGCGTGCGCCCATCCGACCGGGAAGTGACCAAAGGTATTCGGCCCACCCAGCTCGTCCATCCGTGCATAGGTGTCCTCGAAAGGCACTTCGATGGCGTTGAACATGGTCATCTCGTTCAACAGACCGTCTGGGCTGCCCTCGGCGCTCGCTCCATTGTCGCCCATTAGGTAGATGACCAGCGTGTTGTCCAATTCGCCTGTATCCTCGACCGCATCCAGGATCCGGTTGATCTGGTGATCCATATGCGCCAGCGCGGCTGCGTAGACTTCCATCATACGGGCGTAGAGCTCTTGCTGCTGGGTCGTCAGTGAATCCCAGGCGCGAATATCCGCTGGGCGTTCAGTCAGTTTTGTGCCTGGGGGAATGATCCCCATTTCCAGCATGTTGGCATGGGTCTGCTCGCGGACGGAATCCCAGCCCATGTCAAACTGACCTTTGAACTTGTCGATCCATGCTTTCGGCGCATGGTGCGGCGCGTGGCTCGTTCCCGGAGCATAATAGACAAAGAAGGGTTTGTCGGGCGCCAGCGCGTGTTGTTCGCGGATATAGTTGATCGCACGGTCGGCCATATCCTCGTCGAGGTGATAGTCCTCGGTGTTCGGTGGTTCGACCGGTTTGGTGCCCTCAAAGATTGCCGGCGTGAACTGGCTGGTGTCGCCGCCGATGAAGCCGAAGAATTGTTCAAAGCCCAGCCCTGTTGGCCACAGATCGAACGGACCGGCCTGGCTGGATTGCCAATCCGGCACATTATGGTTCTTACCGTACCAAGCCGTATTGTAGCCGTTGCCTTTTAGGATTTCGGCAACGGAGCCGTTCTCCTTCGGCATCAGCGAGTTGTAACCCGGGAATCCGGTTCCCAGTTCCATGATCACACCGGTGGCGTTGGAATGGTGGTTGCGACCGGTGATCAGCGCAGAACGAGTTGGGGAACACAGTGCCGTGGTGTGCATCTGCGTGAACAGCAGCCCATCCTGTGCCAGACGCTCATACGCCTCCGTCGGAACCGGCCCGCCGAATGGCACACTGGCCCCAAAGCCCACATCATCCGGCATGATCAGGAGAATGTTCGGAGCGCCTTTGGGGGCCGTAACCTGTCTTGGAAAATCCAACGTCGACTCGTTGGTTCGCAACCCGGCATGACCACGGAACTCGGTCATGGGTATCGGTAAAACGGAACGGTCCCAATGGTCTTTGTCGTCTGCTTGCACAGCAGCAGGCAGACCACCCAACGTGAGTAACCCAGCTAACAAACAAATGAACCCAGCTTTCATTAGATTGCCTCCTAATTTCTTGATCTGTCGGTTCTGGTCGCCGAGGCTATCTGGGTCGGAAAAAT
Organism: Ruegeria sp. AB8; assembly: GCF_056542605.1. Classification (NCBI taxonomy): domain Bacteria; kingdom Pseudomonadati; phylum Pseudomonadota; class Alphaproteobacteria; order Rhodobacterales; family Roseobacteraceae; genus Ruegeria; species Ruegeria sp. AB8. The sequence goes on from NZ_JBQGAB010000020.1 coordinate 66,439, forward strand.
TGACTCCTTCAGGGAACATCACCGGATCCGTAATCCCCCTATGATGCACAGACTGAACCGGGCACGCAGCAGCTTTTATTATCCCAAAAGTGCAATCGGGCTTCAGAAATTCACCCTTTCGAGTATTCTCTTATGCAAATTTATTTCGGTTTCGAAATAGTTGAGAAAAGGAGCGAGACCATTGAAGACTCTGCCTTTCATGCAGCACTCGACCTACGAAACGACCGATTTCGAGGACCTGCAAGAGGCTGCATCGGCGTGGGACCAGGAGTACACTCAGCTATCACCGGGACAGTTTTTCGGGAGCATGGAACTGACGGAAGTTGGCACCACTCAAGTGATGCGCGAGAAGTGGGGGCGCAAAATGAGGTACAGAGGTGTTGGCATTCCGGGTGGGTATGGCTTTGCACTGCCGCTGGGGTCTACGAACTCTGTGAATTGGCTCGGCAGCAGTGTTGAGCAAACCTCAGTTGTAATGCAGTCGCCTTATCTAGAGGCTCAACTCGTTTCCGACGACACTTGGGACAGCTTAGTATTATCATTCCCCATGGAAGAGGTTCAGGCGATTTTGATCGCGCTTTCCGGGGGAATTGACTTATCTCACCGACTCCATGGAAACCTTGTATTGAATCAGGCGAAGGCCGATAGGATCAAACGCGGGGGCCTAAGCCTTCTGCAAAAAACTAAATCCTGTTCCCCAAAAGACCATGCCGTGTATGCTGCTCAAGTAGACCAATTCAAAAAACAGTTCTTGTGGACATTGTTAGAATCCTTCAACGAATTCTTGGTTCCTTCTCCGCCGTCGAAACAGGGCATTATCGTTCAAAAAGCAACAGACCTTGCCGTAGCTGATTTTCCAGAGGTCCTCGGGCTGATTGACATTTGTACAAATTTGGGGATTAGCCTTCGCTCGTTACACTACGCTTTCCAGGATGTAGCCGGGATTTCGCCCGCAACTTGGCTGCGTCGCGTTCGGCTGAACCAAGTCTACAGAGTCCTCAAAAACTCAGACCCGATGGAAACCAAGATCAAGCGTGTCGCCGCCGAACATGGATTCCTGCATCTCGGACATTTCAGCAATCAATACAAACAACTTTTCGGACACTTGCCCTCGCACACCCATCGGATGAACTAAGGCTGTTGTCTATGCTCAAGCGGCTTTGAGATTATGCACTTTGTATTGAGTTTGGCAGTAATGGCGTTTGAAGTTTTGAACCTAACCGTCTCTGTTTTCGAACTCGGCCCGCAACTGCTTAGCCTCTTCCTCTAGCTTTTGTTTCGTTGAGAGAGGCGACCGACGGACACTCGCGTATTCGGTCTGTTCGTCTAGTTCGACGGACTCTTTTCCATCTTGCAATTGACCGTCGCTGGACAACAGAACAGCGATCCAACGGGTGGCCGGGATTTCCGAACAGATGACCATGGTCACAACCATCATCGGTATTGCCAGAAATGCTCCCACACCGCCCCAAATCGTTGCCCAGAACGTCAGCGAAACCATTACCATGAATGTGCTGAGGTTGAGGGACTTGCCCTGCATCGAAGGTTGTATCACGTTGGCAATGAATTGATCAGCAGCGCCGTATCCAAATAGTACGATCAGGAAAGGCGTAAGGCTATCGAACTGTATCAAGGCTACAAGAGATGGAAGCGCGATCCCAATAAATGCGCCGATATTAGGGATGAACCCCGCAACGAATACGGTCAGTGCCAGAAGCGGTGCGAAATCAAGGCCGACCCATGAAAAAATGACAAAGGCAACTCCGCCGCTCATGGCGCTGGTGACAGCATTGACCCACATGTACTGTTTCACGCCAACTGAAATTTTGTGCAGGACTTTCCGGGCGCGACGGGTTCCTTCTTCAGTCGCAACCAGCCTCGGCAATTTGTCGACCCAAGCCAGACGTTCGCCGATCAGAAAAGCAAGGTACAGCGCGACGAGACCGATTGTCGACATTGCGCCTCCAAACTGCCCCACAGCCGTTCCTAACCAAGACCCTATCTCGATGTCTTCAGCTGCCTGGCGACCAGCTTCAACGACTTTGGGACCCAGAAACCCTTCTAGTTTCTCCGTCAGGCTCATCAACCGTTCCTGATACCTGGGCAGTGCGTCTTGTACGTCGTCCACCGAGGAGGAGACGATCAGCCCAAGGACCAGCAGCGCCCCCACTATCACGATGATGCTGAGGAGTTGGGCCAGCCAGCCTGGAGGAGACCACCCAAGCAGGTTTGTGCGCTGGATCCTGTCCACGAGCGCAGAAGAAAGAATGAACAGAAGCCCTGTGATCGCCAACGGAATCAGAAAATCGCGCCCAAACCACAAGAAACAGATCAAAAAAGCCATGGTCCCCAGAGCAAAGAACCAATTCGAGATGAGAGTCCTGTTCAAGTTGTCAGAGGTCATGTAACGCCGCACGTTGATCTGGTGTTCCGCCGCAGTAGAAACGCCATAAACATTCGGTGCAAGTTTTAGCTGGTGAAACTATCTTTCCGAGAAGCCAAGTTCCATGAAAACGAACCTCCAGCTCATAGGATTCGCGCAAGAGATACCGACAACAACGTCGGCTATTCACAGATTTCGAATTTGGCCAAATTCCTAGCGAAGGTTTTTTGCCGGTCAAAGCGCCTTCGGGCAATGACGGCTTTGGGCTGCGACCTGCCGAACGCAAGTGCAGCATGCCTTCGACTTTTGGTGGCAGGTCTGGACTCGAACCCAACTTTCGGCAGTGCTAAGTTGCCTCGGACTTTTGCACATTTTGGATGTCTGCTTAAGATGAGAAACCCGTACCACCTCGCAGACGCAGCTAATGACCGAAATCCGCCCAATCTACCGAAATAGCCCCCCAACTTGCCCATTGCATCCGCTTGCACACCTACCTTTGCAAGGGGGCCCCAAATGCCTGGAAAAAATAGCTTCAGATTGTACAGAGACATCATTCTCAGCGAGCCCGACCAACCGGTTTGGAGCGCTGTCGGTAAGATCGATGGAGGTAGATTTCTTCTGCTCGGTCAACTTGAGATCTACTCGAAATCCGACGGCGCCTTATGGCTCGAAATCAGCCAAATGGGAAAGCAAATCGGCGAAAGCAATCGCGGAAAGTTGGATGTCCTTAAGCTTCGAAAAAGGGACACAGATCCGCATCTATTTGGGTTTATGAAGATCCGCGAGGAAACATATGCTGCGGCGGCATGGATGTGCCGAGATGACGAAGACGCCAAATATTTTCATCTGACCCTTCTGAAAACAAAAAAGCCGCCCGTTCCGAGGGCGACATTCTCAAGAGCTGCAATGTGAGCCACAGCGCAGGCTCATGATACCAGCGCTCGGAACAGGGCTCTTTCACTTATCTGATAGACCAAAAATTGCATGATTTGCTCCTGGTCACGCGTGTGGGATCAGATGATACACTTCGCCGATCACGAGCGAAACATGAATGATGACAGCTGCAATGTGCAACTGGTGGTAAGCCTCTTTGATGAAATGGAACATGTCGTTCCCTCCCGTTTTTGGATGCGCATTTTCTATCCCATGAGTGCGGCCGAGTCAATATATAAGCCATTGATATAAAATAATTAATATTAAAAATCCACTGAATTCACGCCGCTCAAAACCGGATTCCTAATCTTTTTGAAAAAAGAGAGGTCAGCACCAAAAAGAAGAGGGGGCCACGGGAAAAATAAGAGACCCAGAAAACAGCACGGCTCCCCACATAACGAAGGCAGGGAGCCGGGCTTTTGGGGGCTGGTGTTACAGATCGAACGTTTGTCCGTGTTTCTCGAGGTAGGCGATCAGAGACAGCTCAACGGCTCGCACAACCGCTTGTTCTTTGTCCTCTCGGATCGCGTTCCAAGCGGCATAGAGATCTGGATTTACACTCACCGACAATTTTTGCGTACGCGCAGCAGCCCTGCGTTTACTTGGGCTCATCTCTGGTTGGGCTACCAGGCCAGATTTGCTGGTTGAGCCCCGGGGGAAACCCAAGTCACCTTGCTCGACTTTGTTAACATCGCCGACACCTTGCATGAGATTTTGTTTTGCGTTGTCCATCATTGTTTTCCTTATGCTGCTTGGAGAATTTCTGAGAGCGTAGCCGAGACTTCCTGTGCCAGAGCGGCGACGTTCGCATGTGCCGTTTTCGGTGAAGATCCTTGGAACCTTTTCGGCAAATCCAAATAGTCTCCACCTAGACTGGTCATTGCTTGAAAAATCGGTCGGCTAGCCAAGTGAGTTGCAAAAACTGGCACATTTGCCTGTTGCAAAATCGATTTGATTTCCCCGGTAATGCGATGCTCGACCGCTCCGGCTTCTGTCTGACTGAGCAGAACCCGAGCCGCGATTTCGCGTTTCAATACCAGGCTTTTCTGACGAACCTGCTTGAGGACCTGCACAGCCGCGAGGGCGTCCAGGCGGGACACTTTTGACGGTACGATAACCAGATCGCTGACCAGTACGGCATCAATTAGGGATGCGTCATCTGATCCTTCTACGTCGACCAGGACATAGTCGTAGTGATCAGCCGCAGCTAAGGCTGCTTCGGTAAGCTGGCGCTGTTCTACCTGCTTTACTTTAAGATTTTCAGGCAACGGCTTGGCCTTAGCCCATTGCGACAACCAGAGTTTGGGGTCCGTGTCCAAAATGCAGACGGACATTCCGGACCTTGCTGCCTCCAGGCCGGTCAAGATACAGGCCGTGGTTTTCCCACAGCCGCCTTTGGGTGAACAAAATGAAAGGGTTGGCAATCGAATTCTCCTGATGAAATTGCTTCGGAAAGATTGCCAAAAAAAGGTTTCTGAAAGATTTAAGGATAATGGATTTGGATTGCTGGGGAAGGATCGCGAAGGCAAGAAAAGGATTTTGAAGGAACAAGAAGTGTTCGAAATTCTGGGTTTCCAAAGCAATCACAAGAGTTCTGAGGCCATCGGTGGGCGTCACTTGTTTGTGACAGGGTGGCGCGTTTCTAAACGGCCTTGTTGATTTGAGCCATGTCGAACCAATGTAAGGCGTATGACTGATCTCTCGAAGCTATCGCTGCATGAATTGACCTTGAACGAACCTGGTCGGCCTAAGGCTCCGGCTATTGCAGAGGCAACAGATAATCACCGTCGTCAGGGCCGGCAGTTGGCCGCAATCCACCGACATTATTTGATGGAAATCGCTCAGATCGGCGCTGTACTAGCTCGTATTGAGGCGGGGAACGCTCCGCCCGAAAACCTTAAACAGATTGTTCTTTCACTCGACATGGCTGAGAACTTCCGTGTTTTTGGATCACTATGTGGACGGGAATGCCAAGTTCTGAAGTTTCACCACGACATAGAAAGCGCAGACATGTTCCCCCGCATTGAAGCGGCTGGCGGCGGAAAGTTCCGGGAAATTGTCGCCAAGCTCAAGGCGGAGCATGAGGTGGTTCATGAATTAATCATGCGCCTCAGTCACGCCGCCCATGTTTTGTCAGAAGCCCCCTCACAGACCAATTTTGATGAGGCGGCGGCCATCTTTCGAAAATTGGAAGAGGTCGTGCGTTCCCACTTCGGCTACGAGGAAACTGAATTGGCGGAGGCCATCGGGTACTATCTTGGGACCATTTGAAGGATTTTCTGTTTCAGTCAAATCGCATGTTAAACGCCACTTTGGCTTTTCAGGAGTCTATGGTCGAGCAGGATTGGCTTGTGCAGCACTGTTGCCGGGTCAAAACCAGTTTACTGTATCACGCATCTAGCTGGCGCGTTGTTGTCAGTCAGATTGCGCGGGCCGATTATGTTGAGTTCGCGCGAGCGACAATCACGAATGTCAGTAGGCATTAGACTTCGGGTGACATGTTCTTAGTTAGCCGCAACCAGCGCCCCAGGTCCAGTCTTCGCCGCACCTTCGCCTTGTAGCTATCTGGTGCAAGAGGCCGCTTGGCTCGATGGCGCATTGAGTTGCAAAACTTGCATGCTGCAACGATGTTTGCAGGAGAATCTGCACCACCTTCAGCCGCTGCCATCAAGTGCTCGGCGGTGCATTGAAACCAATCAGCCTGGCGTTTTGAGATGGAATGCGCGATCTGGAATTTTTTCGGTGTTCCCGCCCACATCGGCTGGTTGCAGTAGAAGCATAGGCTACCCTGTTCGACGAATTTTCGATCTCTGATTTTTCGTAGTTTCTTACACATTTCGTGCCTCGCGTTTCGACAAAGTCGAGAACTGGGCGCGAAGGTGTTGTACTCTTCACAGGCGCAGTCTTGATTGAGCAACGCCTTAGTTCTTCCCCATGGGCAAAGCTAAAAAAGCAAGCCATTCATCTGAATGACTTCCCACGCGAATATTCTGAGATTGGTAACTGTTTCTGTCAATCCCTTGCCGAACCTTTGTGGGCTGACGAAGGGGAGCGCGAAGCAAAGGCTTCCAATTCGATTTGCTTTTGAAAAGTCCCCGGGAAACAGCAGGCAGGCACTCCGAGGGTTGGCTAGGGTCCGATCCGCTTGCTCTTTGCATACCTCCGCTCATCTCCAATTTGCGCACGCCATAGCAAGTCGTGCTGCTATCAAATTGGAGGGTGAAAATGGCCAACAGGAGGACAAAAAGACAAACAAGAATGGTGGGGATGCGGGTATCTGAAGATCTCTACGATTTGCTGACAGAAGGAGCGGAAACTGAGGGCATCTCCACAACAGCGTATGCGCGCCTTGTCTTGTCGCGAGCCCTAAATTTTGAAGGCGCGCTGCCTGAAACCAAACCTCGTAAGCCGCCACGAAAGAAGCCCATCATTAAAGACATCAAAGCCGCCATTGAGGTCCTAGGGCTTCTGATCGATGTCCGAATGAATCTGTCATACATATCGCGCAATCTGTCTGAGGCGCACACATTCAATCCGCTCAGGGCTGACCAAGTTGTCGAGCAAGGCGAACGTATCGATGCAATCAGACGAGACGTTGATGCTGTCCGAGCACAGATCTTGGGAGAGCGATCATGATTATCAAATCAACACGCATCCCAACTGCACATTCCGGCCGGATCGCTGCATATCTTGCAAAGCCTTCGGACAACGAAATCGCCGCATGGATCCGCGGGTGCCCCGAAGATCTTAAGCTATTGGGCGAAATCTCCAGAATTTCTGGCAAACAATATTCCGTTCGGCATTTTGTGATCTCGCCAAATGAACCGATGAGTCAGCAGGAATTCGCAATGGTGTTTGCTGAAATCTGTCGAGAGTTCGGTGTCTCCATCACATCTGGAAACCGGGCATCCATAGTTGAGCATTTGAAGCCCCGGCAATCAGGCGTCGGAAACGAAACACACTGGCATGTTGCGTTCCCTGAACTTGATGTGGAGACCGGTCGGATATTGAGCAGCCGGTTCACCAAGCTGCGAAACGAAAAAGTGGCCCGTTTGTGCGAACTTACGCTTGGTCACACCGTAGTGCCCGGTCAGTTTAACAAACAGGTTTACAGGGCGCTCGAAAGGGAGAGGCAAGCCTTGGATCTCAAGCCGTTTGAAAGGGCGCTTCGGGAAGCCTCGTTTGCCGCCGGACAAGATGAAAGTATGTGGCTGGAGTATCGAGCGCGCCTTCGAAAAAAATCAAGATCACCGATGAACTGGACGCTCGACAATCAGATCGTTTAGTTTGACGAAATGTCAGGTTTCCCAATGCCATCAAAAGCATATGTGCGGCTCCAAGAGTTTCTTGAGCACCATATGCGGATGTCACATATCTACCAGCCAGTGATGATCCGCAGAATTCTCAAAGGTGGTGGATCCGCCTCGCTTGAAGAGATTGCCGCAGCGCTCATGGTTTATGATCGCTCGCAGCTCGAATATTATATGGTCCGCACGAAGAACATGGTGGGACGTGTTCTCACAAACAATGGCATTGTGCAGCCCATCAAATCCGGCCGGGAAATCCAAGCTTACCAACTGGCAGAAAATGCAGGTCTCCAAGATGCCGAGATCCAAGACCTCATCAGGATTTGCGATCAGAAAATCGATACGTTCATTGGGAAGCGTGGCGACAAGATATGGTCGCATAGATCCAAGTCGTCAGGGTACATTCCCGGCACCCTTCGATACGAGGTTCTGAAGCGCGCCCATTTTCGTTGCGAGCTATGTGGGATATCGGCCGACCAAAAGGCGTTGGAAGTCGACCACATTCTGCCCCGCAACAAAGGGGGCGGGGACGAGGCTATCAACCTTCAGGCGCTTTGTTATTCCTGCAATGCAATGAAGCGAGATCGCGATGACACTGATTTTCGGGGCATGGCCAAGAGCTACGCTCACAGATGCGATGGATGCGCCTTTTGTGAGATCCCCAGTGAGCGGGTGGTTGCTGAGAATGAACTGGCTTATGCCATTCGGGACGGCTTTCCGGTCACCCACCATCATACTTTGATCATTCCGAAACGGCACGTGCCGGACTATTTTGACCTTCATCAGCCAGAGTTGAATGCGGTACAGCAACTCCTCCAAGCAGAACGCCAAACTGTACGGGGGCTAGATCGGTCTGTCGAAGGATTTAATGTGGGCATCAATCCAGGCGAAGTGTCGGGACAGACCATTTTCCATTGCCACATACACCTTATCCCTCGTGGTGGGGTCAGGGGGGTCATTCCTGAGAGGCGAATTTACTGAGATGGCCTTGGCTAAAGTCGCGCCTGAGCGGCGCGTTGCATAACACCCTTTTTCGACAGAAGGGTAGGCAAGAAGGCGCCAAGGCTTTTTGATCCCTTCAGGCCTTCCTGATAGATGGCCAGAAACCAAATCGGACTGTTGTGTCTGACATGTGTTGAGGTTGGCCCAATATGCCGGAGATCCCCGTGAAGAAACTTGCTGCTCTTCTTTTATGTTCAACCCTTGCAGCTTGCTCTGGCTCCTACCGCGACACCTCGGTCACGATGGACGTCGTGAGCAAACTAGACGTGCAGAGATACACCGGAGTGTGGTTTGAGTACGCCCGCTTCCCGGTGTTCTTCCAGCGGGGATGCACAGACACAACGGCTGAATATCAGATTATCGCCGAGGATACGGTGTCCGTTTACAACCGCTGCCTTGTTGAAAATGGCACGAGGGTAAAGGACATCACCGGCCAAGCCACAATTGAAGATGTTGGCAAACTCAAGGTCAGCTTCCCACAGGTTCCCTTTGTCAAATCGCCATACTGGGTTTTGTGGGTGGACGATGAGTATGAGGTTGCCGTTGTTGGGACGCCCAATGGAAGCGCCGGTTGGATCCTATCGCGCAGCACAGAACCCAGCCAAAAGCATATCGACAAAGCGCGATCTGTTTTGACGGAAGCCGGATACGATGTGTCCAAGCTGGAAGTGACGCCCCACGCTTCCAAGTGACGTAGGAAACGAGCGAAGAGGCGACCGCTCCGGGGCGGGGCCGTTAGAAAACGTTGGTCCTGAAACGCCCCAGCCAAACCTTTCACGTTTCCGGCAGCAGCCCGCCGCGCCCGACACACACACACACGCGAAACCTCTGTCAAAAGAGCCATATAGAGATATTCTATATGGGGAATTTGACGATAAGAGCCGGCGCATTCGGGACCGACATTATGGTCAATGAAGCCAGCGCATGTTTTGGATCGAATTCTCCTTAACTGCATGGCGATCTTTGCCTTTTGCAGATTTCAAATCTCGCAACAACTGCTCGAGCTCAGCCCGGTTCAATTGCCGCCTTTCGACAAGCGATTGGGCCACACCTTCAAGCAAATATTCATTTTCGCCGATGGTCTTTTGAGCAAGATGGTTTGCGGAGCGCAGCCGCGACTGAACGCGGGCTGCCAGGTCGCGATCTTGAAGCATATCTTGCAGGTTATCCATGGACACCGGGTGCCAAATCAAATTGTCGTTGGACAAACCGAATTGTGTTTCGGCTTGGACTGCAAACATGGTGGCCTGAGCAAGATCGCTTTTGTCGCCCGCGCCGGCACCTGACGAAACACTACCCAGGCAAGAAAGTTCGGCTGCGCGTCCAGCCAACAAAATAGCGAGGCGATTTTCCAAGCTTTGAGTTTCATGACCGAATTTGTCCAGCTCAAGGTCAACTCGACCACCTCTCGGTGAGATCTGGGCCATTGTCGGCAATCCGGCGAGAAGTGCGTGCGCAACCACGATGTGGCCGGCCTCGTGGATTGCCATCCTATACAGCATCTTGGAAGGCAGTGGCTTCGCAAACTTCTCAAGCGCCGTCTGGAGGTGTTGGATCGCAATTGGGCGTTTATCCTGGCGGGCGATGGAACGGGCCTGACGCACAAGCGCGGCGGCATCCGCGCCCGATTGCCCAAGCATTTCTGCCGCCACTGCGTGAAGTTCCTGCTTGCTGATTGTCGGTCCAGCATCTGCGGACAAGATCTCTGTCAGCGCGCCCCTATCCGGAAGAGGGATGTGGACTTTTTGGTCGAACCGCCCAGAGCGCAGTAGTGCAGCATCCAACTTGCCCGAGTAGTTTGTTGTGCCGACCACCAAGACGCCATCCGTCTTTTCGGCGCCCGCCAGCTGTTCAAGCAGGCCATTTAGTGCCGCCCGATTGTAGTTCTCGTTATCGCTCTTGTTGGTTGCGCGATCTGCAAAACTATCGATTTCATCGATCAGCAAAACGGACGGCGCATGGCGCTTTGCCTCCAGGAAATCATCTCTCATTGCAGCGAGGAAATCGCCAAGATGGCCCTCCGCTTGCCAAGCAGCATAGCTTGCGCCAACAAAATGCGCCCCTGTCGCTTCTGCCAATTTCTGCGCGACAAAGGTCTTCCCGACACCCGGAGGCCCATCGAGTAGAAGGTTGTTAGGGATATCTGCCCAACTCAGGTGACCGTCAGAGTATGCTTGGATGTCATCCACGAGACGCTTCAACGGCGCCCGCGCGGCCCCCAGGCCTTTGACGTCATCCATGGCTTCTGGGTTGGCTTTTGTGCGCGTCGTCAACTTATTCAGTTGCAGGACAAATGCCATCAGCTTGGGCGTCCGAAGAGCCAACATAATTTCATTAGCTGAGATCTGAGCCAAAGCATCATGGGATGGCATCTGATTAAGCGCCTTTGTCATCAAAGCTGTACATTGGCGGCCGTGCATCATGGCATAGAGCATCAAGATCATGCTCCGTGACAATGGGCTCAGGGAAATGATCTTAGCGGATTTCTTGCAAAAGGCGTCCGGCAACACTTCGATACTTGGCACGATTACAATCAACGACGCTGGTTCCTTCGCGGCCAGAGCCAGCGCTTCATTGAAATCGCTTGCAGTCTTTGCTGGCGTGGTCTTGCGCCAGCGCGACTTGTAGCACACGATTTTTGGCTTGGTTGCATCAGGGTTGTTGCTACAGATCGCGGGGATCAAACCATCGCTAAACGCGTCTCCTGTGGCTTCCACCCATTCACTTTCACCGGTTTCAACAACTGTCAGCGAAAATGGGCGACGCAACTGGCCTGCAATCTGATCGCGTGTGTCCTTCCATGCCGCGCAAACACGGATCAATGAGGCAACGGCGCAATAGTCCCTCGCGTACTGCTTTGGCATCGAATCCTCAGCCGGTGCATCCTCATCAAAGGCATCCCACCCGGACTTTCGGTTGGCGGCTTTAATCAGGCTCTCGTAGGCTGGCTGGAACCACCCATTCAAACGCGGGTAGAAGAAAGATGTATAGACTTGGGGCTGCATGGAGATGCCCTTTCAATACTCGAAATCTGGAAACATCGCAGCCGAACGGCTGCGAACACGCGATAAGTTCAGGCGTGTATGCGTTTCTCAGGTAGCGGCAGAGTGCGCTTGGATTTCGAGTTGTTTGAAGGCACGATTTTCTCCCTTGGGGAGATTGAAGTATGCATGGCGCTCCGAAATGACAAGTCTTTTCGAATGCGCGCTTGCGTATCTTTGTTGCAAGCCTCTCTCATGAAGCAAAAAAGAAGCACGAAAATTATCTAATCTGCCGAAGGCCTTACCTTTGGTGGTTGTGTTATCTTCATCGCTTCTTGCGGGTGTTCTTGGCGAGCTTCCGAATTACCAATGGTGTCGCGACGTGGTCTGCCTCGGGTGGTGTTAGATGCTGGGGAGCATCTGCATTCGTGAGCAAGGGAATGTGATCTGCCGTGGCACCTGCATTTCGACGAAGCTTCGTGAAACGATCAGGGACAACTTCGCTCCCGCCGATGCTTGGGCACAGCGGGAGCGCACGACGAACTTGGGTTCATCGCCATTTTTGAAGTCTTGGTATTATCAAAAGGTTATGAGCTTGCTGATTAGACAAAACTCGAAGACCTGAGCCGTGCGTTGAACTCTCGGTTTGGGCCGGTCAGTGGGTCACCCAAATGTGGATTGGGCAATCACCAGTCTGAATTCACGCAGCCTCCTTTGGCCGAACAGAGATGCCTTTTAGTGCGGTTGCAACAATGTCGGCGCGGGCGGCTTCGGACACTTTGAGCTGCCAGTGTTCTTTTTGGTTGCACCAAGCGTGGTCGCGTTCAGCTTCAACCAACCGCCAACCATCGGTGACACGCACCAATTTGACGAAGGTCGTGATTTGTGGGCCCGCCTTACGAGCGTAGCTGGCGTTCGCCACCTTGCCCGCTGGTCGGTAAGGAATACAAGCCGGTCAATATCGTCATCGCGTTCAATCCCAAGAAAGAAACGTTCGAAGTAAGCAACCCAGCTATCCGCAAGGATAAAGCCTGGATTCCGGACATCGCCCCGCTGATGCAGGGTGAGATCAGCCAGTTGAAGTTGATCCGTCAATACGTGGTTGAAAATCCAGAAATGGATGAGGATGAACTCGAACGAATTCTCACACGGTTGACTGGCATCTCCAAGAAGCAGATCGGTATGATCGAGCTGGACGCAGAACTTGATATCGAGACTGTCACGGAAATCTTTATCCGGATCAATCGTGAAGGCGTCACCCTTAGCCAGGCTGACTTTGCAATGTCCAAGATCGCTGCCAACGAAGAGTTCGGCGGAAACCAGATGCGCAAAGCCATCGACTACTTTTGCCATCTAGCTGTTGCACCAGAGTTCTACGGCCACATTGAAAGCAACGATCAAGACTTCGGGAACACGGATTACTTCTCAGCCATGCGGTGGTTGCGCAACGAGAACGACGATCTGTACGATCCCTCCTACAACGACATGCTTCGCGTCGCCTACACGTCCCAGTTTTCCAGGGGGAAACTAGCAGATTTGGTGGGTCTACTGTCCGGGCGGAACTTTGAAACCCGGAAATTCGAGAACGAGATCGCAGAAAAGGCGTTCTCCGATCTTCGTGGTGGTCTTCTCGACTTCATGAATGAGACCAACTTCAAGCGGTTTCTCATGATCCTGAAATCTGCGGGTTTCGTGGATAGCAGCCTGATCAGTGGGCAGGCGCCATTGAACTTTGCCTACATTCTCTTCCTGCGCCTGCGGAAAGATGGCATCGCCTCCGAGTTGATAGAACGATTTGTCAGGAAGTGGTTCGCGCTCTCACTCTTGACCGCCAGATATTCGGGATCGATGGAAACCCGCTTTGACCAGGACATTCGACAGATTTCTGAGATGGGAATGGGGGAATATCTCGAAAGTATCGAGAAAGCGGTGCTCTCGGATGCCTTTTGGGAAGTTGGTTTGGTGCAAGCGCTTACAACGTCAAATAGCAAACATCCGGCTTTCAGGACATTTCTTGCGTCTCAGGTGAAGTCCAATGCTAGAGGCTTTCTGTCAAAAGAAATCACAGTGCGGAGTATGTTGGAGCACAGAGGCGATGTTCACCACATCTTCCCCAAGGATCACCTGAAAAAGACGCTTGGCCTTACGCAGTCTCAATACAATCAAGTCGCCAACTTGGTCTACACACAGCAAGAGATCAACATTGCCATCGGAAATACGCCTCCTAGTGAGTATGTTTCAGATTTGCGGAAACAATGCAATTCAGGAACCGCAAAATACGGAGGGATCGTAGTCTACGCGGATCTTGAAGAGAACTTCACGGAGAACGCAGTTCCGCTTGGACTTCTGACGGGCGAATTTGCGGACTACCAGGAATTTTTGAAGCTGCGGCGTCAATCTATCGCGAAGACGTTGAAGGCATACTACACGTCGCTTTGAGCACTGATTGTCTCGAGCTTGCGTCTCTAAGTTCGACGCTTTGATTTCTACGAAGGCCCATTCAAATTGCTGCACATTTTGCTGCACATATTTCGTGAAGCCCCATTGCAATATTCCTTTAAGTATAGGTAAATTATAAATAAAATTCTGAACGAAAAAGATGTTGGCGGACTTCGTCTCCGCCATTAAACCGCTCATGTCATGGGCATTCTTCCGGAAAAAACGCATCATTTTCAAGTGCGTAAGGTTTCTCTAACCAGCGCCTGCCAGTGTTTCCCGCATGAAATCCCGCATAGAATCCCGCATAAATGCGGAATTTGAAGGAGTGCACTGCTATGGGCGTCACATTGGATCGAGGCCGCTATTATTTCGTAATGAATGTCCCAAAGCATCTCTTTGGCAAAGTACTGGGCAAGAGTGGGCAGCCAGTAAAGCAGATCAGGCAGGCACTTCGAACAGCGGATTTGAGTGTGGCTAAGCGCAAAGCTTTTGAGCTCGAAGAACAAAAAGAGCGGAGTGGCAATTCTTGGCATTGGGCGAGGAAGCTCTGGCATACGAGAAGTACCAAGCAGCCAAACAGATCTCAGAAGCGCATGGTTTTGACTATATTCCGAGCGATGTATTGTTAAAGAGAACTTTTGATGAGAATCTGCCGCGCTTAATGGCGGCAGCGGGAACAGCGTGTTCACACCAGCCGCCAGAAGTTGTTGAGGCGCTTCTAGGGTCAGGACTCATAGCCAATAGATAACCAGTGCTGCAAGGGCGATTGCTGACAGGAAGACCTTCGGGCACCTGTCGTAGCGGGTTGCCACACGCCGCCAATCCTTCAACCTGCCGAACA
>NZ_JBQGAB010000021.1:0-80369 GCF_056542605.1 Ruegeria sp. AB8
GCAACCCGCTACGACAGGTGCCCGAAGGTCTTCCTGTCAGCAATCGCCCTTGCAGCACTCGTTATCTATTGGCTATGAGTCCTGACCCTAGTTCTCATACACGGTGTGGTGTATTTATTGGTGTACACTATAGTAAAAAATTTTGGTTAATTAATATGTGGTTACAGAAAATATAGAGTTGCTCCTCGGTCCGCCACTTGGTATTCTGTCAGGCGCACAAAGTTCGGGCGCCAGCGACAAAGCCTTGCCGTTTTCACCTCACTTCCTTCGTCCAGCGTCCAAACCGTTTCCATTGATTCTAACTTCCTATTAGCAAAATCAGGACCGACACGCAGATCAGGCTGGCACCGATTCATCCTAAAAAAGAAATCCAGAACTTGGCTCGTCAGAAGTGCTCGGCGGCAATCAGTGCACGGCAAGTTGACCTGTGCGACCGTCGCATTTGGTGGAGAGCTACCATCAACAAACTAGCCCCAAAGCACCAGAACACAGTCATCTGGCAGCGGTATTGTAAGTGGACAGAATCTTCTTCAAGGCGAAGTATGAGGCTTTCGGAGTACGTTTCATCGTATCGAAATCCACATCAACCAGACCGAAGCGTTTTTCGTACCCCAAGGCCCATTCGTAATTGTCCAGCAGAGACCAAACAAAGTACCCCTTGACCGGAACATCCTGATTTAGGGCCTCCTGAACGGCGGCAAAGTGCTGATCCAGATAGCTGATACGATCATCGTCTTGTTGGCGCTCGGGGCTGGCCATGCCGTTTTCGGTCACATAGATCGGAAGGTCGCCAGTGTATTCTTGCGCTGTTCGGATCAGGAACCGGCTCAGCGCGGCTGGGTCGATTTCCCATCCCATTTGGGTCTTGGGCAAGGGCCCGGGGATTTCGGTCAGACCGGGCCAGGCGGTGTCCGCAGGGGCGATCAGTTTGCGGGTGTAGTAGTTCAATCCACACCAGTCGACAGGAGCGCCGATGATGTCGAAATCATCCTGCCAGCCGGGCGGAAGGTGGGGTTCCAACCCTTCCAGCACATTCTGAGGATAGGCCTTGTTGAACACGCCCCCCAGGAAGAAATGGTTATAGATCCCATCATAGAGATCAGCGGCCTGTCGCGCTTGCGGGCTGTCATCGGCGGGTTCGGCCCATTCAAGATTGAACACACCGCCCAGATTGGACATGCCCAGACTGCGCATTGCCTGAATGGCGTGGCCATGGGCCAGCAGGACGTGATGCATGGCTCGAGCTGTGGCCCGAATGTCCCGCAATCCCGGGGCGTGATGTCCTTCGAAATGACTCAGCCAGCTAACGCACCAAGGTTCATTGATGGGGGCAACGCTGTACATTCGGTCGCCGATCCGGCCCATGATGACCTCGGTGAAATCGGCAAACCAACTGGCGATATCTCGGTTGCGCCAACCGCCTAGGTCAGCCAGAGCCGACGGCAGTTCCCAGTGATAAAGCGTCGCGCACGGGCGGATGCCACGCTCCAGCAGCGCATCAGCCAGCCGGTCGTAATAGTCCAAACCTTCCTGATTGATCGGTCCGCGCCCCTCGGGCATCACGCGTGCCCAGCTGGTCGAGAAGCGATAGCAATCAAAACCTGCGTTGCGCACAAGATCGAAATCCTGTTCAAACCGGTTCAGGTGATCGCAGGCCCGATCCCCATTTTCCCCCCGCACGACGTTGCCGGGCGTCGCTGCAAAGGTATCCCAATGGGTGGACCCTGCTCCGCCTTGGGCGTGACCTTCGATTTGATAGGCCGACGTGGCGACCCCAAACAGGAAATCAGACGGAAAATCGTTTCGCGAAAAATTCATCGTCAGAACCTGTCGGGTGCAGGGCCGGTTGACTTGCCGACAACCAACTCGGCCTCAAGCAATCTGGTTTTGACCGGGTCCTCAGGCGATTTGATCCGCTCGATAAGCATCTCGGCGGCCAGTTCTCCTGCGTGTCGCACTGAAGAGCGCGTGGCTGTGAAAATGGGGACGTCCTGCCCGTTCTTTAGGTAAGAAAGGTCATCGTCATGAGCGATGACCGAGACATCCCGACCGATCCGGAGGCCCGCCTCGTCCAGCGCCCGCCGTACTCCGATCGCTGAAATCATCGAGGACGCCAGAATGGCAGTAGGCGGTTCATCCAATTGAAGCATGTCGTGGGTTTCGCGGTGGCCGTAGACTTCGGTCATCTCGGCGCTTCGCATCAGTTGCGGGTCCGAGGTCAAGCCTGCCTGTTCCAAGGCCTGCTGGTACCCTGTACGGCGTCGTTGCGCGAAATCCATGTCTTCAAGCCCGTTGATCAGGGCGATCCGGCGATGCCCTAAATCGATCAGGAACTGTGTGGCGCGCAGGAACGAGCTTTTGTTGTTTACGTCAATCCAGTCATATTCCACATCCGCCCCCGTCGAACGCCCATGCACGATGAACGGCACCGCCATCCGCGACAGCAGATCAATTCGGTGTTCGTTGACTTTGGGGCCCTGCAAAACGACGCCATCCACCGCGCCGCGCTGAAACAAACTGCGATAGGCCCCTTCGATCGACGTATCATCGGCGGTGGTAAACATCATGTCATAGCCATGCGCCGCGTATGTCCGAGCGGCACCAGCAACAAAGTCACCGAAGATCGGGTTCACCATCTCGTGCTGGGACGAACTGGGGATGACATGCCCGATCACCATGGATTTGCCGGTCGCCAGCCCCTTGGCGCGGATGTTCGGGCGATAGCCATGTTTGGCAGCAGCAGCCTGAACGCGCATCCGGGTTTCCTCGCTCACTTCGGGGTAGCCGTTCAGCGCGCGGCTGACCGTCGTTTGCGAAAGGGCAAGAATTTCCGAGAGCTGCTTCAGGTTCATGATTGCTTCAAAGCGCCTTCAAGTTTTGGCTGTTACCTGTTGTGTGGTCAAATGCTCGTTCCGTCAACCCGTTTCAATCAGCCTTTTGATTATTGGCGTTTTGCAACGCGAATATTGACAGGCGGGAAATGTTAGCGGATAAACTGCATATCCAAAGCGCTTTGGATGCTGAGTCTCTGTGGCGCAAGGAACTGTTGGGAGGAAAATTCATGAGAAACGCGCTTTATACAGGTGTGGCCACATTTGCTTTGCTGTCCGGAGGCGTCCAGGCGCAGGGCGAGATGATCCACGCCGTGGGCGAGGGCGGCTTTGACTGGGACGGCTTTCAGGCCTTTGCGGACGCCCATGACCTGGCCGGCCAGGACCTTACCATTTTCGGGCCGTGGCTTGCGGGCGAAGGGAAGTCATTCGAAAATCTGGTCGCCTATTTTGATGAGGCCACCGGCGCGAATTCCAGCTATGTCGGATCGGACTCGCTGGAGCAGCAGATCCTGATTGATGCGGCCGCTGGCTCCGCTCCGAACTTGACGGTTTTCCCGCAGCCGGGTCTCGCCGCGAACATGGCCAAGAACGGATACCTGACGCCGCTTGCCGAAGGGTCGGCGGACTGGATCAAGGACAATTTCGCTGCCGGCCAGTCCTGGGTCGATTTGGGAACCTTTGAAAACCCCGATGGCGCCAAAGATTTCTACGGCTTTTTCTTCAACGTCAACGTAAAGTCGCTGGTCTGGTACATCCCGGAAAACTTCGAAGACTTCGGTTACGACGTCCCGCAGACCATGGAAGAGTTCAAGGCGCTGATGGATCAGATGGTCGAGGATGGCGAGACGCCGCTTTGCGTGGGGCTTGCATCCGGCGGTGCGACCGGGTGGCCCGCGACCGACTGGGTCGAGGACCTGATGTTGCGTACACAACCGCCCGAAGTCTACGACCAGTGGGTCTCGAATGAGATGAAGTTCGATGATCCGCGCGTGATCGCGGCGATTGAGGAATACGGCAGCTTTACCCGCAACGACGACTATGTCGTGGGCAACGCCGACGACACCGCCGCGATTGACTTCCGCGACAGCCCTAAGGGTCTGTTCGACAGCCCGCCTGCCTGCATGATGCACCGTCAGGCGTCGTTCATTCCCGCCTATTTCCCGGAAGGGACCGAATTGGGTGTAGATGCCGATTTCTTCTACTTCCCGGCCTATGCCGAGAAAGATCTGGGAACTCCGGTTCTGGGTGCGGGCACGTTGTTCACGATCACGAACCCGAACCCGGCGGCCGAGGTGTTCATGGAGTTCCTCAAAACGCCCTTCGCGCATGAAATCATGATGTCTCAGGACGGATTCCTGACGCCGCATCTGGGGGCAAATCCCGAGAATTACGCCAATGACACCCAGCGGGGACAGGGTGAAATCCTGATCAACGCAACCACGTTCCGCTTTGACGGGTCGGACCTGATGCCGGGCGCGGTCGGCGCGGGTACGTTCTGGACGGGTATGGTCGACTATTCCTCGGGTGCGAAGGACGCAGCCACAATTGCCGGAGAAATCCAGTCTTCGTGGGATGCTGCGAAGTAAGTGACGGCTGGGGCGGCCCTGACGCCGCCCCAATTTCCAAACCGACGAGGGCATCATGACACCGGCACTTCAGGGCCTGCTGACCATCGCCATCGGTGTGTCGGGTTGCGTGGGCTACTTCTACCTCTCGAACCAGTTTCTGGACAAAGTCCTGTTCCCGCCGCGCGGGCCCAACGCAGGGCGCAACATCAACCGGGCGAACATGATCCGGCCCTGGTTGTTCCTGTTCCCGGCACTTGCTGCTCTGGGCTTGTACCTGGCATACCCGGTGGTCGAGACGCTGCGCCTGTCGCTCACTGAACGCGTGCCCGGCGGTGGGTACAGATGGGTAGGCCTTGATAATTACACCCAGATGGCCAAAGAGCCGAAATTCTGGGAGGCCATGCGCAACAACATGTTCTGGTTGATCGTTGTGCCGGCCATGTCCACCGCTTTCGGCCTGCTGGTTGCACAACTGACCGACCGCATCCGATGGGGTAATTTTGCCAAATCGCTGATCTTTATGCCAATGGCGATTTCATTCGTGGGCGCTTCGGTGATCTGGAAACTCGTCTATGACGCGCGCCCGGCGGAACAGGACCAGATCGGCATCCTGAACGCGCTTTATATCTTCTTTGGCGGCACCGAACCGCAGACATGGCTGACGGTTCCGTTCTGGAACAGTTTCTTCCTGATGATTGTTCTGGTTTGGATTCAGACCGGTTTTGCCATGGTGATCCTGTCGGCCGCCCTTCGCGGCATCCCCGAAGAAACTGTCGAGGCCGCCATCCTGGATGGCGCGAACCCGTTTCAGATTTTTTTCAAGATCAAGGTGCCGCAGATCAAAACCACGATTCTGGTCGTCTGGACGACGATCACCATTACCGTGCTGAAAGTCTTCGACATCGTCTTTGCCATGACCAACGGCCAGTGGGAGACACAGGTTCTGGCCAACTACATGTATGACAAGCTGTTTCGCGCCAACGACTGGGGGGTGGGCTCAGCCTCGGCCATGGTGATCATGTTGCTGGTCACACCGATCCTGATCTGGAACGTGCGCAATGCGCGCAAGGAGATGGAGTAGGCCATGAACGATATTGCGGGAACCAGACCGGCGCTGCGCTGGGTCGTTCATGCCTCGGTCGTCTTTCTGGTGGTCCTGTGGATCATTCCGACGCTTGGTCTGCTGATCTCATCCTTCCGGACGGCGGACCAGATTTCCAGCAGCGGCTGGTGGCGATCTCTCTTTCCGTCCGAGCAGAATCTGACCCTGCGCAGCGCGGCACCCGAAACGCAGGTGTTTGAGAATGAGCTTTACGTAATCCAAGGGCAGCTGTTTGGCGATGAAGAGCAAATCAGGATTTCCAGTTGGGGCATCAGCGCACGCGAAATTGACGCTTTTGTCCCCAGTGAAACCGCCAAGCTGCGCGGAGGCGGCACAATCACAGTCGATGCAGACGGCAACTATCGGATGGAAAATGCCGAAGAATTCAGCGGCAAGCGCGGCGCGCGTGTATTTGTGACGGCTGAATTGCCGCCTGAGTTTACATTGGACAACTACAAAAAAGTTCTGTTGGACCAAAGCAGTACGGACAGTATGGCAAAGGCGTTCTTCAACACGCTGACAGTCACAATTCCCGCGACGATCATTCCAATCCTTGTTGCAGCCTTTGCAGCTTATGCCCTGGCGTGGATGGAGTTTCCGGGCCGGGCCTTGCTGATCGCCGCGGTGGTTGGCCTGTTGGTGGTTCCGTTGCAACTGGCGTTGATTCCGCTGTTGAAATTCCACCTGAGTATCGGGGTTGGGAAAGGTTATCTGGGCGTTTGGTTGGCGCATACGGGCTTTGGCATGCCGCTGGCGATCTACCTTCTGCGCAACTACATGGCTGGATTGCCACGTGATCTGATCGAGAATGCGCGGGTCGACGGGGCGACCGAGTTCCAGATCTTCACCAAGCTGATCCTGCCGCTCAGCTTCCCGGCGCTCGCGTCCTTCGCAATCTTCCAGTTCCTGTGGACGTGGAACGATCTTCTGGTGGCCAAGGTCTTCCTGATCGACGCAACCGGCCAGACCACGGTGATGACCAACCGCATTGTCGAGCTTTTGGGCACCCGTGGCGGCAACTGGGAAATTCTGGCGACCGCAGCCTTTGTGTCGATCTTTGTGCCATTGGTCGTTTTCTTCGCAATGCAAAAATACCTGGTCCGGGGCCTGCTGGCCGGGTCCGTTAAATAGAGGCGTCTGATGAACGTGCAGAACACTGTGGAACTTTCCAAATCAACAAAGGCCTCGTCAGACTGGTGGCGCGGCGGGGTGATCTATCAGATCTATCCGCGCAGTTTTCAGGACAGCAATGGCGACGGCATCGGAGACCTGAAAGGTATCACCCGGCGTCTGGATTACATCGCTTCGCTAGGTGTTGACGCGATCTGGATTTCGCCCTTCTTCAAATCTCCGATGAAGGATTTCGGCTATGACGTCAGCGATTATCGCGACGTTGATCCGATGTTCGGATCATTGCAGGATTTTCGCGAACTGCTCGATCAGGCCCATGCCAAGGGGCTGAAAGTGATGATCGATCTGGTTCTTTCTCACACATCAGACCAGCACCCGTGGTTCATCGAAAGCCGTGCCAGCCGGGAAAACCCGAAATCCGACTGGTATGTTTGGGCCGATCCGAGGCCGGATGGCACACCGCCCAACAACTGGCTGTCGATCTTTGGCGGATCAGCGTGGCAGTGGGACCCGCGCCGCCTGCAATACTATTTGCACAATTTCCTCACGTCGCAGCCGGACCTGAACTTCCACAATGCACACGTTCAGGACGCCTTGCTGGATGTTGCCCGGTTCTGGCTTGAGATGGGCGTGGACGGGTTTCGTCTGGACACGATCAATTTCTACTTCCACGACAAACAGTTGCGCGACAACCCGGCGCTTCCGATCGAAGAGCGCAACGCGTCAATCGCGCCAGCGGTGAACCCCTATAACCACCAAAACCACCTGTATTCCAAAAGTCGGCCTGAAAACATTGCCTTCCTTGAACGCTTGCGGGCGCTGACAGACGAATATGATGGTCGCGCCTGCCTGGGCGAGGTCGGCGACGCGCAGCGTGGGTTGGAAATCATGGGTGAGTACACGTCCGGCGACAAGCGGATGCACATGTGTTACGCCTTTGAGTTTCTCGAAAAACGCGCACTGTCGGCTGATTATGCGAAACAGGTTTTTGATCAGCTACAGGCCAAAGCCGGGGATGCGTGGCCGTGCTGGGCGTTCTCGAACCACGACGTGCCACGCCACGCCTCGCGCTGGGGCCTGGACGATGCGGCCATTCGACAGCACGCAGTCTTGATGATGTGCCTGCGCGGTTCCGCCTGTCTATATCAGGGTGAGGAACTGGGCCTGCACGAGGCCGATGTTCCGTTTGAAAAACTGCAAGACCCTTACGGCATCGAGTTCTGGCCCGAATTCAAGGGCCGGGATGGCTGCCGTACGCCGATGGTCTGGACGGCGCAAGACGAACAGTCGGGCTTTAGTACGGGTGAGCCGTGGCTACCGGTCAGTACCATGCAATCCGAACGGGCCGTGGACCGGCTGGAGGTGGACGACCAATCGATGCTCCACCATTATCGCCGCGCAATTGCGTTGCGCCATGCTCATCCTGCGCTCGCCTCGGGTACGCAATCCGATATGAAACAGGTCGGTCCGGCCCTGACGTTCTACCGCGAAGACGCTTCTGAAACGGTGTATTGCGCATTCAACCTTGGAACAGAAGCAAGACAGATCGACCTGCCTGAAGGTAACTGGCGGGTCATCGGGCAAGACCTGGGCGGTGTTGATGGCGAACGCGTCGTGACGCTGCAACCTTCGCAATTCTGCCTGATGGTTAAGGACAAGGGGTAAACCATGTCGGAACTCAAGCTTACAGATGTGGCGAAGTCCTATGGTCCCGTCGATGTACTGAAGCATATCGATCTGGACATCGAGAAAGGCGAGTTGATCGTCTTCGTCGGCCCTTCGGGGTGCGGCAAATCTACCTTGTTGCGGATGATTGCCGGGTTGGAAAAGATTACTGGAGGAACGCTGGAAATCGAAGGGCGGGTCATGAACGATGTGCCGCCCGCCCAGCGAGGTATCGCGATGGTGTTTCAGTCCTACGCGCTCTATCCACATTTGACCGTGCGCGAGAACATGGCGTTTGCGCTCAAGATCGCCAAGATGCCCGCCGCCGAGATCGATGCCGCCGTCGAACGCGCCGCACAGACCCTTCAGCTGGACCCGCTTCTGGATCGACTGCCCAAGGCCCTGTCGGGAGGTCAGCGCCAGCGTGTCGCCATCGGGCGGGCCATCGTGCGGGACCCCAAGGTCTATCTGTTCGACGAGCCGCTCTCAAACCTTGACGCTGCGTTGCGCGTCGCAACCCGAATCGAGATCGCGCGGCTGAAAGAGGCAATGCCCGACAGCACCATGATCTACGTGACACATGATCAGGTCGAAGCGATGACCCTGGCCAGTCGGATCGTGGTTCTGGCCAACAAGGGCATTGCGCAAGTGGGCACACCGCTGGAACTGTACGAAACACCGGACAACGAATTCGTGGCGCAGTTTATCGGCTCGCCTTCCATGAACTTGATGCCCGGCAAAATATCCGGCACCGGAGAACAGACATCGGTCAAACTTGACGCGGGCGGCACGGCAGTTTCATCCATTCCAACCAATCCCGATCAAATGGGTCTGCCGGTAAACGTTGGCGTGCGCCCCGAGGACTTTTTCGCCGACGAAGCCTCTGGTTTTCTGGAGGGCAATGTCGATTTCATCGAAGCCTTGGGAGAAGTCACCCTGCTGTATTTCGCCAGCAGAGCAGGGGCCGATGGCATCGTCGCCAAGTTTCCCGGTGTCGAACGAAATCTGCGTGGACAAAATGTCAAACTGAACGCTGATCCGGGCAAGGTGCATCTATTTCACAATGGCCTGTCTTTGCGGAAATAATGATCGGCCACCCAATCAATGTTGTGAGAATGGGAGCGCAATTTTTCTGGGCCTGACGTTACCCACTTGGCTTGGCCAACGCATCCATCATCAAAGCACACAGAAAAGTCGAGAATTTTCTAGTCTGGCAAATATCGTTCAAGCAGAGCATCTACCAGCCCTTCTTGAAGGCGGTAGCCTGTCGCCTGGTCAACACGCAGAATGTCTTCAATGATTATGAATTGCTCCATGCCAGTCGTCATGGACAACCGCATCGCCAAGTCTTTAATTTCTTTGGATTTCATAGAATGTTGCACTGGTTCAAGTGCCTCAGCAAAAGCAGCAACCCGTCTCGCGCCCCGCATTTTGGTCGTACCCTGCTCAAGCGATGCTTTCAGAAACTCTGCAAGAAACTGCCGGAAATAAGCTTCATGTTCGCGTGAGAAATCCAGATAGTAACGCGCGACTGCGTGTACTCGAACCCGGACATCATGAACCCCCTGAAGCAGCTCAGACGTTGGTTTGACTTCAATGTCCAGAGTCGCATCCAAAGCCAATACGCCCGGATCGGAAAAGTATCGGTAGACCGTCGCACGACTGATTTTGGCATGCTCAGCCACTTTTGCCAGCGTCACTTCCTGTCCCTCCGACATCAGTTCACGGGCGGCCGAAAGAAGCGCATCACGAGTTCGTTTGATTTGGTTTGTTCGGCGCGCCAAGTTTGCCCCCTTTATAATGCACTTGTCTCATAAGTAGATTTATGTATCATAGTGGTATTGAATTTCGAGTAAAGGGAGTAGCTGCAATGACTGAACCTCGCCCTCGGGTTTATCATCTTCTTGGAAATCTTCTGACATTCCATGCTTTTCCCAGCGAAACAGGAAATCGATGTACAATTGTCGAGATCAAAACGGCGCCGGGGGCCGGCGCACCGCCCAACCATCATGCCGGTGAAGATGAGAGCTTCTATGTGCTTGATGGGGAATTCGAGTTTCTTGTGAACGGCGAAACCCACAGTGTAGAGAGTGGTGATTTTGTAAAAGTGCCGGACGGTGCCGTTCACGCCTTTACATGTACTGGAGCGAGGCCCGGTCGATTGCTCTGCATTAATGCCCCTGGCTCTATGCATGACACGTTCTTCACTGAAGCTGGTGAAGCCATGCCCGACGGAACAACAGACATTCCTGTCCCGGATGGACCACCGGATATTCCCGCAATCATGGCCGTAGCCGACAGGGTTGGAATGACGATTCTGGTGCCCACCGAAGTCCCCAGCTAACAGAATTTCAGTTTGGACCTGGAAGCAGCTTATCAGATGCTTCCGGGTCCAAACTCGCGCATGCATTGGTCTCTAGTTGCTCGCTCGCCTCACCGTGCGTGAGCTTCTGCTGGGCGTTGCCTTGCGGAGGATCTTTTCTCAAAGGGAAAGGTCGTCGTTAGATGAGCCAAAATTGAATCCAATTTTGCTTAGATTGACCTTCTGCACCCGGTTCACGCTCTGACTTGCCAGTCGGGGACTATTCCTATCGACTGCAAGCTGACACACATTTGGTCGCAACAGTCATTTTGGCGACAATGCGCCGCCAAGGTCGAAGTGGTTTGGAAACATTGAGCTCAAGAAGCGGAAGATGATCCTTATTGCCTCGGTTCGGTCAAAAGAATCCGGGTGCAGCAGGTAGTCGGTCCACATCCCTTCCAGCATTGCAAGCGTGCCATGAGTTGCGTCACGTGCAACCTGATTAGGATGTTCGATTTCAGCTTCCTTTGCAATCCGGGCGAACGCGTTGAAAACAAGGTTCCTTAGCTTCGCGTCCCGCGTGTCGGAGAAGGCGGCTATCGCCGCTCGGTTTCTGGCTTCACCGCGAAACGCGTACCAAATTGAAACGCTTTTCTTGTTGAGGATGGTTTCACCCAAATCACCCCGAACAATCATCTCGATATGCTCCTGGCCAGTTTGCCCGGTCGTTTCCAGCAAGGTATATATGCCATTGTAGTATTGCTCGGACGAATAGCGGGCGGCTTCGTTAACCAGGTTGTCCTTGCCGCCGAAATGAAGGTGAATCATGCCGCGGGACAGCTCGGCGCGCTGGATGATTTCGCTTACGGATGTCTCTGAAATACCCTTCTCTGCGACCGAGTCGAGCACCGCTTCGATCAGGGACAGGCGATTTCGTTCGCGTATTTCTTGTCGTCTTCCGGTCATTTGGTCAGGCGGTTCTGTTTGTTTTCAGCCTATTGCGGTGCCTTCTAGCGGCCATTGTGAATTTGGCTAGCCCTAGTTGTGAAATTATCTGTTGACACAGCTGGCCTGAAAATTCCAGATTTAAATGGACGATTGTCCATTTTGTGATGTATGTCGTCGCACCACCGCAAGCAAAACTCAGCAGGGAAGCATGGCTGGAGTCATAAGAAGCGAAACGGGCAAGGGCCTGGCACTGAGCGCGCCTGCGACGCTCTATGTCGGCCTGCTTGTTGCTGTGCCTCTTTGCATTCTGGTGGCCTACAGCTTTTGGACCCAGACCTATGTCGAGATTGACCGCACCCTGACCTGGGCGAACTACCAAGAGGCGTTAACCGACCCCCTGGTGCGGCACCTGATGATCCGGTCGGTTGCAATAGCGGGGGCGGTGACGCTGGCGACGGTGTGTTTGGCCTATCCCATCGCCTATTTCATCGCGTTTCGGACGCAGAAGAAGACCCTGTGGCTATTGCTGATTACCATCCCCTTTTGGAGCAGTTACCTGCTGCGAGTGTTCAGTTGGAAACTGATCCTTGGATTTAACGGCGTGATGAACTCGGCCTTGATTTCGCTGGGGTTGATAGAGGAACCGCTGACATTCCTGCTCTACAACGAGTTTGCCGTTGTGCTCACGCTTGCGCATGCCTGGGCGCCGTTTGCGATCCTGCCGATTTACGTGTCGCTCCAAAAGATCGACCGTAGCCTGTTGGAGGCCGCAACCGACCTTGGGTGCAGCAAACTTGAAAGGTTTGTTCGCGTGACGCTGCCCCTGACGGTGCCGGGGATCATCGCGGCTTGCCTGATCATTTTCATCCCGACTGTGGGCGACTATGTCACCCCGGCTCTGGTCGGTGGATCGCAGGGCAAAATGGTGGCGAACCTGATTCAGGTACAGTTTGGCGCCGCCAATAACTGGCCATTGGGCGCAACCCTGTCTCTGCTGGCCATGCTTTCGGTCGGCTGCGTCGCGATCCTGTTCGTGGTGGTCGTCACCGCCTTGGGGCGGAGGATTCGATGACCAAGGCATTTCGTATCCCGTGGTTGCTTGTCTATGCCATCGCCTACCTGGTGTTTCTCTACCTGCCGGTTCTGCTTTTGCCGCTGTTTTCGTTCAATGACGGAACCATCGTGGCTTTCCCGCTAAAGGGCTTCACGTTGAAATGGTACGCGCAGTTGGGTCAGCAGGACACGCTGTTGCAGGCGATGGTGAACTCGCTGATCGTGGGCAGCGTGACCGCCCTGCTGGCAACGTCCCTGGGCCTGTTCGCCGCGCGCGCTTATGTCCGGTATCGCTTCACGGGGCGGGAGTTGTCCGAGGGACTGGTCATGCTTCCTTTGGTCATCCCCGGCATCATCGTTGCCAGTTCAATGCTGGTTCTGTTCATCAGCATCGGGCTGAAACCATCGCTGACAACCGTAATTCTTGGCCATGTTTTCGTGGCTCTGCCCTTCGCAGTGTCGATCATGAAGTCCGCCTTTGACGATTTCGACCAGTCTTTGGAGGAGGCCGCCTTCGACCTTGGCGAAAGCGTTGTAGGGACGTTTCGGCGCGTCACTCTGCCGATTGTTGCTCCGGGCATCATCGCCAGCTTGCTGGTTACGTTCACCGTGTCCTTTGACGAATTCGTGCTGGCCTTCTTCCTGTCCGGCAACAGCCCGACACTGCCGGTCTATATCTGGAGCCAGATCCGGTTCCCCGCAAAGCTGCCCAACACGCTGGCCCTGGGATCGCTGCTTTTGCTCTCGTCGGTCCTGCTGCTGCTGATTGCCGAATACTTCCGCCGCCGCTCCACGCAATCTTCGGATTGAAGCCAAAGGAACAAACAAGATGAGCGAACAGAACATCATCGAGATTAAGGGCGTCGAAAAACGCTTTGGGTCCTTTGTGGCGGTGTCCGATCTGAACCTGACTTTGAAAGAGGGTGAGTTCTTTTCGCTGCTGGGGCCATCGGGTTGCGGAAAGACAACGGCTTTACGCATTATTGCGGGCTTTCAGGATCATGAAGAGGGTGAAGTCCGGATCGATGGACGCACCATGGGCGAGGTGCCCGCAAACAAACGCCCGACAAATATGGTGTTCCAAAGCTATGCGATCTTTCCGCATCTGAATGTGGGCGACAATGTCGGGTTCGGTTTGCGCAAGACAAAGCTGTCGCGGAAGGAAATCAAGGAACGCGTTGCCGAAGCGCTTGAGATGGTGGAACTTGGCGGCTTGCAGGACCGCAAGGCCAACGAGTTGTCGGGCGGGCAGCGGCAACGTGTGGCGCTTGCACGGGCGCTGGTCATGCGGCCAAAGGTGTTGTTGCTGGATGAACCACTGTCCGCGCTGGACAAAAACCTGCGCGAAGCGATGCAGTTGGAAATGCGCCGCCTGCAGCAGAAGCTTGGCATTACCTTCGTGATGGTGACGCATGATCAATACGAAGCCATGACCATGTCCGACCGCATCGGTGTGATGTTTGCCGGTCAGCTCAAACAGGTCGACAGGCCCGAGGTTCTGTACTCGCAGCCATGCAACCGGGAAGTGGCCGCTTTCATCGGCGGTATGAACTTTCTGAACGCCGAGGTTACGGCCGAGAACGCTGAAACACTTGAGGTCAATGTTCAGGGGTTCGGAAAATTGACGATTGGGGTAAACCCGAATGTTCAGGTGCATGACAAAGACCTGCTGGTCGGGATTCGGCCAGAACAACTGGAAATCGCAGCCGGTAAACCGGATGGATATGACGCCTGCGCCCAAGGCGAGGTGACGGACGTCGCCTTCTACGGTGAAAGCGTCCACTACTATGTCCGTGTCGATGGTCTGGCTGACAGCATCGCCGTTGCGGTTCCTAACTACTTTCACACTGTCGATCACAGCCGCGGCGATACCGTATGGCTTGGCGTTCAAAGCGCGTCGGTGATCGATCTGGGCAAACGTGACACATGAATCTTTGGGAGGAGAAAATGAGTAAAGCAGCATCAATAGCGGCAGCCGTGGTTGCCACCTTTACCGCCAGCCAAGCGCTGGCCAACGCGGCGGACCTGACCGTCTTCGACTGGTCCGGATACGAGGATCAGGGATTCTACGGCGACTATGTCGAAAAGTACGGCGGCGCGCCCAGCTATACCTATTTCGGCAGCGTGGAAGAAGCGTTCACCAAGCTTCAGTCCGGGTTTGAAGCCGATCTGGCCCATCCCTGCACGGATGCGCTGAGGAAATGGGTCGCGGCGGATATGCTAAAGCCGATCGATACCAGTAAGCTTGAAAATTGGGACAAGCTGATGCCCAAGATCAAGGAAGTCGATGGCATCACGATCGACGGGCAGACCTATATGGTGCCGTTCGAGTGGGGCAACACCGGCCTGATCTATCGCACCGACATGATTTCGGCGGATGATGTGTCGCTGCAACTGCTCGCGGATCCTGCCTATCAGGGCAAGGTTGCCATTCCGGATGCTGCCTCCAGCGCATTTGCCATGGCCGCATTGGCGACAGGGGCCTCCAGCTATACCGATATGAGCGACGAGGAATTCCAGAAGGCGGCGGATTACCTGCGCGCGATTCATCCCAATGTGCGCTTCTACTGGTCCGATGCGGGACAATTGGACCAGGCGATTGCCAGCGGCGAGGTGACACTGGGTTGGGGCTGGAACCAGTCGGAACTGAACCTGATCTGGAACGAAACCCCGGCCGTCATGATGCGTGATGTGGACAAGGGTATCGCCACCTGGGTCTGCGGCTATGTGCATCTGAAATCCGCCAAGCAGTCGGATGAGCAGGTCTATGACATGCTGAACGCGCTCAGCTCTGCCGCCAGCGGCAAGTACATCATCGAAAGCTGGGGGTATGCCCATGCCAACGAAGACGCGTTTGCACAAGCAGACCCGGAGCTGATCGAAACCTATGGTTTCTCGGACGTGGACAGCTTCTTTGAGGGCAGCCTGTTCTTCGACGCGGTCAACCCCGAGCTGGAAGCCAAGATGCTGAAAGAGTTCGAGCGCATCAAAGCAGGCTTCTAAGCAGACCTTAACAACACAACCGGGAATGGCGGGACAGACGGTCCCTCCATTCCCACGACAACATTTCCAATTTTCTGGAGGAAGCGCGGCAATGTCAGGCGCTGACGGATATTCTGTTCTTTTCGAACCGGTTCGGATCGGGCCAGTGACGGCCCGAAACCGGTTCTACCAGGTGCCCCACTGCAACGGTATGGGGCATCTCAGACCTCAGGCCGAGGCTGCCATGCGGGAGATGAAGGCCGAGGGTGGTTGGGCTGTCGTGTCCAATCAAGAGACGGAAATCCATCCGACGTCCGACCTGTCGCCTTTCGCCGAAAACCGGCTCTGGGATGAGCGGGATATTCCCGCCCTGCGCCTGATGACCGAGGCGGTGCACGAGAAGGGCTCGCTGGCGGCCATCGAACTGGCGCACAACGGCCACCATGCGCAAAACCACCTGAGCCGCGCGCCCTTGCTGGCCCCATCAGAGCTCGCCCTGCAAACCGCGTATCCCAAGCAGGCCCGCGCGATGGACAAGTCTGACATTCGCGAGTTTCGCAAGTGGCACCGTGCGGCGGCGCGACGCTCGCGTGAGGCGGGTTTCGATATTGTTTATATCTATGCCGGTCATCACATGACCCTGCCGCATCACTTTCTGTTGCCGCAGTTCAACGACCGGACCGATGAATATGGCGGTTCGTTGGAAAACCGGGTGCGCCTGACCCGGGAGCTTCTGGAAGAAACCAAAGAAGAGGTCGGCGATGATTGTGCCATCGCCCTTCGGTTCGCGGTCGACGAAATGCTGGGGCCCGACGGGATGCAGGCGCAGGAAGAAGGCCGTGCCGTTGTTGAACTGCTGGCAGAGCTGCCGGATCTCTGGGACGTCAACGTCGCGAATTGGAGCAATGATTCTGCGACAACCCGTTTTGAACCCCGCGACGGTTTTCAAACTTCGTATATCGAATTCGTCAAACAGGTCACGTCCAAGCCCGTTGTTGGTGTCGGGCGCTTTACGTCTCCGGACCTGATGGTGTCGCTGGTCAGGAAAGGTATCCTTGATTTCATCGGCGCGGCACGACCGTCCATTGCCGATCCTTTTCTGCCCAACAAAATCAAGGAAGGTCGCATCGAAGAAATCCGCGAGTGCATTGGATGCAATATCTGCGTTTCAGCGGATTCCTTGGGAGTGCCTATCCGGTGTACTCAGAACCCGACTATGGGCGAAGAGTGGCGGCGTGGTTGGCATCCTGAAATCATAGAGCGCCGGGGAAAAGAGGAAGCCGCGCTTGTTGTTGGCAGCGGGCCAGCTGGGCTGGAATGCGCTATGCAACTGGCGCGGCGTGGCTACGACGTAACTCTGGCCGAAGCAAAGCAAGAGCTTGGCGGCCGCGTGTTGCAGGAGTCCGGCCTGACCGGCCTGTCTGCCTGGAAACGCGTGGCAGATCACAGGATTTACGACCTGCAACAGCGCGGGAACGTTCAACTGTTCACGGACAGCCGCTTGTCGGCGAATGAGGTTGTTGAACTGGGCATTCCCAACGTCTTTCTGGCAACCGGTTCAACTTGGCGGCGGGATGGTCGCGGGAAATCCGCATTTCGCGGCATAGCAATAGAGGCTGGCACCCGGGTTTTCACTCCGGATGACATCATGTCAGGGCAGGTGCCGCAGGGCGGTCCTGTTCTGATCTATGACGATGATCAGGCATATCTTGGTGGCGTGCTGGCGGATCATCTGGCTCAGGCCAGGCATGAGGTTGTTTTTGTGACCCCGGCCTCGATGGTTTCGCCATTTACCGAATTGACGTTGGAACAGATCAAAGTTCAGCGCAGTCTGTTGGAAAAGGGCGTTCGATTGGTTCTGTCCAAGACCCTGGCCAGCATCGCGCCCGGTCAGGCAAAAGTACAATGCGCCTATACCGGCCGAGAACAATCCATCGAATGCAGTTCTGTGGTTTTGATCACGCAGCGAACGCGAGAAACCGGCCTCTATGATGAACTTCGTGGTTTGACCGACAGCCCGCTGACAAAGCTAGAACTGATCGGCGACGCGGCAAACCCCGGTTTGATCGCGGACGCTGTATTCTCGGGTCACATGGCTGCCAGGAATTTCGAACGCGACGCGGGCGACATCGACCGCGAGTATTTCCGCCGGGAAATCGTTTCCCTTGAAGCTGAATGAGGTGCGCCATGCCAAAAGATGACTTGCAAGTAATGCGCGAACTGATGGAGGCGCAGCGGGAAGGGTTCGCCTTGCCGCGCCATTTCTATACCTCTCAGGCGGTTTATGACAACGACATCAGTACGTTCTGGAACCGCAACTGGATCTGGGTCGGGCATGTCACCCAGATCGCTGAACCGGGTGACTATTTCCTGTTCGATTACGGCCCCGAGTCCGTGATCATCGTTCGGGATCGCGAGGGTGAGGTGCGCGCGCATCTGAATGTCTGTCGTCACCGGGGATCGCGGGTTTGCATTGAACAGAAAGGCAAGGCGCGCAGTTTCATTTGCCCCTATCACGCGTGGACCTTCGACCTGAACGGCAAGCTGCGAAACGGGCGATCAATGGGCCCGGACTTTGATCCCGGCCAGTACGGGTTGTTCCCGGTTCAGGTGAAGATTTTCCAAGGCCTGATTTTTGTCTGTGTCGCTGAAGACGCCCCGCCTTTGGATGCTGCGCTGGAAAGGCTGGCCCCGCTTTCAAAGCCATTCGATCTAGAGAACCTGAAGGTCGCGCATGAAGCCTCATATCCGGTTCCGGCAAATTGGAAGCTGGCCTTGGAGAACTATCTGGAATGCTACCACTGCGCACCATCCCATCAGGATTATTCCCGCAGTCATTCCCTGAAAGACCCGGCGCAAGTTCTGGAATTCAGCGGGGCACTTCACGAGCGGATGGAAGAAGCCGGAATTCCTGCTGAACAACTGGACCTCACCGGGGAAAATGCAGTCGCGCCGGGTGCAGATGTCTACTGGCGGCGCTACCCGCTGTTCCCCGGCTATTTGACGGGAAGCAAGGATGGCGCGCCTCTGGCGCCACCCTTGGGTGATCTGAAAACGCACGATGGCGGCGCCACCGATCTGGGAATCGGGATGCTCAACTACTTCCTCGTCTACGCAGATCATGTAGTTGGTTATCGGTTCGTCCCACGCGCCCTTCAGGAAACGGACATTCAGATCGTCTGGTACGTGCGCGGCGACGCTGAAGAAGGTCGCGACTATGACAAGGATGCGCTGACATGGCTTTGGCATGTCACGTCGCTCGATGACGAACGGATCATCCGCCACAATCAGGAAGGCGTGAATTCACACCATTTCGTCCCGGGGCCGCTGTCCGAGATGGAATGGAGCATTCCCGGCTTCTATCGCAACTACTTCAGCATGATCTGAGACGCGCAAAATTCGGAGAAGAACGATGACAGAAATTACGCAGCGCAGATCGAGACGGCGCGGGGGCGGGCGTGAAGCACGCGCGGCCGTGCGGACCAGCAATACCGCCTCGCAGGCAATCTGGCCCGGCATCCCCGGTGGTCGGTACAAGCCGCTGTCAGACGCCGATATGGCACGCATCCACGAAGCCGCGCTCGGCATTCTGGAACGCACAGGCGTCGGCGATCCCACGCAGGAAGTCCTTGATCTTGTGCTGCCCAAGGGGGCGAAGGTAAACGAGCATGGCAGGCTGTGCTTTCCGCGCGCATTGATGGAAGACCTGTTGGCCAAGGCGGCCAGTGAATTCTATGTTCATGCACGCGGAACGCGGGCCGGCAAGGACGACATGCATTGCACCAAGGACAAGGTGTATTACGCAAACTCCGGCACCGCTGTGACAACGTTCGACGCCGAAACACGCAGCTACCGGCCATCAACCCTCAAGGACATCTACGACTTCACCCGTCTGGTGGATCGGCTCGACAATATTCACATGACCGGCGACACGGTTCTGGCAACGGATGTTCCGCAGGATTACGAGCATGACATGAGCATGCTCTATGCCATTCTGGCAGGTAGCGAAAAACCGTCCTGCCTGACCTTCCGCACGCGCGAGCATATTCAGGACGCGATCCATCTGTTCGATCTGGCTTCGGGTGGGGAGGGCAAGTTCCTTGAAAAGCCCTCGGTCATCTTTGGTGGCTGCCCAATCGTTTCTCCCCTTCGCTTTGGGCGTGAAAATCTGGAAATCCTGATCGATACCGCGAAAATGGGCCTCGTCTGCGATCTTGCAGTTCCGCCGCAAGCTGGGGCGACATCACCTGCGCCGCTGGCGGGGACCTTGGCGCAGGCGGTGGCCGAGACCCTGTCATGCGTCGCCATTGCCAACCTAATCAACCCGGGCACACCGGTCGTCTTCGCGGCCTGGCCTTTCATCACCGATCTGCGCACCGGGTCGTTCACGGGCGGCAGCGGTGAACAGGCGCTGATTTCGGCCGCAGCCATTCAGATGGGCAATTTTTACAACCTGCCGACCAGCGTCGGATGTGGCATGACGGATTCCAAGATCCCCGACGCGCAATATGGTCTGGAAAAGGCGTTGACCTTCGCCTTGGCGGCCCATGCGGGGGCCAACCGGCTCTGCGAATTTGGCGGGATGGTCGGCAGTCTGATGGGGTGCAGCTTCGAGTCCATGGTCATCGACAATGAGGCCGCCGGAATGATCTCGCGAACGCTCCGTGGTATCGAGGTGAGTGACGAGACGCTTTCCGTCGACGTCATCCATGAATGTGCGATTGACCCCGGCCACTTCCTCGGCAACGCGCAGACCTTGCAATACATGGAGACCGAATATGTCTATCCGACCCTGTTAGACCGGGAACTGACCGACACATGGGAAAAAGCCGGGCGTCAGGACATGTTTGAACGCAGCCGCTCGGTGGTGGATGACATTCTGTCCAATCACTACCCGAACTACTTTGGCAGCAAGGCCGATGCGGAAGTGCGTTCGAGGTTCCCGATCAAACTGCCGCCCGAGGCGATGCGGGCGGGGTGAACTCTGCGGTTAACAGCAAAGGCATCGCAACGTGCAGGATTGCGATGCCGCGCTGTGGTAGTGCCTAAGTCCAAAACGCGCCCTTGTGCGTCAAGTCTTCGATTGCCAGACGGCCTCCAATTTCAAGAAGGCCGACCGTCTGGTTCAACTCGCCTACTGACTTGCCAAATCCAACCACCCTTTTCCGCGCCCTTTTTTGGGTTCTGAATCCACAAGGCAAGGCAATCACGAACCCGCCGGCCCCTCCGGTTGCGTCTCGTGGTTCAAGCGGCGCAAGTCGTTTATCATTGCTTTGGCCAGCGAGGTGCACATGAGCAGCAACACTACGCTGAACGGATCATCTGTCCTTTGACAGTACCGGAAGTTCCTTCGCCGTATCCCACGCCAACGGCAAGGTTTCGACGATCGGGTTTCCGCAAGGCGCGCCGATCATCGAACGGTTCCCGGATGCGGGACCCATTGTTGCAGCCACTTTCTCGGGTCCTGAAAACGTTTTGATAGGTGCCGGTGCCGATGGAACACTGCGCATGGAAAGTGCAGCCCTGTCGCCATTGGGTGACGTGGTGCAGGCGCACAGTCAGAGCATCGTGGATATCGGAGTTGCGCGCGAAACGCCGGTGTTGGCGACATTAGGCCGGGATCAGCAGGTTCGTCTGTGGCGGGTCAACCCGGAACCGGGCGATGGCGATATGCTGGCCTTGCCGGACGGGACGAAAGCGCTGGGGGTAGCGTACAGCCCGAATGGCACGTCGATTGCCGTGGGCGACGACAATGGCAAAGTCTGGATCTGGCATGTCGGGTCGGCGATGAAACCCATGTTGCTAAGGGGGCACGGCAATCAGGTCTGGGCCGCGGCGTTTTCAGCTGATGGCCAAATGCTTGTGACAGGTGACAGAGACGGCGACATTCGTGTCTGGGACACTGCGACCATGCAGTCAAAGCAGCGTTTTAACCTGGGCAAAACGCCGGTCTGGTCGGTAGCGGCTGCGGGACCTTCTGCGTTCTTCGCGGCAACTGGGTCCGGACTGTTTCGCTTGGATGTGTCTGAGAGCATCGCCGTCAACCCGGTTGAACCGGGCGAAATCGCCCTGAACCGCGTCGCGGTTTCGCCCGACGAAACCCGCGTTGCTGCCGCGTCACCGGACGGAAAACTCTACATCTGGACGACGGCCAATAATCAGTTGGAACGGGTTATCGAAGCGGACGATAATACCGTGTGGAGCGTTGCTTTCAGTGCCGACAGCGCGCGGATCGCATCCGCCTCGAGCGACGAGGTGGTCAAGATCTGGGATGTGCAAACCGGTGCTGAAATGGCCTCATATGGTGGCCATAAGGGCGGCGCGACCGATCTTGCCTTTCTGGCGGATGGCGCAACATTGGTTGCCATCGACAGATCCGGTGAGCTTCATTGGTGGGATACGGTTGCCAATTGGCGGCTCATGCCTGTCCAAAGGGTACATAAGGGACCAAGCTGGCGTATCGCTCTGGCGCCCGGCGGCCAGACCTTTGCGACATCGGGTGAAGAGGGAACCGTCCGTATCTGGGACAGGCTGAGCCTGGAGATTGCCTGTGCGCTGGGCGGCCCGACTTTCGACAAGAGGCGCAGGGGACAGTATCTGGTCAGCGCGGAACCGTCGACAAGTTGCGATCGACCGGAGCGTTAGCGCGCGTCTGGCGGCTCACTTTCTTCAAAACGCCCGATGTAGTAGTCTGCGCCAATGGGAAGAAGGAGGCCGCTGCAATGGACTACTACGACCTTGGAAACTACTCCCGGCCGGTTTCGACCACGTCAAACGAGGCGCAAC
The DNA here is from genome assembly GCF_056542605.1 of Ruegeria sp. AB8. Taxonomy (NCBI): domain Bacteria; kingdom Pseudomonadati; phylum Pseudomonadota; class Alphaproteobacteria; order Rhodobacterales; family Roseobacteraceae; genus Ruegeria; species Ruegeria sp. AB8. The sequence continues at coordinate 22,372 of NZ_JBQGAB010000021.1, forward strand.
TTTGGTTCGACCGGGGCCTGGCCTGGACGTATGCCTACAATCACGAAGAAGCAATCGCGTGTTTTCGTAAAGCCGTGGGCGCTGATCCCGGTTGCGCCATGGCCCATTGGGGCATCGCCTATTGCATCGGCCCCAACTACAACAAACCCTGGGAGGCTTTCGAGGAAGAGGAAAAGCCTGACTGCATCGATGTGGCCGGTGCCTCGGTCAAGACCGCCTTGGCGTTGCTGGATGATGTTACTCCGGCCGAACGAGCCCTGATCGAAGCGTTGTCGGCGCGCTATCCCGAGACGGCAGAGATTGCGGACTTTGCGCCTTGGAATGACGCCTTTGCCAATGCCATGCGCGAGGTCCATGCAAAACACCCAAACGATCCGGATATCTGCGCGATTTTTGCCGAGGCGATCATGAACCGCACACCCTGGCAGCTTTGGGATTTGCCGACAGGACAACCGGCCGAGGGTGCAGACACCGAAGAGGCCATCGCCGTTCTCGACAAGGTATTCGAAACGCTTCCGGGTGCCTGGGCACATGCCGGGCTGTTGCACATGTATATTCACCTTATGGAGATGTCCCCGCACCCCGAGCGGGCATTGCGCCATGGCGATGCGCTGAGCACTTTGGTGCCTGATGCGGGCCATCTGTTGCATATGCCGACCCACGTGGACGTGCTTTGCGGGGATTACATGAATGTGGTGCTGCGCAACGAAGCGGCAATTGTGGCGGACCGGAAGTTTCTGAAACGCGAGGGAGCGGACAATTTCTATTCGGTCTACCGGTGTCACAACTACCATTTTAAAATCTACGGCGCGATGTTTCTGGGTCAGCCCACTGCCGCGCTGGAAGCGGCCGATGAACTGATCGCGACCCTGCCGTCAGAAACGCTGCGCCCAATGGCAGACTGGTTCGAGGGTTTCATCCCGATGAAACAGCACGTGTTGATCCGGTTCGGGCGATGGCAGGATATTCTGGATCAGTCCTTGCCCGACGATGAAGAGCTGTACAGCGTTACGCGCGCTATGATGCGCTACGCGCGAACAGTGGCGTTGGCCAATACTCAGCGTCTGGAGGAGGCGGAAACGGAACGAGACCTGTTCTATCAGGCGCTGGATCGGGTGCCGGACAGCCGGATGCTGTTCAATAACACCTGCCGCGATATCCTGAAGGTGGCCGAACAGATGATGCTGGGCGAGCTGGCCTATCATCAGGGGCAGTTTGAAAAGGCCTTTGAACACCTGCGCAAATCGGTCGAAATCGACGATAACCTGCCATATGACGAGCCGTGGGGCTGGATGCAGCCGACCCGCCATGCGCTGGGCGCGCTGTTACTTGAACAGGGGCAGGTCGAAGAAGCCGAGGCGGTTTATCGTGCCGATCTGGGGCTTGATGCAACGCTCAGCCGAGCCTGTCAGCATCCGGGCAATGTCTGGAGCCTGCATGGTTTGCATGAATGTCTGAGGCGGCGTGGCGAAACGGTGGAGGCAGCGCACATCAAGCTCCAGCTCGACAAGGCGGTCGCGCGTGCGGACGTTCCGATCCGCGCGTCCTGCTATTGTCGTCAGAAAAACCTGGCCGCAGCGTAAGAACCTCGGTGTCGAAGGCGCGGGGCAAACCGGCCCCACACCGTTGACGGACTTAGCCTTGTTCAATGACCTTGCGCGCCACCCGGAAACACTCCAGCGCCTGCGGTACGCCGCAATAGATGCCGATCACGTGAATGATTGCCCTAATCTCTTCGGTGGTGACACCGTTGTTGATGGCACCCCGGCAGTGGATTTCCCATTCATGCATCTTGCCGAGCGCGCCGATCATTGACAGGTTCATCATCGAACGCGTCTTTGCGTCGATGACGTCATCACCCCAACCGAACCCCCAGCACCACGCGGTCATGGCTTCCTGAAAAGGGCGGGTGAAATCGTCGGCGGCTGCCAGATTTTTCTCGACATATTCAGCGCCCAGCGTTGCTTTTCGCTGTTCCAGTCCTATCAGAAAAAGGTCTTCGTCAAAGATGTTCGCCATTCGGAACCTCCGGTTGGTTTGGGTGAATTCAGGGCTACAGGCGATGCCTGTACAGGTGATCATAATGCGGCTTCATCCGGCGATGAACCTGCCGGACCCTTTCGGGTGCATCTTCGATCGAGATGTGCTTGCGTGGCTGTGGCGCAAGGCCGGTGGAGTTGGCCAGATTGGCGTGAAACGATCCGCCATCCCACCAGCTATGGGCAGACGGATCGCAGCCAGCCTCCCAGGTCAGAGCGTCTTCAATGAATGGTATTCCTATGGAATCGCAAAACTTTTGCGTCATGCTGTGCGGATCTTCCAGCAAGTCGTCGCTGTCGATCACGGGCGGCGGGGTGCCGTTCAGCGCTGTCAGCAGATCAAAAAGGGCGCGTTGCTCGGGGAAGCCGACTTCGCCTTCGGCAAAGTCCGGCCATTGCCGGTACATGGAAGTGATCGTCTTGGCAGGATCGCGGATTAGGAAAGCGTGAGTGAAATGAGACAGCAGCTCAGCATCCCACATGTGATTGATATAATGCGGAAAATCCTTGAGGAACACCGGCCCCTTGCGCGCGCGCGCCTGGACGTCTTCCCAAACACTTTCAAGGGTCAGGCCCGGCGTGGTCTTTTCGCCCGGCCGAAAGCGATGCCAAAGCGGTTCTTCGCCCTGATACCACGCTTCACCAAAGGGTTCGTGCAGGCAATCGAGATCGCCACGCTGGCGCATCATCCACTCGAAGGCCGTCGAGGTTGACCGGGGTACAGCCCAGAGCGCGAAGATTTGGTGCATTTGTACGACCTTTCAACTGCCATTCTTGTCTTTGTACAAGGCAAAATCCTGGCTACAGACGCCGCAGAAGCTGCCCGTGAGGTGTCTGGGGTGCGATGCCAAGCGATTTGAAGATGCGCCAGTACAGCGCGATGTCGTGGCCGATCACGGGCTTGCTGATTGCGGCCTCGAGATCATCGGCCAGATGCAAGGGACGTTGCGGAAGACCGCCTGGACCGGTTCGGAAATTGCACATGCCGTTGATCAGGATCGCGTCGGCCTTCGGGGCTTTGTCGGCAACATATTCGAAACTGTGGCGGGCCAGATCGCCGTCGAACACCCAGCGATGGCTGTTGACCTCTTCCTGGCTGGAAAACCAACCCTGATCGTGAAAATTGCCGGCCCAGACCACGTCAAACCCGGCCTCGCGCAGGAAGCCGACGGTGCCCTGCCACCATTCGGGCCAGTGATAGGCCGCGTTAAGGGCGACCTTCTCGATGTTCATGTCCCGAAGCGCTTCGACCATGGCATAGCCTGCCATGTGAAACTCCGTGCCGTGTTTGTCGGACAAATCAGCACAGTGCTGCCGCACCCCGTCGACGCCCAGCCCGCAGGCATGGACCCAGTTCGACCCGACCTGACCGCAGACATCCACGCCATTGCGTGACATGCAATGCACGAAATCTTCGAGCATGTCGAAGCTCTTTTTCCGCTGATCCAGCCCGTGGACGTAATCCGGGACATGCAGCATCCAGCCATGAACGCCGACGGTTTCGGGGCACATGCGCAGGAAGTCCGATGGCCCGGCATCGAAATCGAACGGCGGAGAGGTAAAGCCGACCTGATAAGGAAAAAGCTTGTGTTCAGGCCGCCATTCTCCGGGCATCAGCATAATCGGCCTGTCCTTTCGAAGACTGATAAAATTCGACGCATTCCCTGGGACAAAGGCATCGGCGTCATTCGACGGCCTCGCGCATCCATTGTTGCAATTTGGCGATCGAATGTTCCGACATCACGCCGCAACCCGGGTCCAGCACCAGCGGGCCGGGACGATAGCCGCGCGACTTGAGCCCGCGGTGCACGGATTCGACAAGGCGGATGTCTTCCTCGACCGTGGTTTCCCGGTCCTGTACGGCCAGTTGTCGGATCACTGCGCTTTCCGAACCGCCCTCGGTATACCAGCCCCGCCAGACGGTGCAGTGATCGGCATCGTTGGCGCGCCAGTGATAGGTGTTCAGCACGTTGCCCGGGTAGCACTGGAACGAGAACATCGGCCACAGAAACCATGACTGGTAATCGCCCGCATGCGGTACTGACAGGTCAATAGGGTAGGTCATCTTTTCCAGGCTCTGACATTCGGTCGTGTGACGCAGCACATAGCCGCCGCTTGCGTCGGGTTGAATGTCATAGGTCTCGGGCTTGACCACGCCTTCGGCAAAGGTCGGGTGATTGGTCGGGCAGTGGTAGCATTCCGAGTAATTCTCGATACTGACCTTCCAGTTGCAGTTTTCCGGAATTTCCACCCATTCCAGCGGTTCCAGATTGTCGATGTTCGGAACAAAGGCGCGGATTTCTTCGCGCACACCGGGATACCATTCATCCATCGGTGCGGCGTCATCGTCGAGATTGACGAAGATAAAGCCGTTGAAGACCTCGGTGCGGACAGGGGTCAGGCAGATGGCGCTGCGGTCAAAGCCAGGGACGGATTTGATGTTGGGACCGGCGCGCAGTTGGCCGGACAACTCGTAGGTCCAGGCGTGATAGGGGCAGACGACGACGCGCGTGTTGCCCGCGCCGGTGACCATCTCGTGCGCACGATGCTGGCAGACGTTGTAGAAGGTGCGGATTTCGCCATCGCGGCCGCGGATGCAGAACAGGCTTTGCCCGGCGATCTCAAAGGCGAAGTAATCCCCGGTCTCGCGGACCTGCGCGATGTGGCCCGCGAACTGCCACGTACGGGCCAGCAGACCCTGCAACTCCTGCCCGAATATGGCGGGATCGGTATAGTATCGGGCGTCAAGGGAATGGGTCAGGGGGGCGTTCATTCGGGCTCCTCCGCGTAGAGGCCAAGTTGGTGTCTGCGTTGGTGAAACCGTTCCACCCGCTCGACGATCTCATCGCTGGACACCGCGATCACGAAAGACAGCAGTGTTTCCAGCAAAGCGATGGTCGAAACGGAGGACGGGAAGAACTGTGGTGTGTCGGCGGCGACGACAAAACCGTGATGTGCGTTCAGGATCACCGGGCTGGCCGGGCTGTCCGAAATGCCGACGACGGTCAGGCCTTGCTGGCGGGCCAGCTTGATCGCTTCGATCACCTCGGTCCGGTAGGGGCGGCAGGTGATCGCGATCAAAACGTCCTGTTCATCGGCCCAGGCCAGATCATCCACCGGGGTCGAGCCGGGTCGCGGGATGGCGTGGAACTGTTTCATTCCGGTCGAGGCCAGATAGGTGAAATTGCGCGCGTTCGAGTTGTTGACGCCGACCCCCAGCGTGAAGATCTGGCGGCTGCTCCAGATGTCTTCTGCGGCAGCTTTCAGCTTTGTGGCGTCGATACCGGCAAAGGTTTCTTCGATGTTGCGAATCGCGGCGCCGACCATATCGGCGTAAAGCCCGCCCAGTTCGCCCGACTTGCCAATGTCCTGCAACCAGCGGGCACGGTCGGGAAACGACACGCTGCCCTTGCGAATCGCTTCGCGGAAGGGCGCGCGGAAATCCTCGTACCCATCGAAGCCGACCTGACGCGCCATGCGGACAAAGGTGTTGGGCTTCACTTTTGCCGCTTCGGCGATCTCGCGCACGGTCGAGACCCCAACGTCGCTTGGGTTTTCCAGCACATAACGCGCGGCTTTCTGCGCCTCGGGGGTGAGGGCGTCCCATTCCTGACTCAGGCGGTTCAGAACGATTGATGATACATTTGTGTCATTCATGATTGACGATGGTACATTTGTGGAATTAGCCTGTCGAGCAGAAACGCGACTCGGGAAGAGGAAAAATCATGTCCGGGAACGAATTGCCGTCACAGGCCCGTGTGGTCATCGTCGGAGGCGGTGTTATGGGGGTCGGTCTGGCCTATCATCTGGCGCATGAAGGGTGGGGCGGTGATATCGTCCTGCTGGAGAAGGCTGAACTGACCAGCGGCAGCACCTGGCATGCGGCGGGCCAGATCACGCATTCGACCTCGAGCTTTGGGCTGGGCAAATGCGTGGACTACAACATCGGCCTGTATTCCGGCCAGCTGGAGGCTGAGACCGGCCAACCCGTCACATGGCATGGCTGCGGCTCGTTCCGGCTGGCCTATACCGAGGACGAGATGGACTGGTTGCGCCACACGTTGTCGGTGGGCCGGTCGCTGGGGTTCAACATCGAGCTGGTCGGCCCCGAGAAGGTCGCCGAGCTGCATCCGTTCTATAATCTCGAGGGCGTTCTGGGTGCGCTCTATACGCCAGATGACGGGCATGTGGATCCGACCAATGTAACAATGGCGATGGCGACCGGCGCGCGTCAGAAAGGCGTGCGAATCTTCCGCAATTGCCGCGCCACCAACATCACGCAGGCCGAAAATGGCGAGTGGGTGGTCGAAACCGAGTTGGGCACCATCACCTGCGAGCATGTGGTGAACGCGGGCGGCACCTATGCCCGGCAGATGGGTGAATGGTCCGGTTTGCAACTGCCGATGACTTCGATGACCCACCATTACTTCGTGACCGAGCCGGTGCCGGAGTTCCAGAACCTGGATAAGGAGCTGCCGGTGATCCGCGATGACCGCAAAGTCTCAGGCTATATCCGGATGGAGCAGCAGCGCGGGCTGATCGGGATTTATGAGAAGGAAAACCCGAACTCGGTCTGGCACGATCATTGCCCGTGGGAATACGAGAACTGGCTGTTCGACGCGGATTACGACCGGGTGATGCCGTGGCTTGAGGAAAGCCTGAACCGGATGCCGATTTTTGCCGATCTGGGTATTCAGCGCGATGTGCATGGGGCGATCTCGCATCCGCCGGATGGCAATCCGCTGATTGGGCCCGCGCCCGGTGTGCGGAACTACTGGTGCTGCTGCGGGACGCAGATCGGCATTGGCTGGGGCCCCGGCCTGACCCGTGAACTGGCGCGCTGGATGGTTCACGGGGCAGCGGATATCTCGATGCGCGAATTCGATCCGCGACGGTTTGGCAGCTATGCCAACAAGGATTGGCAGGTGATCAAGGCGGAAGAGGATTACTGCCTGCGCCACGAAATCCCCTTTCCGCATTTCAACCGTCTGGCGGGGCGCCCGATCAAGCCGTCCACTCTGTATGAGTTACTGAAATCCAAAGGCGCGGTGCACGAGGAGGTCTATGGTTTCGAACGCCCCCGCTGGTTCGCGCGGGACGGCGTGGAGCAGCGCGATCACTATTCCTTCCGCCGTACATCTGCCGATGACATGGTCGCGGCTGAAGTCAAAGCGGTGCGCGAACGCGTGGGTATCATGGATGTCACCGCCTTCACCAAGGTCGAGGTCTCGGGGCCGGATGCTTATGCCCTGCTGGACCGGCTGACCGCCAACCGGATGCCGCAGAAGGTCGGCTCGATCACGCTGACCCATATGCTGAACCGGCGTGGCCGGATCGAATTGGAGACGACCATTGTCCGCATGGCCGAGGATCGGTTCTATCTGGTCTGTGCGGCATTCTTCGAACAGCGCCTGCTGGATCATCTGGCGCAACAGCGCGCAGGTGAGGATGTTCAGATCACCGCATTGTCCGCAGACTGGTCGGCCCTGTCGCTGAACGGTCCCCGCTCGCGAGACGTGTTGGCGCGGTGCACCGACGCCGATCTGACCAATGCCGGGTTCCGCTGGCTTTCAGCGCAGGAGATCGCCATCGCGGGCCACAAGGTCTGGGCCTTCCGCATGTCCTATGCCGGAGAGCTGGGTTGGGAACTGCACATGCCCAACGCGGCCTGCCGGGATGTCTACAACGCGTTGTGGGTGGCAGGCGAGGCCCATGGCATCACCGATTATGGCAGCTTTGCCATGAACGTGATGCGGATGGAGAAGGCCTTCAAGGGCGCGGGTGAACTGACCAACGAGGTCACGTTGGCCGAGGCAGACGTGCTGCGCTTTGCCCAGACGGACAAGGACTACCTGGGTAAGGACAAGACCCTGAACACTGACCTGCCCTGGGTGTGTGCATATCTCGAAATCGAGCCGGATGGTGTTGCGGATGGCCATGGTGGAGAAGCCGTGATGCTGGACGGGCGTGTCGTGGGGTCGACCGCTTCGGTGGTCTATGGTCACACGGTCGGCAAGATCCTGGCCTTTGCCTATGTCAAACCCGACGCGGCCGCGCCCGGAACCGCAGTAGAGGTCGTGATCCACGGCAAGCCCCGCGCGGGCCGTATTCTTGGTCAGCCGGCCTATGACCCCGAAAGCCTGCTGCCCCGCACAGACGCAATAATGGAGACCGCGTGATGAGCCTGCCCGATACGATGAAAGCCATGGTCACGATGGGTCACGGCGGGCTGGAGCAGATGGTGCTGCACACGGACTGGCCGCGTCCCAATCCCGCCGCCGGAGAAGTTCTGATCAAAGTCGCCGCCTGCGGTCTGAACAACACTGACGTGAACACGCGATCCGGCTGGTATTCCAAGACCGTGACTGATGCGACAACCGGCGGCGCGTTCGAAGAGGTTGGCGAAGAGGACCCCACATGGGGTGGCAATCCCATCACTTTCCCCCGCATTCAGGGCGCGGATATCTGCGGACACATCGTGGCCGTGGGCGAAGGTGTCGACCCCAGGTTGATCGGCGATCGTGTCATTACCGATGGATGGCTGCGCGATCCGGCGGACCCGGGTAATATGGACAAGACCGGGTATTTCGGATCCGAGCGGGATGGCGGCTTTGCGGAATATGCTACGACACTGGCCGTGAATGCGGCGCCGATCACTTCGGATCTTTCGGATGCAGAACTGGCAACGTTTTCATGCTCTTACTCGACAGCCGAAGGGATGCTGACCCGAGCCAACGTGACCGAAAAAGACACGGTGCTGGTGCCCGGCGCGTCCGGCGGTGTTGGGGGCGCTCTGGTTCAGTTGGCCAAGCGCCGCGGTGCGCGCGTGATCGCGCTGGCGTCCGAGGCGAAGCATGCCGATGTGGCGGAACTTGGCCCTGACGTGATCCTGCCCCGCGGACCGGAAAACCTGCGGGCGGCGCTGGGCGACGAGAAGATCACCGTGGTTGCCGATGTGGTAGGTGGCCCCTACTGGCCGACCCTGATCGACATTCTGGAACGAAGTGGTCGGTATACCTGTTCCGGCGCTATTGCGGGCCCGATGGTCGAGTTTGACCTGCGGACTTTCTATCTGCGCGACCTGACCTTTACCGGCTCGACCGTGATCGACCCGCAGGTAATGCGGAACCTCGTGAAGTATATCGAAGCCGGTGAGATTAAGCCCGCGCTCGCCGCGACCTTTCCGCTGGAGGATTTGCGCGAGGCGCAGGCAGCCTTCATCGCCAAACAACACACCGGCAATATTGTGGTGATCCCATGACACTTGATGACGTACTGGAAGCGGCCCGGCTGGTGCATCAGGCACATCCTGATCTTGCCGCTTTCGGGGCCTGGCCCGATGATCTGGCCCCTACAGGTCTGCAGCCTGGCCCCATACCGGCGACCGATCTGGTGCGTGACTTTGCCGAGGACGGCGGGGAGCCGACCCGCGATCTGGTCGCGGCGATCAAGGCGACGGCGCATCTGGCGCAGTGGAAGCTGACCTATACCGAAGAGGAGGTCGGCGCGGATTTTCTGAACCGGTTTGGTTATTACGAACTGTTTGGTCCGACAGGGCATTTCCACTCGACTCAGCTGCGGGGCTACGTCGCGTACTGGGGCGCCGGTCTGAACTATGATTGGCACAGCCATCAGGCTGAGGAGCTGTATCTGACTCTGGCGGGCGGGGCGGTGTTCCGGGTCGACGGAAACGAGGCCTTCGTCGGCCCTAACGAAACGCGGCATCACGAAAGCTGGCAAAGCCACGCCATGACCACGACAGAACAGCCGATCCTGACCTTTGTCCTGTGGCGCGGCGACGGGATGGGCGATCTGCCCAGAATGGAAGCTGCATGAAGATCAACCGTATCCGCGTCTTCCAGACCGGGCTGCCCTATGTAGGCGGTGCGTATGTCTGGGGCGCGGGCAACGCGATCGAAACGGCCACCGCCTCGGTTGTTGTGATCGACACCGACGCCGGATTGCAGGGCTGTGGCGAGTTCACACCCTGCGGCGAGAACTACATGGTGGCGCATTCCGAAGGTGTTCCTGCACTCGCACGTCTGGTGGCACCAAAGCTGTTGGGGGAAGACCCGCGTCAGGTCGGGCGGATCGAACGGCTTCTGGATCATCTGGTGCAGGGGCACGGCTATGCCAAGGCCCCGTTCGATGCCGCATGCTGGGATATTCTGGGGCAGGCCTGTGATCAACCGGTGTGGATGCTGCTGGGCGGAAAGCTGACCGACGGTGCGCCGATGTACCGGGTGGCCCCACAAAAGGCGGTGGACGAGACCGTGGCCGAGATGGATCGCTACCGGGATCAGGGCTATCGCCAGTTTCAGGTCAAAGTCGGCGGCGATTGGGTCACCGATATTGATCGTATCCGCACCACAGTGCCGCTGTTGGAGCCGGGTGAAAAGGCGATGGCCGATGCCAATCAGGGCTGGGGCGTGGACAATGCGATCCGGGTGGCGCGTGCCACGCGTGATCTGGATTTCATTCTGGAACAGCCCTGCCGCACCTATGAAGAATGCCAGCAGGTGCGCCGTGTCGCCGAACAGCCGATGAAGCTGGACGAATGTCTGACCGGCATCCACATGGCGCAGCGGATCGTGGCGGATCGCGGGGCCGAGATCTGCTGTCTGAAGATCTCGAACCTCGGGGGGCTCAGTAAGGCGCGGCGGGTGCGGGATTATCTGGTCGATAACCGAATTCCGGTGGTCAGTGAGGATACCTGGGGTGGTGAGATCACATCCTCGGTCGTGGCACATTTCGCGGCCTCGACCCCTGCAGAGTATCTGCAGAACACCACCGATCTGATGAACTACAACACGCGGTCGACCGGAATCGGCGGTCCGGTGTCGCGTGATGGCAAGCTTTACGCCTCTGATGCGCCAGGGCTGGGCGTAACCCCTGATTTCGAAAGCCTCGGCGCGCCGATAGAGGAGTTCCGCCTATGAGACCACAAGCAACGGCAACTCAAATGATTGACGACGCCCGTGTTCGGGTGACGCGATTTGACTTTGCGCCCGGTGGGGAAACCGGGTGGCATCGGCACGAGATGGACTATGTCATCACCGCCATCTCCGATTGCCATATGCGGCTGGAATTGCCCGATGGCTCGGTCAATGACGTGACGGTCCCGGCCGGATCCGCGTATCGGCGCGATGAAGGGGTCGAGCATAACGTTATCAATAACGGGGACAGCCCCATGTCCTTTGTCGAAGTGGAACTGAAATGAAGATCACCCGGATATCGGTCTATCACGTCGATCTGCCGTTGGAGCATCCCTATTGGTTGTCCGGCGGGCGGCTCAAGTTCGAGGTGCTGGATGCAACGCTGGTCAAAGTCGAAACGGATGAGGGCCTGACCGGCTGGGGCGAGGGCACGCCCTGGAGTCACACGTACGTGCCCGCACACGGGCCAGGTATTCGCGCCGGGATCGAGACGATGGCGCCGTTCGTCCTGGGCCTGGATCCGCGCAAAGTGTTGGATGTGGAACGTGCCATGGATCTTGCCTTACCCGGACATCTCTATGCAAAAAGCCCGATCGACATGGCCTGCTGGGACATCGCCGGTCAGGCGGCGGGCCTGCCCATTGCCGACCTTATGGGCGGCGGGTCACGGACACCGCGTCCGATTGCTTCGTCCGTGGGTGCAAAGACCGTGGAAGAAACCCGCGCGGTGATCGAGCGCTATCGCAGCCGTGGCTACATCGCCCATTCGGTGAAAATTGGTGGAGATGTCGAACGCGACATTGCCCGTGTCCGCGATGTCGAAAGCATCCGGCGACCGGGTGAGATCATCCTTTATGACGTCAACCGGGGCTGGACCCGGCAACAGGCGCTGCGGGTGATGAGTGCCTGCGAGGACCTGAACGTCACGTTCGAACAACCCGGTGAGACGCTGGACGACATTGCGGCGATTTCGGGCAGACATGCCTCGCCCGTTTCGGTGGATGAAAGCCTGGTCACCCTGCAGGATGCGACGCGCCTCGCACGGGATGGGCTTGCCGAGGTTTTCGGGATCAAACTGAACCGCGTCGGCGGCCTGACCAAGGCGGCGCGGATCCGTGATATCGCGCTGGCCCATGGTATTGACATGTTCGTGATGGCCACGGGCGGGTCGGTTCTAGCGGACACCGAAGCGCTGCATCTGGCCGCGACCATCCCGGATGACAACTGCCACGCGGTCTGGGCCTGTCAGGATATGATCACCCTCGATATCGCTGGCGGGCGCGGTCCGCGCAACATTGATGGCCACCTGCATCTGCCCGAAACGCCCGGCCTTGGTGTTTCGCCGGACGAGGATGCGCTGGGCGATCCGGTCGGAGCCTACCAATGAGGATCACCAAGATAACGCTCTGGTCCGTCGACCTGACAAGTCACGAAACCTATCACATGGCCGAGGGCAAGACCTGCGCGACAGTCAAAAGTCATATCCTGTGTCTGGACACGGATACCGGCTTGAAAGGCTGGGGCGAGGTCTGCCCGATCCCGCATTACCTTCCTGCCTATGCCGATGGGGTTCCCTCATCTGTGGCCGAGATGGGGTCGGAAATTCTTGGCATGTCTCCCTTCGGGGTCGATGCGCCCATGCGCAAGCTGGATGGGTTTCTGCAGGGGCATCTCTATGCCAAATCCATCGTGGATCTCGCGCTGTGGGACCTGTTTGGCAAGGCCTCGGGTCAGCCGGTCTATGCGCTGCTGGGCGGGCGGACACAGACGGATATGCCGCTGTACCACTCGATTACCTGCATCGCGCCAGATGACATGGCTCGGATCGCTAAGACCGCCTATCAGACAGGTATCCGCCAGTTTCAGGTCAAGCTGGGCGTCGAAGGCGACTGGCAGGCTGACGCCGAGCGGCTGATCAAGGTACGCGAGGCCGTGGGCCCGGGACCGCTGGTTTATGGCGACTGGAATTGCGGGGCATCGCGGCTGCAGGCGACGCGCACGGGCCGGGCGGTGGCGCATCTGGATGTGATGCTGGAACAGCCCTGCAAAACGCTAGAGGACTGCGCAGCAGTGCGTCAGGCGACCGGCCTGCCGATGAAGATCGACGAAAACGCTCATGATCTGGCGTCGCTGTTGAAGGCGCATGCGCTGGGCTGCATGGATGCTGTCGCTTTGAAAATCTCGAAATTCGGTGGGCTGTCGGCCATGCGCCGGGCGCGGGATCTGACCGTGCATCTGGGGGCCGAGATTTGCGCCGAATGCACCTGGGGGTCGGATATCGTGACGGCCGCGGCGCTGCATTTCGCAGCGTCGACACCGGCTGCGTCGCTGATGAATACCTGCGACCTGTCTTCCTATGTCTCCCCGCGCGTCTGCCCGGACGCACCAAACCGTGAAAATGGCCGGATTGCCCCGCCTGAGGGTCCGGGGTTAGGTGTTACCCCGGACCCGGAGGTTCTTGGCTCCCCAATATTGGAGATCGTTTGAGATGCTGAAAATCAATACTCAATCCGAATGGATCGCCCGCGCGAACGAGGTTCTGCCCGCCGGCGGGTTTGGCAATTTCGATCCGGGTATCATCATCGCCCGCGGCGAAGGCAGCCGCGTCTGGGATGAGGACGGCAAGGAGTATATCGATTACCTGATCGGCTCAGGGCCGATGCTGCTGGGCCATGGCCACCCCGAGGTGATGGAGGCGGTGCTGGAGCAATTGCCCAAGGGTATGACCTTTTTTGCCAACAATGCAAAGGGTGTCGAGCTGGCCGAAGCGATTGTCGATGCGGTGCCGTGTTGCGAGCAGATCCGCTTTGTCGCCTCGGGCGGTGAGGCGGATATGTATGCGATCCGGCTGGCCCGCGCCTATACCGGTCGCGACAAGATCCTGAAATTCGAAGGCGGTTATCACGGGATGAGCGCTGAGGCGCAGATGAGCCTGGCCCCCAGCCGCGAGGTCAACTTCCCGCAGGCCGTGCCCGACAGCGCAGGTATCCCGCAGGGCGTGGCCGACCAGATGCTGATCGCGCCTTTCAACGATCTCGAGGCGGTGTCGAACCTGTTGAATGAACATGACGACATTGCGGCCATCATGGTCGAGCCGCTGCAGCGGATCATCCCGCCCGAGCCAGGTTATCTGCAGGGGTTGCGCGATCTGTGCGACAAGCACAGTGTTCTGCTGATCTTCGATGAGATCGTGACCGGGTTTCGTCTGGCCTATGGCGGTGCGCAGGAGAAATACGGCGTGACGCCCGATATCTGCACGCTGGGCAAGATCACCGGTGGCGGTTTTCCCCTGGCGGCTCTTGGTGCCAGCGCCGAGATCATGAAGCATTTCGACAAGGTGAAGGTGGGCGAAGAGGGCTGGCTCATGCAGTTGGGCACGCTGTCCGGCAATCCGATCGCGTCCGTGGCCGGTTTGAAAACCATGGAGGTTCTGCGCCGCGACGGTGTCTATGACAAGCTGCGCGCAACCGGAAAGGCGCTGCAGACCATGCAGTCCGAAGCGTTGAGCGCCGCCGGTATCCCACACCGGATTTGCGGCGATGAGACACTGTTCGACATCTATTTCACCGCCAACACTTGCCGGGACTACCGCAGCGCGAAACATGACGACCCCCAGCGCAACGTCGTCTACAACGCCGCCTTGCGCGAGGCGGGTATCTTCAAGGCACCGGGTAAGCTGTACCCGTCGCTGGCCGTGACCGAAGCCGATCTGGAGCATACGCGCGCGGCGGTGGCAAAGGCGGTTGCGGCCATCGCCTAGGGGTTTTGACGCCCTGCGATCAGGTTTGCCCGGGCTTGCGCAATGGCCGATGGTCTGCGCAAGTCGCACCTGAGCAGTGTTCCGGGACACAGATCATCGTGAACGAACCCAACAAGCCCTGGCTCCGGGAATTTCGCAGATCATATTCTGCACAGGCCGGGCTGGGCCGAAGCCATGAAACAGGGGCTGAGACACCATGACATGTTGTTTGTCGGCGTGCATTGCCCGGTGCCTGAGCTGATCCGCAGAGAGGCCGCCCGCGGTGACCGTCCGCCCGGCAGTGTGGAACGGGACCAGCGGACAATTCACCGAGGCCGCCAATACGATCTGGAGGTTGATGCGATGGACGGGGTGGATGCCAACGTGGACGCGATCCTTGCGGCGTGGCGCAGTGGCACGCGCAAATCAGAGTTTGCGATCTTGCGTTGGGCGGCCCTGATCCTTAGCCGCGCGGCTGCGCCGCCGGGTAGACGCCCAGAATTTCAACGTTGGTCGTGAAGTGTTCCAGCTCGTCCATGGCCAATTGCACGTTGCGGTCCTCGGGGTGTCCAACGATGTCGGCGTAGAACTGGGTCGCGGTGAACGAGCCGTCGATCATGTAGCTTTCCAGCTTGGTCATGTTGATGCCGTTTGTCGCAAAACCGCCCATCGCCTTGTAAAGGGCGGCCGGGATGTTGCGCACCTGAAACACGAAGCTGGTGATCATGCCGTGATCCCCGCGTGGCGTCAGGTCGGACTGCCGGGACATGACCAGAAACCGGGTGGTGTTGTTGTCGCGGTCCTCGATATGGCGGGCCAGCACGTTCAGGCCGTAGATTTCTGCCGCAAGCTCGCTGGCAAGGGCCGCCGAATGCAGCTCGGCCTGTTCTGAAACCTCGCGCGCGGCGCGGGCGTTGTCGGGGCTGACACGGCCGCGAATGCCATGTTCCTTCAGAAATCCCGCGCATTGCGGCAGCAGCACCAGATGGGAATGCGCCTCGGTGATGTCTTCAAGCTTTGCGCCCGGAACGCCCAAAAGGTTGATGTGGACGCGCACGAAGGCCTCATCGATGATGTGCAGCCCGCTGTGCGGCAGCAGCCGGTGAATGTCGGCCACCCGGCCATAGGTCGTGTTCTCGACCGGCAACATCGCCAGATCCGCGTCACCGGCGCGAACCGATTCGATCACATCTTCGAAAGTGCGGCAGGGCAGGGCCTCCATATCGGGGCGCGCGTTGCGGCAAGCTTCGTGGCTGTAGGCGCCGGGCTCACCCTGAAATGCGATGCGATTGGTCATTTGGTCGATTCCGTGCAACAAGTTCTTGATTTGGGCGTTTAGTCGCGGTGTCTATACCTTGCCTCTTGCAAGGGGAAGCCTTAGACACCCCGCAGACAGCTGAAATGGACTCGCGATCAATGTTCGACACGATGACAGTTACCAAGGCCGCCGCAGGCCTGTTCGGCACCTTCCTGGTGCTTCTTCTGGCCAAATGGGGGGCAGATGTTCTCTATAGTGTAGATGCCCATGGCGCCGAAGCCGCCTATGTCATCGAAACCGAAAGCTCGGGCGAAAGCGCCGACGGCGAAGAAGTGGTATTCGAGGACATGCTGGCAGCCGCCGATCCTGAAAAGGGTGCGAAGGTATTCCGCAAGTGCACCGCCTGCCACAAGCTGGAAGACGGCGCCAACGGCACTGGCCCATATCTGTACGCGATTGTGGATCGTCCGGTTGCGTCCGCCAAGGGCTTTACCGGCTATTCCGCATCCATGCAGGCCCATGGCGGCAACTGGACGCCAGAGGCGCTGGATGCCTTCCTGACAAGACCCAGCAGCTACATTTCAGGCACCTCGATGAGCTTTGCCGGCCTGAAGAAGCCGCAGGAACGTGCCGACCTGATTGCCTATCTGCAGACCATCGGCAACTGATCGGCCCATCGGATGAACCGATTTCAAAGCCGCTGCCCCGTGCAGCGGCTTTATTTTTTGTCTAAGGACAACTTCACAATCCGTTCACGCGTTCTAAACTTGCAACTTACAGTTCTGGCCTTTTAGCTGTCGGTCACAACAATGAAGACGGAAACGACCAAGAGGATGAGCACCATGAAATCCCTTCTGTCCAGTAATCGCAAATTGCACGTCCGGTCCTGGGCTGCTGTTCTGGGGGTTTCTGCCGCTCTGGTCGTGGGCGCCGCGAATCTGGCCGGGGCCGTTGAGGAGGGCGTGACGCGCAGCCACGGGTATTCCTATTTTGGCAATCTCGACTACCCGCCCGATTATCCGCATCTGAACTATGTCAATCCCGAAGCCCCCAAGGGGGGCGAGCTGTCGCTGGCAGGGTCCGGCACCTTCGACTCGCTAAATCCTTATTCGCGCAAGGGCCGCGCCGGGGCGCTGACATCGATCCAGTATGATGCGCTGATCGACAGCGCGTCAGACAGTGTGGGGCAGTATTACGGTCTGCTTGCACACAGCATGGAGTATGATGAAGGGCGCAATTACGTGATTTTCCACATGCGACCGGAGGCGACGTTTTGGGATGGAACACCGGTGACGGCCGAGGATGTGGTCTACAGCCATCGCCTGTTCATCGAGCAGGGGTTGCCATCTTATGCGCAGGCCGTCGGTCGCATGGTGACAGGGGCCGAAGCGCTGGACGATCATACGGTGAAATTTTCCTTCAGCCCGGAAGTGACGCGCCGCGGGCTGATCGAAACGGTCGGGTCGACGCCGGTATTCTCGAAAGCCTGGTTCGAGGCTGACGAATCCCGCCGTCTGGACGAGCCCCGGCTTGAGGTTGCCGTGGGGTCCGGGCCTTACAAGCTGGACAGTTTCGACATCAACCGGCGCATCGTCTACAAACGCCGGGACGATTACTGGGGCAAGGATCTGCCGATCAACGTTGGCCGCAACAACTACGACACCATTCGTATCGAGTATTTCGCCGATCAGACTGCCGCTTTCGAGGGGTTCAAGGCCGGTGAATACACCATGCGGATCGAAAGTGACCCCAAGCTTTGGGCCTCGAGCTATGATTTTCCGAAGCTGACCCAAGGCACGGTTGTCCGCGATGAGATTGCGGATGGCAGCCCGCCGACGCCTTCCGGGTTTGTGTTTAATCTGGGCAAACCGCAATTCGAAGACAAAAAGGTGCGGCAGGCGCTGGCGCTGGCCTTCAACTTTGAATGGGCCAATGAATCGCTGATGTTCGGCTTGAACGCACCGCGCAATTCCTTTGTTCAGGACACCCATATTGAGGCCAAGGGGCCGCCGGAGGGGGCTGAACTGGCCTTTCTGGAAAGCCTTGGCGATATCGTGCCGGATGAGGTCCTGCGCGAACCGGCCCTGGTGATGCACGAATCCAGTTCGGCGCGCCTGAACGATCGGCGAAACATGCGGGCGGCTTCGAAGCTGCTGGATGAGGCTGGCTGGCCGGTTGGAGATGGCAATCTGCGCCGGAACGAACAGGGTCAGACTCTGAAGGTGAACATTCCCTATTCTTCCAGCATTCCGACCTCGACCGCGACGATGATCGAGACTTTTGTTCAGAACCTGCAGGCCACTGGTGTGGATGCAACGGCGGAAAAGGTGGATCCGTCGCAATACACGCTGCGCCGGCGCGAGCGGGACTATGACATGATCCATTCCACCCAGTACGGGGCATTCCTGTCCACGGGTGGCGGGCTCAGCCAGATGTACGGCTCGAAAGAGGCTGCGTTCAGCCTTTTCAATCCGGCCGGTCTGGCCAGCCCATTGGTGGATGCGGTGATCGAAGCCTCGTTCGATACCACGAATCAGGCAGAACAGGACGCCGCGTTGATGGCGCTTGACCGCGTGTTGCGTTATGAGTTCTTCGTGATCCCGGATGGATACGTTGCGGACTATTGGACGGCTTACTACGACATGTATGAATACCCGGAAAACCTGCCTCCATTCAGCCTTGGTTATCTGGATTTGTGGTGGATCAATCCGGAAAAAGAGGCGGCTCTGAAAGCGAAAGGCGCGCTGCGATAACATGGGCGCGTATATTCTAAGACGCCTGTTGCTGGTCATTCCGACCCTTCTGGGCATCATGATCGTCAACTTCACGCTGGTGCAGTTCGTGCCGGGCGGGCCGGTTGAACAGATCATCGCCCAGATCGAAGGGCAGGGCGATGTGTTTGCCGGATTTGCAGGCGGTGGCGATGCTGGGGCGGCCTCGGAACCTGCCGGGGGCGCCTTTGACGACAAATATGTCGGCGCGCGGGGGCTGCCGCCCGAATTCATTGCTGAACTGGAGAAAGAGTTCGGCTTCGACAAGCCTCCGCTCCAGCGCTTTCTGAGCATGATGGGCAACTACCTGACGCTGGATTTCGGCGAGAGCTATTTCCGGTCCATCAGCGTCATCGATCTGGTGCTGGAAAAGATGCCGGTTTCGATCTCGCTGGGTCTTTGGTCGACCCTGATCGCCTATCTGGTGTCGATCCCGCTGGGCATCCGCAAAGCCATCAAGGACGGATCGACCTTTGATACCTGGACCAGCGGAACCATCATTGTGGCCTACGCCATTCCCGGTTTCCTGTTCGCCATCCTGCTGCTGGTGTTGTTTGCGGGCGGATCCTACTGGCAGATATTCCCGCTGCGGGGGCTGACATCGGATAATTGGGACAGCCTCAGCCTGATTGGCAAGATTGCGGACTATTTCTGGCACATTGCCCTGCCGATCATTGCGCTGACGATTTCGGCGTTTGCAACGCTGACGCTGCTGACCAAGAACTCGTTCCTGGATGAAATCAAGAAGCAATATGTGATGACCGCCCGCGCCAAGGGCCTGAGCGAGCGCAAGGTTCTGTACGGTCATGTGTTCCGCAATGCGATGCTGATCGTGATTGCGGGCTTTCCGGCGGTGTTCATCGGGGTGTTCTTTGGCGGCTCGATCATTATCGAGACCATATTCTCGCTGGACGGGCTGGGCCGCTTGGGGTTCGAGGCCGCGGTGGCGCGTGATTACCCGGTGATATTCGGCACGCTGTTCATCTTTGGTCTGATGGGGCTGGTGGTCGGCATCATCAGCGATTTGATGTACGTGGTGGTCGACCCGCGCATCGATTTCGAAAAGCGGGAGGGGTAAATGGCGCTGTCCCCTCTCAACCAGCGCCGCTGGCGCAACTTCCGGCGCAACGGTCGCGCGTTCTGGTCGCTGATCATCTTCTCGGTACTGTTCGGCCTGTCGCTGTTCGCCGAGTTCATCGCCAACGACAAACCGATTCTGGTGAAATACCGGGGCGAGTTCTTCACGCCGGTGTTCAATTTCTACGCCGAAACCGAATTTGGCGGGGATTTTCAGACCGAAGCCATCTATCGCGATCCCGAAGTGCGATGCCTGATCGACAGCGGCGGGCTTGATCAGTGTTTTGACGATCCCGAGCGGATCATCGAAGAGATCGATGCTGGCACTTTTCAGGCGGACGGGTTCGAGCGGGGCTGGGCGATCTGGCCGCCGATTCCGTACTCCTACAACACCAGCGTTGACCGGCCGGGTGCGGCACCCCTGCCGCCGAACGGGCAGAATCTGCTGGGCACCGACGACACCAAACGTGATGTTCTGGCGCGCGTAATCTACGGGTTCCGACTGTCGATCCTGTTCACGCTGGTCGTCACCGGCGCGGCCAGCCTGATCGGGGTGTTTGCAGGGGCCATCCAGGGCTATTTCGGCGGCTGGCTGGATTTGATCTTTCAGCGGATCATCGAGATCTGGTCCGCGACACCGTCGCTCTATGTCATCATCATCATGTTTGCGGTTCTGGGACGAAGTTTCTGGTTGCTGGTCATCCTGATGATCCTGTTCAGCTGGACCGGTTTGGTGGGCGTGGTTCGGGCGGAATTTCTGCGTGCGCGCAACCTTGAATATGTCCGCGCTGCCAAGGCGCTTGGCGTCGGCAACATGACGATCATGTTCCGGCACATGTTGCCCAACGCGATGGTGGCCATGCTGACCTTCATGCCATTTATCGTGACGGGCACCATCGCGGGGCTGGCCAGCCTTGATTTTCTGGGTTTCGGCCTGCCGTCCTCTGCCCCGTCACTGGGCGAACTGACCTTGCAGGCAAAACAGAACCTGCAGGCGCCGTGGCTGGCCTTCACCGCGTTTTTCACCTTTGCCATCATGCTGTCGCTGCTGGTCTTCATCTTTGAAGGCGTGCGGGATGCGTTTGACCCCAGAAAGACGTTTTCATGAGCTTGTTGGATGTGAATAACCTCAGGGTCTCGTTCCGGCAGGACGGGCAGGTTTCCGCGGCGGTCAGGGGTGTGTCCTTCACTGTCGACCGGGGCGAAACGGTCGCGCTGGTTGGGGAATCGGGCTCGGGCAAGTCTGTCACGGCGCTGAGCACGGTTTCGCTTTTGGGTGACAGCGCGATTGTCGAAGGCTCGGTCACGTATGAAGGTCAGGAAATGATCGGCGCGTCCGAGGACCGGCTGATGGATGTGCGCGGCAACGATATCAGTTTCATCTTTCAGGAGCCGATGACCTCGCTCAATCCGCTGCACACGATCCAGAAGCAGATGGCCGAGTCGCTGGCCCTGCATCAGGGCGTGACCGGTGACGAAGCGCGCGAGCGGATTGTGGAACTGCTGATCAAGGTTGGCATCCGCGACCCGAGGGATCGGCTGGACAGTTATCCGCACCAGTTGTCCGGCGGACAGCGCCAGCGGGTGATGATCGCGATGGCGCTGGCCAACAAGCCGGACATCCTGATCGCGGATGAGCCGACAACCGCGCTGGATGTCACAATTCAGGCGCAGATCCTGGAGTTGCTGGCTGACCTGCAGAAATCGGAAAACATGGGGATGCTGTTCATCACCCACGATCTGGGTATCGTGCGGCGGATTGCCGACCGGGTGTGCGTGATGAAGGACGGTGAGATTGTTGAAACCGGCGAAACCGCCGAAATCTTCGACAACCCGCAGCATCCCTACACGCGCAAGCTGCTGGCGGCGGAACCGTCGGGCGAACCCGATCCGGTGGCCGCCGATGCCGAGGAAG
Organism: Ruegeria sp. AB8; assembly: GCF_056542605.1. Classification (NCBI taxonomy): domain Bacteria; kingdom Pseudomonadati; phylum Pseudomonadota; class Alphaproteobacteria; order Rhodobacterales; family Roseobacteraceae; genus Ruegeria; species Ruegeria sp. AB8. The sequence goes on from NZ_JBQGAB010000021.1 coordinate 44,107, forward strand.
TGGCGCGGACGAACCACCTGAAAGTGTGGTTTCCGATTCAGCGCGGTTTCTTCAAGCGGACAGTGGGCCATGTAAAGGCCGTCAACGACGCGACGCTGTCGGTGCGCGCGGGTGAGACGCTGGGGATCGTGGGCGAAAGCGGGTCGGGCAAGACGACGCTGGCGCTGGCGATCATGCGGCTGATTGCCTCTGAAGGCGGGATTACATTCCGCGATCAGGACGTGCGCCGCTGGTCCACGCGTGAATTGCGCCGCCTGCGCAAGGATATGCAGATCGTGTTTCAGGACCCGTTCGGCAGCCTCAGCCCCCGCATGACCTGCCAGCAGATCATTGCCGAGGGCTTGGCGATCCACAACGTTGATCCGCATCGCGCACCGCGCGAACTGGTGGCCGAGGTGATGGCCGAAGTCGGTCTGGACCCGGCGGCGATGGACCGGTATCCGCATGAGTTTTCCGGCGGTCAGCGCCAGCGCATCGCCATCGCGCGGGCCATGGTGCTGCGGCCCAAACTGCTGGTGCTGGATGAGCCGACCAGCGCGCTGGACATGACGGTGCAGGTGCAGATCGTCGATCTGCTGCGCGATCTGCAAAAGAAATACGGGCTGGCCTATCTGTTCATCAGTCACGACCTGAAGGTGGTGCGCGCCATGTCCCACAACGTCATCGTCATGCGAAATGGCGACGTGGTCGAGATGGGCCGGGCCGAGGACCTGTTCGAGAATGCCCAGACCGATTACACCCGAGAACTGATCGCGGCGGCGGGCTGAAAGCAGCCCGCCACGTTGCGTCAGGCGTTGGCCGTTTCACGCGATGCCGATTTCGGCACCGGTCCGCGCAGTTCTTGATAGTGATCGAAGCTCAACTTGACCCAGCCAGTACCGCGCGTGGCACTGGCAAGGGTGCGGTGTAGCTCATCTTCGGCCACGGCGGGAAGCTGGGCGTTGAAGATCTCCCAGCCCGAGGCGTTGGGGTTGCCTTCGAAACCCAGAACCTGCCCCTGTAGCGAGCTGATCGTCGGCACCAGGTCGCCCACAAAATCCGACGGCAGGTGGATCTCGGCATTCAGGATCGGTTGCAGGACAACGGGTTTGCCCTGCGGCAGTGCCTCGCGCACGGCATTCTTACCGGCTGTGCGGAAGGCATAGTCCGAACTGTCCACGTTGTGGTGCTTGCCATCGCTCAGCGTGACTTTGACATCGACAACGGGAAAGCCTTCGGGGCCTTCAACCAGCGCGTCTTTCGCGCCGTGTTCAACCGACGGAATGTAGTTCTTTGGGACCGCGCCGCCTTTGACAACCTCTTCGAACTGAAAGCCCGATCCGCGCGGCATGGGCGCGACAGTGATTACGACATCAGCGAACTGACCGGCACCGCCGGACTGCTTGCGGTGTCTGTGACGATGTTCAACCGGTGTCCGAATGGTTTCGCGATAGGCAGTTTCGACCTGATCCGCCTCGATTTCGATCCCGAAGTCTTCTGCCAGCTTGGCGGTGACGCGCCGCATATGCTGAGGGCCCTGCGAGCCCAGAATCGCGTGACCGCTCAGTTCGTCCTGTTCGAGGGTCAGGCCGGGATCGATTTCGACCAGGCGGCTCAGCGCGTTGGACAGGCGTACGTCATCCCGTTCATGCGCCGGTGAGACGATCTGCCGATGCGCCGCGGGACGCGAGGTGGCCCAGTCTGGCAGAGGCGTGGCGGAGGAACTGTCGTAAATGTTGCCCGGATTGAGGTGATCGGACTTGACGGCGAGACCGATCTGACCGGCCTCAAGCGCGCCGATCTGGGTCTTGGCGTCCAGCGTGGTCAGGTTGCCGACGGTTTCGCCGCCCAACGCTTCATGCGCGGTGACGCCTTCGCCAAGGCCGCGCAGCACGATGATCTTGCCAATGTGTTTTTTCACGTCGGCGAACCCGGCAATGGCGCGGGCATTGTCTGCGGCCTCATCCCGCCCGGCGGCGATGTCGAACTCGGGCGCTTCGTGGCGCAGGGCTTTCATCAGGCGGGTCAGGCCGTTGCCGTGGCTGGCGGCGCCCAGGCAAGCGGGGATCAGCTGGTGGTTCTGCAGAACCTGTGCAGCCAGTTCAAAAACCTCTTCGTTGGGAGGCTGCTTGTCTTCAATCAGCTGTTCCAGCAGCTTGTCGTCGAAGTCGGACAGGGTTTCGAGCAATTCCGTGCGCGCTTCCTGTTCGCGGTGCTCGACCGATTGAGGCAGTTCGATCAGGGCCGAGGGCTGGCCTTCCTGATATTTCCACGCCCGCTCGGATATCAGATCAACTGCGCCGATAATGGCCTCGCCGTCGCGAATGGGCACCTGCCGTAGCGCGATATGATGGGTGCAATAGGTTTGCAGGGCCGCGATGATATCGCGGATGCGGCCGTTGGGGTTGTCCATCCGGTTGATGAACAGGAAGCAGGGAATCCCGGCTTCTTCGACCAGTCTGAGATAGGGGGCGCACAGCACTGCGGCGTCCGGGTCGGGCGGAACCACCACAACCGCCGCGTCCGAGATTGCCATTGCAGGACCGACATAGGCCAGGGAATCCCCGCCGCCATCCACGTCGATGGCGCACCATGGCTCGTCCAAATAAGAAAAACCGTGCAGATGCACGGTTCCGGATACGTCGAATGTTGTTGGCCGACCATCAAGGCGGCTGATGGCCTCGACCAGGGTGGATTTGCCCGATTGACTGGGGCCGAGGACGGTGAAAACGCGCATGAGTGCTGTCCCTCTTTCAGGTTTAAGAACGACTGCGCGATATCGGCTGCCTTGCGCTGACGCGCAGGGGTCAATTGCCTGAAAACGGATCTGCCTCGGGGTTGGGGCGGCTTGCCGCCCGCGTTCTTAAGTTTGCGGAATACCCCCTGTCTGCGTCAACCCCCCCTCTGTCCGAAGTCAATCAGATGGCCGAACTGTGGCCTGCCTTGCTGAGGTCATAGGCGTCAAAGCTGCGGGCGATCATCCGGGTCAAGGCACGGGCCTCGGGCGGTATGAAAAGACCGTCCCCGGTCACCTGCAGCAACCCGTCGAACGCATGGTTGGCCGTGTTGAACATGCCCTGCAATTCCCCGACCGAGATGTCGTGGTCACGCAGGATTTCAGCCGAATCGATCCGGAAATCACACATCAGCGCCTCGATCAGGCGGGCGCGCAGGATGTCCTGCCCCTTGAACAGGTGCCCGCGCGAGGTCGAGAACTGCCCGTTCCGGATGGCCTTGGTATGCGCTGACGTTGCTGGCGCGTTCTGGGCGTACCCTTGCGGAAACTTTGAGATCGAGCTGGCACCAACGCCGATCAGAACCTCGGCCTGATCGTCGGTATAGCCTTGAAAGTTCCGTTTGAGCTTTCCGGTCTGCAGTGCACGGGTCAGCCCGTCATCCTGCGTCGCGAAATGGTCGATACCAATCTCGGCGTAATCGTCCCACATGAACAGGCGGCGCGCGGTGTCGAACAGGTCAAGCCGCTGTTCCGGCGTCGGCAGCGCGTCCGAGGGGATAAGTTGCTGGCGTTTGGCCATCCAAGGCACATGGGCATAGCCATAGAGCGCAACGCGGTCCGGGCTGAGCGACAGCAGCTTTTGTACGCTTTCGGTCATCCGGGTCTTGGTCTGATGCGGCAGCCCATACAGGATATCGGCGTTCAGGCTGGTGATGCCGCGCGCGCGGATCATGTCGATTGCTTTGCGCGTGGTGTCATAGCTTTGGATGCGGCCGATGGTTTTCTGGATTTCGTCGTCGAAATCCTGCACCCCGATCGAGGCGCGATTCATGCCGGCCTCGGCCAGGGCGTCCAGCCGTGCTTCGTCGATTTCGTTCGGGTCGATCTCGACCGAGAACTCGGCGTCCGGGCCCAGCGGCACGATGTCCAGAATCCGCGCTGCCAGATCGCGCATCAAATCGGCGTTCAGCAGGGTTGGCGTGCCGCCGCCCCAGTGCAGCCGCGACAGGGTGACGCCCTCGGGCAGGCGCGCGGCCAGCAGATCAAGCTCGGCCTTCAGAACGTCAACATAAGCGATGACGGGGTTGTCGGTCTGTGTCCCCTGGGTCCGGCAAGCGCAGAACCAGCACAGTCTGCGGCAAAAGGGGACATGGATGTAAAGGGACACGGCGCTTCCGGGCTGAATGCCCGAAATCCAGTCGCCAAACATGCCTGATCCCACATCGTTGCTGAAGTGGGGCGCTGTCGGGTAGCTTGTGTAACGCGGAACTTTAGCGTCAAATAGTCCAAGCTGTGCTAATTGTGGTTTCACTATCATGGCGATACCGTTAAGGGACGGCCTTCAACAAGACCTTGACTGAGATCAAGTGGAAACGCGAATGAACTTGAATTCCCAATTTGACCACTCGAATTGTGCGGACTGCCCGATCCGGCACCGTGCCGTGTGTGCCCATTGCGAACCCGATGAGCTTGTGGAACTGGAAGAGATCAAGTTCTACCGCAGTTTCGAGGCCGGGCAAACAATCATCTGGTCGGGCGATCAGATGAATTTTGTCGGCTCCGTGGTTTCGGGCATCGCCTCGCTGACGCAGACAATGGAGGATGGCCGGACCCAGATGGTGGGCCTGTTGCTGCCCAGCGACTTTGTGGGCCGTCCGGGACGCGAAACTGCGCCCTATGACGTTCAGGCCACAACTGATCTGGTGATGTGCTGTTTCCGCAAGAAACCGTTCGAAGAATTGATGAGCACCACCCCGCATATCGCGCACCGGCTGCTGCAGATGACGCTGGATGAGCTGGACGCGGCCCGCGAGTGGATGCTTGTCCTTGGGCGCAAAACCGCGCGCGAGAAAATTGCCAGCCTGTTGTCGATCATCGCGCGGCGCGATGCTTCGGTGGCCCAGAAAAGCAACTCCGGTCCAATGGTGTTTGATCTGCCGCTCACGCGTGAGGCGATGGCGGATTATCTGGGGCTTACACTGGAAACGGTCAGCCGCCAGATGTCGGCGCTGAAAAAGGACGGCGTCATTACACTGGACGGAAAACGCCACGTGACCATTCCGGACATGGCGCGCCTCATGGATGAGGCCGGCGATGATGCGGACGGCGGTTTTCTGGTCTGACACCCGATACGCAAAAGGAGATTCGGATGGAGTTCACCAGCCTGCTTGCAATGTTGTTCATCGGCGCAATCGCCGGATGGCTTTCAGGCAAGATCATGGAAGGCCGGGGTTTTGGCCTGTTCGGCAATATCATCATCGGGATCGTCGGCGCGTTTCTTGCGGGCGCGATTTTCCCGGCCTTGGGCTTTTCGGTTGGCGGTGGGCTATTCTCGTCGATCTTTTTCGCAACCATCGGTGCGGTGATCCTGCTGTTCGTGATCGGCCTGATCCGGCGCAACTAGTCTAGAATACTGCCCCGATGAAAGGGGCAGTATCTGCAAGCCGCACGTCTTTTCGGATCAATGGGCCAAAAAGACCGGCACAACGGATTGTTCCAGCATGTTCCGGGTGGCACCGCCCAAAATGGCCTCGCGGAACCGCGAATGGCCATAAGCGCCCATGACGATCAGGTCAGCCTCGGTATCGCCGGCATGGCGGTTGAGGATGTCCGAAACGCGGGTCATGGTTTTGCTCAGCACGTCAATTTCACATTTCACCCCGTGCCGGGCCAGCATTTGTGACAACAATCCGCCCGGGTCCGAGCGGTCTGGCCCGTGGCGCGGCGGATCGATGACGACGATGCGCACCAGGTCCGCCTGTTTCAGGAAGGGCAGGGCGCGGCGGATGGCCCGCATGGCCTCGACGCTTTCATTCCATCCGATCAGAACGGTTTTTGGTTTCTCGAACGGCGTCACATCATCGGGCACAACCAGAACCGGGGCGTGGCCTTCGAACATGGCGGCTTCAATGATGGGCTCGGCCTCGGCCGCGCGATCCTCGCCATAAGGCTGCGGCAGCACAACCAGATCGGAAAACCGTGCGCGATGGGCCACGTGGCGGCCGATATCGGCAATCTGGGCCACGCCGTTTTCCGCGGACCAGCGGATCCCGGTTTTGCCCAGGTAGTTCTTTGCATACTCCAGAACAGCGTCAGAATCGGCATTGGCGCGGCTGAGCGTCTCCTGAAGGATCAAGGCGTTTGCGCCAGCGTAATAGTAGCCGGTTTGGCTGCGATCAACGCCGAGACACAGCGCTTCGACATGTGCGTCCTGCGCGTTTGCCAGAGCTACAAGCTGGGCCAGCGCCGCGTTCGCCTGCTTTGTCTCTGTCATGACTGTTAGAAGGGATTTGTAAGCCATTTTGACCTCACTCGATGTGCGCGGGGGGCAAGCTGCGACCAGTTAACCCACTCAATTGTTTATCACTGCCACGGAAAACAGGCTATTGTCTTGACACAGATCAAAGCAGCTATGGCCCTTGTCAGACAGAACAGCGGCCAGTCAAATGGGTTTCGTGCGGCGTCAAGAATCGCACGGGGCATGCAAAGGGACGCAATATGTCAAATTACATCAAGCTGATCGTGCTTGGTCTGATCGTGATTTTTGCCGCGATCGGGTCCAACTATGCACGGGATTTGGCGTATCAGGTGCACGCGATTCTGGTGATGCTGATCGCCGTTGGATTGTTCATCTGGACGCTTAGAAACACAGATGAGCCAGATATTCTCGTAGACCGCTCGGCCGAGTACATGGATGACGTGATCCGCTATGGCGTGATCGCAACTGCCTTCTGGGGCGTGGTCGGGTTTATTGCAGGAACTTTCATTGCGTTTCAGCTGGCCTTTCCGGCACTGAATTTCGAATGGGCGCAAGGATATCTGAACTTTGGCCGTTTGCGTCCGCTGCACACCTCGGCGGTGATTTTTGCCTTTGGCGGCAACGCCTTGATCGCAACCTCGTTCTATGTTGTGCAGCGCACCAGCGCCGCGCGCCTGTGGGGTGGCAATCTGGCGTGGTTCGTCTTCTGGGGCTATCAGCTGTTCATCGTGCTGGCGGCAACCGGCTATGTCCTTGGCGGTACGCAATCCAAGGAATACGCCGAACCCGAGTGGTATGTTGACCTGTGGCTGACAATTGTCTGGGTCGCCTATCTGGCCGTTTATCTGGGCACGATCATCAAGCGGAAAGAGCCCCATATCTACGTGGCCAACTGGTTCTATCTGGCGTTCATCGTCACCGTCGCCATGCTGCACCTGGTCAACAACATGACCATCCCTGTCAGCATCTGGGGTTCGAAATCGGTCATAGTCTGGTCGGGCGTTCAGGACGCCATGATCCAGTGGTGGTATGGCCACAACGCCGTGGGCTTCTTCCTGACTGCGGGCTTCCTGGGCATGATGTACTACTTCATCCCGAAACAGGCCGAGCGCCCCGTGTTCTCGTACAAGCTGTCGATCATCCACTTCTGGGCGCTGATCTTCCTGTATATCTGGGCCGGTCCGCACCACCTGCACTATACCGCGCTGCCTGACTGGGCGTCGACGCTGGGTATGGTGTTCTCGGTGATCCTGTGGATGCCGTCCTGGGGTGGCATGATCAACGGTCTGATGACCCTGTCGGGTGCATGGGACAAGTTGCGTACAGACCCGGTGATCCGCATGATGGTGATCTCGGTCGGTTTCTACGGCATGTCCACCTTTGAAGGCCCGATGATGTCGATCCGCGCGGTCAATAGCCTGTCTCACTACACCGACTGGACCATTGGTCACGTGCATTCGGGCGCGCTGGGTTGGAACGGCATGATCACCTTTGGTGCGCTGTACTTCCTGGTGCCTGTCCTGTGGAAGCGGGAACGCCTTTATTCGCTGCAGATGGTCAGCTGGCACTTCTGGCTCGCGACTATAGGCATCGTGCTCTACGCCGCGTCGATGTGGGTGACCGGTATCATGGAAGGCCTGATGTGGCGTGAAGTGGATGCCAACGGCTTCCTGGTGAACTCGTTCGCCGACACCGTGGCCGCCAAGTTCCCGATGTATGTGGTGCGTGCTCTGGGTGGCGTTCTGTTCGTCGCTGGCGCTGTGATCATGTGCTACAACCTGTGGATGACTGTGCGGAAAGCGCCGGCCAAAGAGGCCAGCCTGACCGTTGCGGTCCCGGCTGAATAAGGAGGGCCGGAGCAATGGCAATTCTCGACAAACACAAGATCCTCGAGACCAACGCGACCCTCCTGCTGATCTTCAGCTTTCTGGTCGTGACCATCGGCGGCATCGTGCAGATCGCGCCCCTGTTCTACCTTGAGAACACCATCGAGAAGGTGGAGGGCATGCGTCCTTACACCCCCCTCGAGATGGCGGGGCGTGAGATCTACATCCGCGAAGGCTGCTATACCTGCCACAGCCAGATGATCCGTCCGATGCGGGACGAGGTCGAACGCTATGGCCACTACTCGCTGGCGGCTGAATCGATGTATGACCATCCCTTCCAGTGGGGGTCGAAGCGTACCGGGCCCGATCTGGCCCGCGTCGGCGGCCGCTATTCGGACCAGTGGCAGGTGGACCACCTGCGTGATCCGCAGTCGGTGGTGCCGGAATCGGTGATGCCGAAATACGGCTTCCTTGAGCATCGCAAGATCGATGGCAAATACATTGGCGACATCATGAAAGCGAATGCGATGGTCGGCACGCCCTACACCGACGAGATGTTGGAAAACGCGGTGGCGGACTTCCGCGCTCAGGCCGATCCGGACAGCGACTATGACGGGTTGCTGGAACGCTATGGTGACAAGGTCAACGTGCGCAACTTCGACGGTCAGCCCGAACTGACCGAAGCCGATGCGCTGGTTGCTTATCTGCAGATGCTGGGAACGCTGGTCGATTTCTCGACCTTCACCCCGGACGCAAGCCGCTAAGGGAGGATCGTGATGGAAGAGTACACCCTTCTCAGGCAGTTCGCGGACAGCTGGATGCTGCTTGTGCTGTTTGTCTTCTTTGTGGGCATCATCATCTGGGTTTTCCGCCCCGGTGCCAGCAAGGAATACAATGACACCGCCAACATCCCCTTCCGGCATCAAGACAAACCCGCCACATCCAAGGAGGCGCGGCAATGAGCAAGACACCTGAAAAACAGCCGGGTGATCCGAACACCACCGGCCACAGCTGGGACGGGATCGAGGAATTCGACAACCCGATGCCGCGCTGGTGGCTGTGGACCTTCTACGCGACCATCGTCTGGGGTGTGATCTACACGATCATGTATCCGGCATGGCCTCTGGTACAGTCAGCAACCGCCGGTGTCATGGGCTGGTCTTCTCGGGCGCTGGTTCAGCAGGAGATGGTTGCGTTCGAAGAAGCCAATGCGCCCTGGAACGCCAAGCTGGTGGAAACGCCGCTGGAAGACATCGCCAAGGATGCCGAATTGCAGCAATACGCCGTCAACTCGGGTGGCGCCGTGTTCCGCACGTGGTGCGCGCAGTGCCACGGCTCGGGTGCGCAGGGCGCGCCGGGCTTCCCGAACCTGCTGGATGACGCCTGGTTGTGGGGCGGTTCGCTTGAGGATATCGAGTACACTGTGGCCTATGGCATTCGAAACGAAGAAAGCGACGATGCCCGCTATTCCGAGATGCCTGCCTTTGGTGAAATCCTCGAAGCGGAAGAGATCACGCAGGTGGTTCAGTATGTCATGTCCCTGACCAACGCCCAGACCGACGATGCAGCGGCACAGGCTGGCAAGGTCGTGTTCGAGGACAACTGCGCGTCCTGCCATGGCGAGGACGGGACCGGCGACGTCACGCAAGGTGCACCGAACCTGACCGACGCGATCTGGCTGTTCGGCGGCTCGGAAGAGGCGCTGACAGAGACGGTTACCTACAGCCGCTTCGGAGTCATGCCCGCGTGGGAAAACCGCCTGACCGAGGCACAGATCCGCGCCGTGTCGGCTTACGTCCACCAGCTGGGTGGCGGTCAATAAAGATAAGTGAACACCTTCGGGCGGTTCGCCGCCCGAAGGCTTAGGCACCGGCTGTTCCATCTGTTCGCGCGTTTCCTGAACAGCCGGTGCCGACATTCCCGAGAATAGAACCAGGACCTGCCCGGGTCCAGTTTCCGGTGTGGCCATCTTCGTCGGATGTCACCGATTAACCTGCCGGTTTTCCGCTTTGCGGCCTATCCTTTCTTCGCTGAAACCGACCGAAAATGTGTTAGGTGTGACAAAAGGTGTCTGCCCGATGCGCATTTGACACATGTCAAAGTTGGTCAGCGCATGATCTGGGAAAAGACGCCTGATCAAAGCCAGACGTGGAGCCAGCCCGTGAGCGATTCCGACCCTGCCCCCAGCCTTTATGCAGCACGTGAGCCGATTTTCCCGCGGCGTGTGTCGGGTCCATTCCGTAACCTGAAATGGATCATCATGGCTGTGACCCTGGGGATTTACTACATCACCCCATGGTTCAGATGGGACCGGGGTCCCAGCCTGCCGGATCAGGCCGTGTTGCTGGATCTTGCGAACCGGCGATTCTATTTCTTCTGGATCGAAATCTGGCCGCACGAGTTCTATTTTGTCGCCGGCTTGCTGATCATGGCAGGGCTTGGACTGTTCCTGTTCACCTCGGCCCTGGGCCGGGTCTGGTGCGGATATGCCTGTCCGCAGACGGTTTGGACCGACCTGTTCATTCTGGTCGAGCGTTGGATCGAGGGCGATCGGAACGCACGTTTGCGGCTGCATCGGCAGAAGAAACTGGATTTCCGCAAGGCCCGCCTGCGGGCGACGAAATGGGGGGCGTGGTTTCTGATCGGACTGGCCACCGGCGGAGCCTGGATCTTTTATTTCGCGGATGCACCGACACTGGCGCGCGATCTGGTGACGGGCAACGCGCATCCGATCGCCTACACAACCATGTTGATCCTGACCGGCACGACTTTTCTGTTCGGCGGGTTTGCCCGTGAACAGATCTGCATTTACGCCTGTCCCTGGCCCCGTATTCAGGCGGCAATGATGGATGAAGACACGCTGGTCGTCGGCTACCGCGAATGGCGGGGCGAGCCGCGCGGCAAGGGCAAGCGGACCGCTGACACGGAATTGGGCGATTGTATCGACTGCATGGCTTGCGTGAATGTCTGCCCGGTTGGCATCGACATCCGCGACGGTCAGCAATTGGAGTGCATCACCTGTGCCCTGTGCATCGATGCCTGTGATGACATGATGGCCAAAATCGGCAAGCCGCGCGGCCTGATCGATTATATGGCGCTGAGCGACGAGGCGCATGAACGCTCGGGCCAGCCGGCCAAGAATGTTTGGAAGCACATCCTGCGCCCGCGCACGATCATGTACACCGCGCTGTGGGCGCTGGTTGGGTTCGGCCTGTTGTTTGCCCTGTTCATCCGTTCCGACATCGACCTGACCGTGGCGCCGGTACGCAATCCGACCTTTGTCACCCTGTCAGACGGCACGATCCGCAATACCTATGACGTGCGTCTGCGCAACAAACATGGCGAGGATCGGTTGTTTAAACTGTCCCTTACCGGAGACCCGGCCATGCGGCTGGAGATTGAAGGCACGATCATAGACACTGTGAATGTCAGCGCGGATACGGCACAATTGAGCCGCGTTTACATCACCGCCCTGAAGGACACCGACCCAGCCAACACCGACGCGACGCCGGTTCGTATCTGGGTCGAGGATCTGATCAGCGGTGAACGCGCGTACAAGGACACCACGTTCAACGGACGAGGGAACTGAGAATGGCAGAACGACAGTTTACCGGAAAGCACGCGCTGGCCGTGTTTGTCGCCGCCTTCGGCGTGATCATCGGTGTTAATCTTGTACTGGCCTACAGTGCGGTCAAAACCTTTCCCGGGCTCGAGGTCAAAAACTCGTATGTCGCCAGCCAGGAGTTCAACGAGCGTCTGCAGGAACAGCAGGCGCTGGGTTGGGACGTGCGGGCCGAGACCAAGGGCGGCTTGTTGATCCTGCACATCAACGACGCGCAAGGCGCGCCGGTCAGGGTCGATCAATTGCAGGCCGTTGTGGGGCGGGCGACCCATGTGCGCGAGGATTTCACCCCCGACTTTGTGTTTGACGGAACCGCATATTCCACCCCGGCGACCCTTGGCGAGGGCAACTGGAACATCCGGCTTGTCGCCAAGGATGGCGAAGGGGCGACCTTCTCGCAGCGTATTCCGCTTTACGTCAAAGGCTAGGCTGATGACGGCGCAACCCTCACCCGGAACCATGGCCTGTCCCGGCTGCGTCGCGGCCCCGGCCGAGCCTGCCCGTCCGTTTCCCGAGGATATCCAGATCGCCCTGTCCTTGCCGGGCATTCACTGTTCGGCCTGCATCTCGACGGTCGAGCGGGAACTGAACGCGCATCCGGGCGTCGAGGATGCGCGGGTCAACCTGACCCTGAAACGGGCGATGATTAAGGCCGCGCCTGACATCCGCGCCGCCGATCTGATCCCGGTGCTGGAACAGGCAGGTTTTGAGGCGCATGAGCTGGACACTGGTGCGCTGTCGCCCACGCAGACGGACAAGGCGGGCCGGGATTTGCTGATGCGGCTGGCGGTGGCCGGGTTTGCGTCGATGAACGTGATGCTGCTGTCGGTTTCCGTCTGGTCCGGGGCCACGGACGCGACGCGCGACATGTTCCACTGGATTTCGGCGGCCATTGCGTTGCCTGCCATCGCCTTTTCGGCGCAGCCGTTCTTCGCCAATGCCTGGAGCGCCCTGCGCGTGCGCCGTCTGAACATGGATGTTCCGATCGTGCTGGCCATCCTGCTGGCGCTGATCACCTCGCTTTGGGAAACTGCGCTGAGCGGCAAACATGCCTATTTCGACGCTGCGCTGACGCTGACATTCTTCCTGCTGGCCGGACGGTATCTGGATTATCGCACGCGCGCCGCTGCCCGGTCCGCGGCCGAGGAACTGACGGCGCTTGAGGTGCCGCGCGCCATCCGGCTGGTCGACGGCACGGAAGAGGAAGTGGCCGTCGCGACGCTGGCCGTCGGTGACCTGATCCTCGTTCGGCCCGGTGGCCGTATGCCCGTGGACGGAGAGATCGTTTCGGGCCGGTCGGAACTTGACCGCTCGTTGCTGACCGGGGAAACCCTGCCGGTTTTTGCCGAAGCCGGGCTGACTGTCAGCGCGGGCGAGGTCAATCTGACCGGTCCGCTGACGATCCGGGCGACAGCGGTGGGCGAGGACACCTCGCTGCACCGGATGGCCGATCTGGTGGCCATCGCTGAATCGGGGCGCTTACGATACACGTCGCTGGCGGACAAGGCGGCCAAGCTGTATGCGCCGGGGGTTCACATCCTGTCGGCGCTCAGTTTTCTGGGCTGGTACATCTATTCCGGCGATATCCGCACCGCACTGAACATCGCGGCGGCGGTTCTGATCATCACCTGCCCCTGTGCGCTGGGGCTGGCGGTGCCTGCGGTGACGACGGCGGCATCGGGGCGGCTGTTCCGCAAGGGAATGCTGATCAAGCACGCCACAGCGCTGGAGCGTCTGGCCGAGGTGGACACTGTTGTCTTCGACAAGACCGGCACGCTGACATCGGGTGCGCCTGAACTGACCAATCTGGCGGATCATACCCGTTCCGATCTGGAAGTTGCGCTGGCGCTGGCCGAGGCGTCGGCGCATCCGCTTTCCGTCGCGCTGGCCAAAGCGGCGCGTGACGCGGGTATCAGGCCGGCCTGCCTTGACGCTGTGGTCGAAGTGCCAGGTTTTGGCACCGAAGGCGAACATAAAGGACAGCGCGTTCGGCTGGGCCGGGCGAATTGGGTCGGAGCCGAACCCGGCACCCAGACGTCAGCATGGCTTGCGGTCGGGAGCGGTAAACCCGTGCCGTTCGTGTTCGCGGACGCTCTGCGACCGGGCGCGGCCAGCGCGGTTGAGGCGTTCAGGAAAGCGGGCAAGGATGTGATCCTGATTTCAGGCGATACACGGGCTGCAGTGGAAAAGCTGGCTGGAAATCTGGGTATCGCAAACTGGGTGGCCGAAGCGCTGCCACAGGACAAGGCGCAGCGTGTTCAGGACCTGCGCGACAACGGGAAAAAGGTTCTGATGGTGGGGGATGGCCTGAACGATACCGCCGCCCTTGCGGCGGCGCATGTGTCGATCTCGCCCGCCTCGGCGCTGGATGCGGCGCGGGTTGCCTCGGATATCGTGCTGTTGGGCAACGACTTGTCGCCCATCGCCGATGCCTGCGACACGGCCACAAAAGCGACCAGACGGATTCGTGAAAACTTCCAGATCGCAACCGTGTATAATGTCATCGCGGTGCCCCTGGCGGTGGCCGGGCTGGCGACGCCACTGATCGCGGCGCTGGCGATGTCGACCTCGTCCATCACCGTGTCCCTGAACGCTTTGCGGCTGAGGTGATCTGATGGAAGTTCTGGCCTATCTCATTCCGATTTCGCTGCTTTTGGGCGGTGTCGGTCTTGTAGCCTTTGTCTATACCGTGCGGTCGAACCAGTACGACGATCCCGAAGGCGATGCCCGGCGGATTCTGAGCGACGAATGGGACGACAAGCCCAAGCCCTAACCGCCCTTGAAATTGCCGCAATGCCCGGCTATGTCGGGCGCATCCGCTAGCAGAGAGACAAAGCCTCATGGCCACCACAAACCCGATCCAGTTCATCCAGCAGGTCCGTGCCGAAGTATCCAAGGTCGTCTGGCCGACCCGGCGCGAGGTGCTGTTGACCACGGTCATGGTGTTCATCATGGCGGCGCTGACGGCCGTGTTCTTTGCGCTGGTGGATCTGGGCATTCGCGGCGGGCTGCAGTTGATTCTAGGCGCGTTCAGCTAAGACGGGACGGGCAGTGCGGAAACGCGGCTGCCCCCTTGCGCCGCGCGCAATGTCAGAGTAGTTCACGCGGAACTATCCGGAATGGGCGTGCGGCGATTCGGGCTGCGCGCCGCTTTTTGTTCCGGGTCTCGTGACAGAATTTCAATGACGGTACATCCGGATGTGCGGATGCGACCTAAGGCAAACAAGGACGGCAGGTTCATGGCGAAACGGTGGTACTCGGTCAGCGTTCTTTCGAATTTCGAAAAGAAGATCGCAGAGCAGATCCGCACGTCGGTGGCCGAGCAGGGCCTTGAGGACGATATCGACGAAGTTCTGGTGCCCACCGAAGAGGTGATCGAAGTGCGCCGGGGCAAGAAGGTTACGACCGAGCGCCGCTTCATGCCCGGCTATGTGCTGGTGCATATGGAAATGTCAGATCAGGGCTATCACCTGGTCAACTCGATCAACCGCGTCACCGGTTTCCTGGGTCCGCAGGGCCGCCCGATGCCGATGCGCGACGCCGAGGTGAACCAGATTCTGAACCGTGTTCAGGAAGGTGAAGAAGCGCCCAAGCTGATGATCACTTTCGAGATCGGCGAAAAGGTTAAGGTCAACGATGGCCCGTTCGAGGATTTCGACGGCATGGTCGAAGGCGTGGACGACGAGAACCAGAAGCTGAAGGTCTCGGTCTCGATCTTTGGCCGGGAAACCCCGGTCGAGCTGGACTTCACGCAGGTGACCAAGCAGAGCTGACAAGCTCGCCAACGCGTTTCGAAGCGCCGCGATGCCCTGGGCAACGTGGCGCTTTTTTGTTGTGCCGGGCCAGTGAATCAGGCCCAGGCAAAAACTGCAGGTTACTTCCCCGGCAATGAAAGCGCTTTTCGGTTATGGTCGGCCGGGGATCAGTTGTTGTTCCTGAAGAACCGTCAGAATGTCGAGAATGGTCGAAGGGCTGACATCCACCGATCCTTCCAGAAAAACACCAAGCCCACCCTCTCCGATCTCCTTTGGACCGCCATTGTCGTAAGTGGGGTCAAGGGACGCGAGTTCGGGGGGTAATTCCGGGCACAAGGGGGTTTCGTTCAATACAAGGTCAACAGCGGCCAGCATAAGTTCCTTGGCAGACTCGAGCGTGTCGTCCTCCAGAAGCTGTTCGCGCTGTTCTTCCGGGGCCGCAAGCGTCAGATCGATGAGTTTGAAGTAGGCACAATTGTCACGCAGTTCGACGGTCGCTTCGGTGGCCATGTTCGCTTGGATTGCCCTTTTCTGTTCACCCCGCTGAAAGTCGCGTTCACTCGTCCGGCTGCATTCGAAAATCGTGATGGTCACGTCTCCATCCAGATCGATCGCATCGTCCAGTGCTTGCAGGCTCAAATCGTCCAGGCGCACTTGCAGACCACAGTTGTCGATTATGGCATTGTCCGCCAATCGCTCGGGCACCGTTTTCTGGATTTCGCGCAGATCGAGAAGGGCGCCCACCCCGATCCGAGTGGGCGCAACAGCGCTCAGGCTCAGATCAAGCTTGTATGGCAGTTCCGTTTCCCGGACCTGCTGGGTTGCATCGATGACAAAAGTCACTTCCTGTGCGCTGGATGATTGGGCACCCAGCGCAGCGGCCATCAGGGCCGGGAAAACCAACCAACGTCTCATTTGGCAAACTCCAATACGCCAAGGTCCTGCAGCCCACCAAGGACTTTGACGATGGTCTCTGCGCTGACATCAGCCGATCCGGTGATGGCTGCGCCCAGCCCGCCGGGCGCAATCTCGCGCGTGCCTCCGGATTCGTAATTCGGGTCGAGAACCGTGAATTCCTCGGGCAAGGGCGGACAGACCGGGTTGGCAGCCAAAAACTCGCCACCCTTTTCAAGGACGGCTTCATTAATGCGGCTGGTCAGGCCGAAGAGGTTTGAGACAGCGCCGATGAACCCGCGCGGGTTCAGATCAACGTCTTCGATACTGAATGTAAGGCACTGGCCTTTCACCTCTGCCTTGGCGACCGCAACCGCGTCCACGGTTCCCCCGAAATAACGAAAGCCCGGTTCCTGGCGCCGGTTGCAGGTTGTAAATCGTGCACGTGCCGAGCCTTCGACCCTGACGGTGTCATCATTGGCGGTGACATCCCGGATCTCGAGGTAGATTTGGCGCTTGCAGCTTTCTTCAAGCGGGCCCGTCAGTATCTGGGGGGCCTTTTCCTGCAAGCCACGCAAGTCCATGAACGCCCTCAACCGCAAGCGGGTAGGGCTGGCTTCTTCCAGGCCGCTGTAGACCGTGAAAGGCACCGGAATGTCGCGAACGGGGACTTCCTTGGTGAACTTGATCTGAAACCGACCGGCGTAACTGGCAGGGTCGATCCCTGTTGCGCCGAAGGAAGCTGTGCTGTTGGTGCCGTCGGTTTGGGTTGCCGATCCAGACCCTTCGCCCTGATCCTGAGCCCTGCTGCCACAGCCCGGCAGCATGGCAAAAAGAACGCAGATCAGTAATCCCTTGTTCAGCCGAGATGATCCCATCCCTGACCACCTCTTTTGTGTCCAAGTTTCACCAAGATACCCACCTGCGTCTCCGACGCAACTTATGTATTCAATAAAATCATTTTGTTCCGTCAGTTCCCTGGCCTCACCGAAGCCCGACCGGTATACAACTGGGTCACTTGGGAATAGGGTGCCAGCCACTTGCCAACCCCTCCGTTCCGCTGTACATGCCGCCTCTATCGTCTTCGGGCGAGATTCTCTCGTGGGAGATTGCAGGGATCGCGATCCCGGATCGGACCACGCAACATAATCTGGGTGAGACGCGTTTCACCTAAGTTGAAAGGAAAACCAAATGGCCAAGAAGCTTGCTGGTACAATGAAGCTGCAGGTTCCTGCAGGTCAGGCGAACCCGTCGCCGCCAGTTGGTCCGGCGCTGGGTCAGCGCGGCATCAACATCATGGAATTCTGTAAGGCGTTCAACGCCAAGACCGCAGACATGGAGCCCGGCGCTCCGTGCCCGACCGTGATCACCTATTATCAGGACAAGTCCTTCACCATGGACATCAAGACGCCACCCGCGTCTTACTACCTGAAAAAAGCGGCTGGCCTTAAGCCGGTTGGCAAGCGTAACCGTCCCCGCGGCGCGGAAAATCCCGGTCGTGAGACCGTGGCAACCGTGACCTCGAAGCAGGTTCGTGAAATCGCCGAAGCCAAAATGAAAGATCTGAACGCCAACGACGTCGAAGGCGCAATGCAGATCATCCTGGGCTCGGCCCGCTCCATGGGCATCGAGGTGAAATAAGATGGCAAAACTCGGTAAACGTACCCGCGCTGCGCGCGAAGCTGTCGCCGGCAAGGAAAACCTGTCGGTCGAAGAAGCCGTTGCCCTGGTCAAAGGCAATGCTACCTCGAAATTCGACGAGACCATCGAAATCGCTCTGAACCTGGGCGTTGACACCCGTCACGCAGACCAGATGGTGCGCGGCGTTGTCGGCCTGCCGAACGGCACCGGCAAAGACATGCGCGTTGCTGTGTTCGCACGCGGCCCCAAGGCTGACGAAGCGAAAGAGGCAGGCGCAGATATCGTCGGTGCAGAAGACCTGATGGAAACCATTCAGGGCGGCACCATCGATTTCGACCGTTGCATCGCAACCCCGGACATGATGCCGATCGTTGGCCGTCTGGGTAAGGTTCTGGGCCCCCGCAACCTGATGCCGAACCCCAAGGTCGGCACCGTGACCATGGACGTGAAAGCAGCCGTGGAAGCAGCCAAGGGCGGTGAAGTTCAGTTCAAGGCGGAAAAAGGCGGCGTTGTGCACGCCGGTGTTGGCAAAGCGTCGTTCGACGAAGCCAAGCTGGTCGAAAACGTCCGCGCATTTGTCTCGGCTGTTGCCAAAGCCAAGCCGTCGGGCGCCAAAGGCACCTACATGAAGAAAATCGCGCTGAGCTCGACCATGGGCCCGGGCGTGACTGTTGATGTTGCGCAGGCTTCGGGCGAATAAGCCTCAGCCTCTGCAAAAGCACAAAATGACCCGGGTGGTTCCAGCCACCCGGGTTCTTTCGTTTTTGGATCGCTTGAATTCCAGTAGATGCCGGATCAACCTGAACTTCGGGGCAGGTTGAATGCCTGTTTAAGTCGTATCTCCAGCCGGGTGCGCCGGTGGTCTTCGAATTCGCTGCAAACATGGCTTGGCTGGCTGAGAAACAGCCAGTCCTTGAGCAGGCGTCCGCGAATGCAGAAATCCAGAATGTCCATAATGATTGGATGGCGGTACTGGCGGAAGAACATGTCCTTGTTTCGTTTCAGGATGCCGCTGCGATCCACATCTGACGGCTGACTGTCGCGGAATATGTCGGCCTTCAGGAAGTCGACGATGTCGTATACGGCCAGCTTTTCGCGTGCCTCGGTGAAATCCAGCCCGATGGTTTTCCCTTGCCCCATGATCAGGTTGAGACCGTGAAAATCGCCATGCGCGAACACCTGAATATCCGGCGCCCCTTTCAGGCGCGCGGCCTCGGCCAGCATCGTGTTGATCATTCGCTGACTTGTGCCGGCAAGATTGGCGGGCAGGTTTTCCGACAGGTCCCGGATGCTGTCGGTCATCCATTTGGGCCGGAACCCATAGTCTTTTGGCGGGCGAAACCCGTGCAGATCGTTCAGCCTTGCTCCGGCGCGGCGATAGACCTGGGCGACCTGATCGTTGTCGGGGCTGTTGTAGATCAGATCGACGGCGGTGGGGCGTTTGATGTATTCGGTGACCATGAAGTCACCTGCGGAGGAGAGGTAGATCGGACGCACAACCTGCGACGTCTTCTTGTCGTCGAAGTATTCGGCAAGCTGACAGAGTAAATTATACTCCTTGCGCAGCCGGTCGGTTATGGGGGCTTGGGTGTTGGCCTTCGGCGCGTACATCGCCCCTTGGGTTTCAAGCTTGAGAACAAGCCGTGTTTCGGGGAAATCATGAGACCGGTAGATACAGGAATGTTCGCGGATGGGGTCGATCGTACCGCTTCGGGAAAGCTGATGCAGATATTGGGATGTCCGGTCGCGCTCTTGTTGAGAAAGGATCAGCATTTTAAGGACGCGCGCCAGTTCGGATCGGGATCGGGGCCATAGACTTTGACAGGACCGCAGCGCGTCCTTGGTGTCAATGAGTGGTTGGCGCGATTTATCCGTGTCAGAACCGATGACGCCACAGCCCGCGAAACCCGTTTTTCGTGCAATTTACCTCTTGGAAACCGAGCGTGTCTGCCCTAAGTAAGGCTACGAAGTAAAGCGTGCGATTCGTCGTGCGCTTTATTTTGTTTCGTCCAAGACGGTGGGTGGGGCCATACGGTTCCTTAATTCCCTGCCTGAGACGGGTAAGACCAAAGAATTCTGAGGGTCCCACCCTCGGGCGAGTTTTGGCCAATCCCGTAACAACGGACCTGAACGCCGGGGCGCAAGCCGCGGCAAATATGAGCCGGGATGTCTGACATCCCTAACTTGGAGAGAACTGTGGATAGAGCCCAGAAAGAGAAAGTGGTCGAGGAACTCGGCCAAATCTTCGAAAGCTCTGGCGTCGTAGTGGTTTCGCACTACGCCGGTCTGACAGTTGCCGAGATGCAGGACCTTCGCGCACGTGCTCGTGACGCGGGTGGCTCCGTGCGTGTTGCCAAGAACAGGCTCGCCAAAATCGCCCTTGAGGGTAAGCCGTGTGCAAGCATGGCCGACCTGCTGACAGGGATGACCGTTCTGACCTATTCCGAGGACCCCGTGGCAGCAGCCAAGGTGGCCGAGGACTTCGCCAAGGATAACAAGAATTTTGAAATCCTCGGCGGTGCAATGGGCGAGAACGCTCTGGACCGCAAAGGCGTTGAAGCCGTTTCGAAAATGCCGTCGCGTGAGGAGCTTATTGCTTCGATCGTGGGCTGCATTGGCGCACCTGCTTCGAACATCGCCGGCGCGATTGGCGCACCTGCAAGCAACATCGCAAGCATCCTTTCCACCATCGAAGAGAAGGCGGAAGCTGCGTAAGCGGTTGGCACTGAATGATCTGCGTGGGGCATTTGCCCTGACGTTGGAACACACACTGTAAAACGGAAAGAGCTAATACAATGGCTGATCTGAAAGCACTCGCAGAAAGCATCGTGGGTCTGACCCTGCTGGAAGCACAAGAACTGAAAACCATCCTCAAAGACGAGTACGGCATCGAGCCCGCAGCAGGCGGCGCAGTTGTCATGGCAGCTGGTGGCGACGCCGCCGGTGGCGCAGCTGAGGAAGAAAAAACCGAATTCGACGTCGTTCTGAAGAACGCCGGCGCTTCGAAAATCAACGTGATCAAAGAAGTTCGCGGCATCACCGGTCTGGGCCTGAAAGAAGCCAAGGAACTGGTCGAAGCCGGCGGCAAGATCAAAGAAGGCGTGTCGAAAGACGAAGCCGAGGAAGTCAAAGGCAAGCTGGAAGCAGCTGGCGCAGAGGTCGAACTGGCCTAAGCCCTTTGTCTGGTGCGTCGCTGATGCGCCTGAAAATTTGGCTGGGTCCGGAGAAATCCGGGTCCAGCCGAACCTGTCTTAGAAAGGGCCTCATGGGTTGGGGCGTTTTCTAAGACACGGTTTTCGGATCGGGAGGCCGCCTTCGGGACGGTGGCCATGAATTGATCCGGACGTGTCGTCTCGAATGTGCAAGATGCCGGGGCCCGACGGTGTCTTTGCCCGCTGAGAACATCGAAAGGTGACATCTGACATGGCTCAAACGTTCCTTGGCCAGAAACGTCTTCGTAAATATTACGGCAAAATCCGCGAAGTGCTGGAGATGCCGAACCTCATTGAGGTCCAGAAATCTTCTTATGATCTTTTCTTGCGCTCCGGCGATGCAGAACAGCCCACAGACGGCGAAGGCATCAAAGGTGTGTTCCAGTCGGTTTTCCCGATCAAGGATTTCAACGAAACCTCCGTTCTGGAGTTCGTGAAATACGATCTGGAAAAACCCAAATACGACGTCGAAGAGTGCATGCAGCGCGACATGACCTACAGCGCTCCGCTGAAGGTAACCCTGCGCCTGATCGTGTTTGATGTCGACGAGGACACTGGCGCCAAGTCGGTCAAGGACATCAAGGAACAGGACGTGTTCATGGGCGACATGCCCCTGATGACGCCGAACGGGACCTTCATCGTGAACGGTACCGAGCGTGTGATCGTGTCCCAGATGCACCGTTCGCCCGGTGTGTTCTTCGACCATGACAAGGGCAAGACCCACTCCTCGGGCAAGCTTCTGTTTGCCTGCCGCATCATCCCGTATCGCGGCAGCTGGCTGGACTTCGAGTTCGACGCCAAGGACATCGTGTTCGCCCGTATCGACCGCCGTCGCAAACTGCCTGTGACAACCCTGCTGTATGCGCTGGGTCTGGATCAGGAAGCGATCATGGACGCGTATTACAACACCGTGTCCTATAAGCTGGACAAGAAAAAGGGCTGGATCGCGCCGTTCTTCCCCGAGCGTGTACGTGGCACCCGTCCGACCTATGACCTGATCGACGCGAAATCCGGTGAGGTGATTGCCGAAGCGGGCAAGAAGGTCACGCCGCGCGCGGTCAAGAAACTGATTGACGAGGGCGCCGTCACCGACCTGCTGGTTCCCTTCGATCATATCGTTGGCAAATTCGTCGCCAAGGACATCATCAACGAAGAAACCGGTGCGATCTATGTCGAAGCCGGTGATGAACTGACCCTGGAATACGACAAGGACGGCGACCTGATTGGCGGTACCGTCAAGGAACTGCTGGATGCGGGCTTCAAAGACATCCCGGTTCTGGACATCGACAACGTCAACGTCGGCCCCTACATGCGCAACACTATGGCGCAGGACAAGAACATGGGTCGCGAAAGCGCGCTTATGGACATTTACCGTGTCATGCGCCCGGGCGAGCCGCCCACCGTCGAAGCTGCGTCGGCACTATTCGACACCCTGTTCTTCGACAGCGAGCGTTATGACCTGTCCGCCGTTGGCCGTGTGAAGATGAACATGCGTCTGGCACTGGACGCGCCGGACACCCTGCGCACCCTGCGCCGCGAAGATATCGTGGCCTGCATCAAGGCGCTGGTTGAACTGCGTGACGGCAAGGGCGACGTGGACGATATCGACCACCTCGGCAACCGTCGTGTGCGTTCGGTCGGCGAACTGATGGAAAACCAGTACCGCGTCGGTCTGCTGCGCATGGAGCGCGCGATCAAAGAGCGTATGTCGTCGGTCGAGATTGACACCGTCATGCCGCAAGACCTGATCAACGCGAAACCGGCTGCGGCTGCTGTTCGTGAATTCTTCGGCTCGTCGCAGCTGTCGCAGTTCATGGACCAGACCAACCCGCTGTCGGAAGTCACCCACAAACGCCGTCTCTCGGCGCTTGGCCCCGGTGGTCTGACGCGTGAGCGTGCGGGCTTTGAGGTTCGTGACGTACACCCGACCCACTATGGCCGGATGTGCCCGATTGAAACGCCGGAAGGTCCGAACATCGGTCTGATCAACTCGCTGGCCACCTTTGCCCGCGTGAACAAGTATGGCTTCATCGAAACACCGTACCGCGTCGTCAAAGACGCCGAGGTGACCGATGAGGTTCACTACATGTCTGCGACCGAGGAAATGCGTCACACCGTGGCGCAGGCGAACGCGACGCTGGATGAGAACGGCAAGTTCATCAACGATCTGGTTTCGACCCGTCAGGCCGGTGACTACACGCTTGCTCCGCGCGAGAATGTGGACCTGATCGACGTGTCGCCGAAGCAGCTGGTCTCGGTCGCTGCATCGCTGATCCCGTTCCTTGAAAATGACGACGCCAACCGCGCTCTGATGGGCTCGAACATGCAACGTCAGGCGGTTCCGCTGCTGCGGGCCGAGGCGCCGCTGGTCGGTACCGGGATCGAGGAAAAGGTTGCGATCGACTCGGGTGCTGCGATCCAGGCGAAGCGCGCCGGTATCATCGACCAGGTCGATGCCCAGCGTATCGTGATCCGTGCTACCGAGGATCTGGAACTGGGCGACGCTGGCGTTGACATCTATCGTCTGCGCAAATTCCAGCGTTCGAACCAGAACACCTGCATCAACCAGCGTCCGCTGATCAAGGTGGGTGACACCGTCCAGAAGGGCGAGGTCATTGCCGATGGTCCGTCGACCGATATGGGTGAACTGGCCCTTGGTAAGAACGTGGTCGTCGCGTTCATGCCGTGGAACGGTTACAACTACGAAGACTCGATCCTGATCTCGGAACGTATCGCGCGTGATGACGTCTTTACCTCGGTCCATATCGAGGAGTTTGAAGTCGCCGCCCGTGACACCAAGCTGGGCCCGGAAGAGATCACCCGCGACATCCCGAACGTCGGTGAAGAAGCGCTGCGCAACCTCGACGAGGCGGGCATCGTTTACATCGGTGCGGATGTTGAGCCGGGCGATATTCTGGTTGGCAAGATCACTCCGAAGGGCGAAAGCCCGATGACCCCGGAAGAAAAGCTGCTGCGCGCCATCTTTGGTGAGAAAGCATCTGACGTGCGCGACACCTCGCTGCGCGTGAAGCCGGGCGATTACGGTACGGTCGTTGAGGTCCGCGTCTTCAACCGTCACGGTGTCGAGAAAGACGAACGTGCGCTGCAGATCGAGCGTGAGGAAGTCGAACGTCTGGCCCGTGACCGGGACGACGAGCTGGCGATCCTTGACCGAAACATCTATGCGCGTCTGCAGGGCCTGATCCTGGGTAAAACCGCTGTCAAAGGCCCGAAAGGCGTCAAGCCAGGCTCGGCGATCACCGAGGATCTGCTGGAAACCCTGACCCGTGGTCAGTGGTGGCAGCTGGCGCTGGAAGGCGAGCAGGACGCACAAATCGTTGAGGCTCTGAACGAGCAGTACGAAGTGCAAAAGCGTGCTCTGGACGCCCGTTTCGAGGATAAGGTCGAAAAGGTCCGTCGTGGCGATGACCTGCCGCCGGGTGTGATGAAGATGGTCAAAGTCTTCATTGCCGTGAAGCGTAAGCTTCAGCCGGGCGATAAGATGGCCGGTCGTCACGGGAACAAGGGTGTGATCTCCAAGGTTGTTCCGATGGAAGACATGCCGTTCCTGGCCGATGGTACGCCGGTTGACTTCTGTCTGAACCCGCTGGGCGTGCCTTCGCGTATGAACGTTGGTCAGATCCTTGAAACCCATATGGGTTGGGCCGCGCGCGGTCTGGGTCTGAACATCGACGACGCTCTGGGTGAATACCGCCGTTCCGGCGATCTGACCCCGGTGCGTGAAGCGATGAAGCTGGCCTATGGCGAGAATGTCTACGAGGAAGGCATCACCGGTCTGGACGAGGATGGTCTGATCGAGGCTGCGGGCAACGTGACCCGCGGTGTTCCGATCGCAACCCCGGTCTTCGACGGTGCCAAAGAGGCTGACGTCAACGACGCGCTAGTGCGTGCGGGCTTCTCGGAAAGCGGTCAGTCGGTTCTGTTCGACGGTCGCACCGGTGAGCAATTTGCACGTCCGGTGACCGTGGGCATTAAGTACCTGCTGAAACTGCATCACCTTGTGGACGACAAAATCCACGCGCGTTCGACCGGGCCGTACAGCCTGGTTACCCAGCAGCCGCTGGGTGGTAAGGCGCAGTTCGGTGGTCAGCGCTTTGGTGAGATGGAGGTCTGGGCTCTGGAAGCTTACGGCGCCGCCTACACCCTGCAGGAGATGCTCACCGTGAAATCGGATGACGTCGCCGGCCGGACCAAGGTCTATGAGTCGATCGTCAAGGGCGAGGATAACTTTGAAGCGGGCGTACCGGAATCGTTCAACGTTCTGGTGAAAGAAGTTCGTGGCCTCGGCCTGAATATGGAACTCCTGGATGCGGAGGTTGAGGAGTAAGGGCGCTGCCCCTTCTCCCGTCCCCCCTTCCGCAAGATTTGAGGTAACAAATGAACCAGGAAATCACCAACAACCCGTTCAACCCGCTGACGCCCCCGAAGGTTTTCGACGAGATCAAGGTCTCGTTGGCGTCGCCCGAGCGGATCCTGTCTTGGTCCTATGGCGAGATCAAGAAACCCGAAACCATCAACTACCGGACGTTCAAGCCCGAGCGTGACGGTCTGTTCTGCGCGCGTATCTTTGGCCCGATCAAAGATTACGAATGTCTGTGCGGCAAATATAAGCGGATGAAGTATCGCGGCGTTGTCTGCGAGAAATGCGGTGTGGAAGTCACCCTGCAGAAAGTCCGCCGCGAGCGTATGGGTCATATCGAACTGGCCGCACCCGTCGCACATATCTGGTTCCTGAAATCGCTGCCGTCCCGCATTGGTCTGATGCTGGACATGACGCTGCGCGATCTGGAACGCGTTCTGTACTTTGAAAACTACGTCGTCATCGAGCCCGGTCTGACCGACCTGACCTACGGCCAGATGCTGACTGAAGAAGAGTACATGGATGCGCAGGATGCCTATGGCATGGACGCGTTCACCGCGAATATCGGTGCCGAAGCCATTCGTGAGATGCTGGCCCAGATCGATCTGGAAGCCGAAGCCGAGCAGCTGCGCGCTGATCTGGCTGAAGCAACCGGCGAATTGAAGCCCAAGAAGATCATCAAACGTCTGAAGGTTGTTGAATCTTTCCTCGAGTCGGGTAACCGCCCCGAGTGGATGGTCCTGACCGTGATCCCGGTCATCCCGCCGGAATTGCGTCCGCTGGTTCCGCTGGATGGTGGCCGCTTTGCGACTTCGGATCTGAATGACCTGTATCGCCGCGTCATCAACCGGAACAACCGTCTGAAGCGTCTGATCGAACTGCGTGCACCTGACATCATCGTCCGCAACGAAAAGCGGATGCTGCAGGAATCCGTTGATGCTCTGTTCGACAACGGCCGTCGTGGTCGCGTGATCACCGGCGCCAACAAGCGTCCGCTGAAATCGCTGTCGGACATGCTGAAAGGTAAGCAGGGCCGCTTCCGTCAGAACCTTCTGGGTAAGCGCGTCGACTTCTCAGGCCGTTCAGTCATTGTGACTGGCCCGGAACTCAAGCTGCACCAGTGTGGTCTGCCCAAGAAGATGGCGCTGGAACTGTTCAAGCCGTTCATCTACTCGCGCCTTGAAGCCAAGGGTCTGTCTTCGACCGTGAAACAGGCGAAGAAACTGGTCGAGAAAGAGCGTCCCGAAGTGTGGGATATCCTCGACGAAGTGATCCGCGAACACCCTGTCATGCTGAACCGTGCGCCGACGCTGCACCGTCTTGGCATTCAGGCGTTCGAGCCGGTCCTGATCGAAGGTAAAGCCATCCAGCTTCACCCGCTGGTCTGTTCGGCCTTTAACGCCGACTTCGACGGTGACCAGATGGCGGTTCACGTTCCGCTGAGCCTTGAGGCCCAGCTGGAAGCCCGTGTTCTGATGATGTCGACGAACAACGTTCTGTCGCCTGCAAACGGCGCACCGATCATCGTTCCGTCGCAGGACATGATCCTAGGTCTCTACTATGTGACTCTGGAACGCGAAGGCATGCCGGGCGAAGGCAAGGTCTTTGGTTCGATCGACGAGGTTCAGCATGCGCTGGACGCGGGTGAAGTGCATCTGCACTCGAAAATCACCGCGCGGATCACGCAGATCGACGACGAGGGCAACGAAGTTCAGAAGCGCTATGAAACCACACCGGGCCGTCTGCGTCTGGGTGCCTTGCTGCCGATGAACAACAAAGCGCCGTTCGAGCTGGTCAACCGCCTGCTACGGAAGAAAGAAGTGCAGCAGGTGATCGACACCGTCTACCGTTACTGCGGTCAGAAAGAGTCGGTCATTTTCTGTGACCAGATCATGTCGATGGGCTTCAAGGAAGCGTTCAAGGCGGGCATCTCGTTTGGCAAGGACGACATGGTCATTCCGAACGACAAGTGGGGCATCGTTGATGACACCCGCAACCAGGTGAAAGACTTTGAACAGCAGTACATGGACGGCCTGATCACTCAGGGCGAAAAGTACAACAAGGTTGTCGATGCCTGGTCGAAGTGTAACGACCGCGTCACCGAGGCGATGATGAGCACCATCTCGGACGTCGCCAAGGCCGAAGACGGGTCGGACATGGAGCCGAACTCGGTCTACATGATGGCCCACTCGGGCGCGCGTGGCTCGGTCACTCAGATGAAACAACTGGGCGGTATGCGCGGCCTGATGGCCAAGCCGAACGGTGACATCATCGAGACGCCGATCATCTCGAACTTCAAGGAAGGTCTGACCGTTCTTGAATACTTCAACTCGACCCACGGTGCCCGTAAGGGTCTGTCGGATACCGCTCTGAAGACGGCGAACTCGGGTTACCTGACCCGTCGTCTGGTGGACGTGGCGCAGGACTGCATCGTGCGCGAGATCGATTGCGGCACCGACCGCGCGATCACTGCCGAAGCAGCCGTCAACGATGGTGAGGTTGTCGCCTCGCTGGCCGAGCGTATTCTGGGCCGAGTGGCTGCTGACGACATCCTGCGTCCGGGTACGGACGAAGTGATCGTGGCTGCTGGTCAGCTGATCGATGAACGCATGGCCGACACCATTGATGAGGCCGGCGTTCAGTCGACCCGCATCCGCTCGCCTCTGACCTGTGAGTCCGAGGAAGGCGTTTGTGCTACCTGCTATGGTCGTGACCTGGCGCGCGGCACCATGGTGAACACTGGCGAAGCTGTCGGCATCATCGCTGCCCAGTCCATCGGTGAACCCGGTACGCAGCTGACGATGCGGACCTTCCACATCGGTGGTGTTGCGCAAGGTGGCCAGCAGTCGTTCCAGGAAGCAAACCAGGAAGGTGTTGTCACATTTGAGAACCCGCAGATTCTGATCAATGCCGCAGGTGAAAGCCTGGTCATGGGCCGGAACATGAAGCTGGTGATCAACGACGAACATGGCGAAGAGCGTGCCAGCTTCAAACTGGGCTACGGTTCGAAGCTGTTCGTCAAGGACGGCACCAAGGTGGCCCGTGGCGACAAACTGTTCGAGTGGGACCCGTACACCCTGCCGATCATCGCCGAGAAAGCCGGTACCGCGAAATACGTCGATCTGGTTTCGGGCCTTGCCGTCCGCGACGAGACCGACGAAGCAACCGGCATGACCCAGAAGATCGTGATCGACTGGCGCGCGGCCCCCAAAGGCAGCGACCTCAAGCCCGAGATCATTCTGGTCGGTGAAGATGGCGAGCCGGTCCGCAACGATGCGGGCAACCCGGTTCACTATCCGATGTCGGTGGATGCGATCCTGTCGGTCGAAGACGGTCAGAAGATCGAAGCCGGTGACGTCGTTGCGCGTATCCCGCGTGAAGGCGCCAAGACCAAGGACATCACCGGTGGTCTGCCGCGTGTGGCCGAACTGTTCGAAGCCCGTCGTCCGAAAGATCACGCGATCATCGCAGAAGCCGATGGTTACGTGCGCTTTGGACGCGACTACAAGAACAAGCGCCGCATCAGCATCGAACCGGCTGATGAGTCACTGGAACCGATCGAGTACATGGTGCCCAAGGGCAAGCACATCCCGGTTGTGGAAGGTGACTTCGTCCAGAAAGGTGACTACATCATGGACGGTAACCCGGCACCGCATGACATCCTGTCCATCATGGGTGTCGAAGCACTGGCGAACTATATGATCGACGAAGTGCAGGACGTTTACCGTCTGCAGGGCGTGAAGATCAACGACAAGCACATCGAGGTTATCGTGCGCCAGATGCTGCAGAAGTGGGAGATCCTGGATTCAGGCGACACCACCCTGCTGAAGGGCGAGCATGTCGACAAGCAGGAGTTCGACGCGGCGAACGAGAAGACTATCGCCCGCGGTGGTCGTCCGGCACAGGGCGAGCCGATCCTCTTGGGGATCACCAAGGCCTCGCTGCAGACGCGTTCGTTCATCTCGGCGGCGTCGTTCCAGGAAACCACCCGCGTGCTGACCGAAGCCTCGGTTCAGGGCAAGAAGGACAAGCTGGTTGGCCTGAAAGAGAACGTCATCGTCGGCCGCCTGATCCCGGCCGGTACAGGTGGAGCCACCCAGGCAGTGCGTCAGGTTGCCCAGTCGCGCGACAACGTCGTGATCGAAGCCCGCCGGGAAGAGGCCGAAGCGGCCGCTGCCCTGGCTGCGCCGATGATCGACGACGACATGGTTGGCGACGAGCTGGACGTGCTGGTGGAAACACCGGAAAGCCGCGAGTGAGCGCCATAAAATGCTAAAGATCAGGCCCCGCGAAATCGCGGGGCCTTTTTTTTGTGAGGCCACCACCGCCATTTTCTTAAGACTCAAGAACGCGTCGGGCTTTGGCGCTGGCAAAATTTTTCTAAGTTTTGGGTGGTCTTGCAGATATTCTATAAGGCCGCGCTGCAATGTGGTAAGCTTAAGACTTGATGCTGGGGGCGAAAATGCTCAAGTTTGACCGGGAAACGGCCAAGATACTGGACGTTGCCTATCAGGGTGCCGACATTATTCGAAGAAGACGGGCTTCTTTTGATGCTCTCAATCCAAGTCCGGGCGAGACCATCTTGGATATTGGTTGCGGAAATGGACTGCTGACCGCAGAGCTCGCGCGCGCAGTTGGCCCGTCAGGTCGGATCGTCGGCGTAGATCCAAGTAAAGATATGCTGGCGGTCGGAAAGAACAGATGCCTGGATTACTCCTGCGTTGAGTTTCTTGAAGGTGTTGCCGGCGATCTGCCACTAGCGGATGAATTCTCTGATAAAGCTGTTTCTGTTCAAGTATTTGAGTATGTTGAAGATATAGGGGCGGCCTTCGGCGAGGCGATGCGTTGCCTCAAACCTGCAGGGCGGTTTGTGATCAGCGATCTTCATTTCGGCAGTCTCATTTGGTTCAGCGATGAACCGGAAAGAATGCAGCTTGTGCTTTCCATCTGGAACGAACACTTCGCCAGTGGAACAGTTCCGGAACGACTGCCAGCCCTAATCAGGGAAAGCGGGCATAGTGTGGAGGATGTCGTATCGATCACGATGACGGATCACCAGTTAAAGCCGGATGGGATTGCTATCATGATGATGCATCTCATGAAACAATTTGTAGTGAACAGCGCAAAAATTGAGTCAGCTGTCGCACAAGCTTGGTTCGACGAACAAGTCAGACTTGCGGAGCAGGGTCGCTTTTTCTTTTCGGTTACGCAGTTTGTTGTCGTGGCGCGGAAATCAAGCTGAACCGTGAAATTGAGTGCGAGCGCGCGCGGTCGTCGCATGAACACAAACGTCGATAAGCGGGCTCCAACTTTGGGCTGTAATCAATTGGTGTGTTTTTCAAGCCTCTGCGGGGGCATGCTGAACCCTGGTTGCCAACGCAGCCCGATGACCTTTCGCCGTCACTGGTATGAGTTGACAAAACTGGTCCCAATAGCGCCAATGCTTCGATTGATTTGAGACCGGGCCTGATTGAAATGACCCCAAACCTAAAAGGCGCCTTGCTGATGATGGGCAGCATGGCCGCGTTTACCGTGAATGACACGCTGGTGAAGGTGGCGCTTGATGATTTGCCGCTGTTTCAACTGGTTGCGTTGCGCGGGTTGCTGGCATCGTGTCTGGTGTTCATTCTCGCCCGGCATCTTGGGGCGTTGCACCTGAATTTCTCGCACCATGACAAGTGGCTGGTCGCGCTGCGCTGTCTCAGCGAATTGTCGGCAACGTTCTTTTTCCTGACAGCGCTGAAGCATATGCCGCTGGCGAATGTCACTGCCGTGCTGCAGGCGCTTCCGCTGACGGTCACCCTTGGAGCCGCGCTTTTCTTTTCCGAGCATATCGGCTGGCGGCGAATTACCGCGATCGCCATGGGCTTTGCTGGAATGTTGCTGATCGTCCGTCCCGGCCCGGACGGGTTCAGTATCTATGCGCTTTATGCGCTGATCGCTGTTGCCTCGGTCACGGCGCGCGATCTGATCACGCGGCGTATGTCGGCAGATGTGCCGTCGATGGTTGTGACACTGGCGACATCGTTTTCGATAACGACCGCGGCTGCGGTTGCTTCGGTCGTTGAAGGATGGGTGCCTGTCACGGCCGGCTCTGGCCTGCTGGTTGCATCGGCCGCCGTGTTTGTTCTGATGGGTTATTTGTTGAGCGTCATGGTGATGCGGGTTGGTGAGGTCGGATTTGTCGCGCCCTTCCGGTATTCCAGCCTGCTCTGGGCCCTGGGCTTGGGGTGGACCGTTTTCGGCGACTGGCCGGATGCCGTGACGATGCTTGGCGCAGCTCTGGTCGTGGGTGCGGGCCTGTTCACACTGTTCCGCGAGCGGTCGCATCAACCGGCGGAGTGAACCCGCCGAACGACGTTTTGGTCAATGGCAAATCGCGCAATGAACTCGCCTTCCTGCTCGGGGCTTAGGTCTGACAGACCGGCCTTGCTGTTGCGGGTCTGGGGCGAGTCGTTGAACTGATTCAGTGAACGCACCCACATGGGCGCGTCCGGATAGCTGACAACGGGCATGCGCCGAGCGATCTTGTTGTGGGCGAAATTCATGATCGTCAGCGGGCAACCGCCCTGAACGTGCATTCCCAAACCGGCGGTGACGAGATCGCTGTATACATTCAACGCCCGAATACCTGTCGCATCCATGCGGGCCAGAAATCCGTTGTTGAAATCAATGCCGACCGCAGGGTTGTTTTCAAAAAGTCCCCGGCAATCCTGCGCTGCAAGACGAAGGCGTTCGACGAAGTCGACGGAAACGGCGTCATCGTCATCATGGCGAAACTGCAGGCAGGGTTGGTCCGGGTCCTGACGTGCAGCGTTCAGGATATCCTGCATGACCCTGCGATGTCGGGCAGGCTTTCTTTCGATGATCCGGACCTGACGAATGTTGGCCGTCAGGTCTTGCAGCCGGTCACGGGCCTGTGTGGGCATGCAGTCCCCGATCACGATCAGAAGCTGGAAATCTTCATCGGTCTGCTCGTGAAAACAAGGCAGGGTGCTGGATTCGAACAGCCTGAACCGTTCTTCCAGCCGCCTGGGACTGTAAAGATGACGCCGCCTGTCCTCCACGGTCTCGTGTTCGATCTGAAAACCGCCGAGGGCTGGATAGGAAAAGCGGCACAGGCCGATGACTTGCATTGAATGTCCGGAAGCTAGGGTCTTGCCGGGACTATGCCGCTGCATTAGGTGCATCGCAAGCGGCAGACCGCTCCTTTGTCGCGGCCGCGAAAGCCGGTTGGACAGGGCACTGTTGACACTTGGGCCGACTCCCCCTATTACGCGCGTCATCTCGGTACCGGGGGCCGCCCCATAACCGATTTCAGTAATGAACTGGTCAAGGCCCGGACAATTTTGCAGTTCGCGCCCTCTGATAACAAACCGCGACGTTCACCTCGGAATGGGAACGCTCGCGGGTTTTGCGCTTGTGGACGCATGAGTGCAGCAAGTTTAACCGCACGCAACCGCGTGCATGTCATGTGTGTTGCAAAACGGGGAAGAAACCGGAATGCCAAC
Source organism: Ruegeria sp. AB8 (assembly GCF_056542605.1). NCBI lineage: Bacteria > Pseudomonadati > Pseudomonadota > Alphaproteobacteria > Rhodobacterales > Roseobacteraceae > Ruegeria > Ruegeria sp. AB8. The sequence goes on from NZ_JBQGAB010000021.1 coordinate 77,143, forward strand.
TATTCAACAGCTGATCCGCAAGCCGCGGCAGCCGAAAGTAAAACGCTCGAAGTCCATGCACCTGGAGCAGTGCCCGCAGAAACGCGGCGTCTGCACACGTGTTTACACCACCACACCGAAGAAGCCGAACTCGGCTATGCGTAAGGTTGCCAAGGTGCGCCTGACCAACGGGTTCGAGGTCATCTCGTACATCCCCGGTGAAAGCCACAACCTGCAGGAACACTCGGTTGTTCTGATCCGTGGCGGCCGTGTGAAAGACCTTCCCGGTGTGCGTTACCACATCCTGCGCGGTGTTCTGGATACTCAGGGCGTCAAAGATCGTAAGCAACGCCGTTCGAAATACGGCGCGAAGCGTCCCAAGTAAGAAGGAGAGGCTGATATGTCACGTCGTCACGCCGCCGAAAAACGCGAAGTCCTGCCTGACGCCAAATTTGGCGACAAGGTACTGACCAAATTCATGAACAACCTGATGATCGACGGCAAGAAGTCGGTCGCAGAGCGCATCGTTTACAACGCATTTGACCGCGTTGAGAACAAGATCAAGCGCGCCCCGGTCGAAGTGTTCCACGAAGCGCTCGACAACATCAAACCGTCGGTCGAGGTTCGCTCGCGCCGGGTTGGTGGTGCAACCTATCAGGTTCCGGTCGAAGTGCGCCCCGAGCGCCGCGAAGCTCTGGCCATCCGCTGGCTGATCACCGCCGCCCGTGGCCGCAATGAAAACACCATGGAAGAGCGCCTTGCAGGCGAGCTGCTGGACGCCGTTCAGTCCCGCGGTACTGCCGTCAAGAAACGCGAAGACACCCACAAGATGGCCGAGGCGAACAAAGCCTTCAGCCATTACCGTTGGTAATCCCAGAGGCTTATCCAAATGGCACGCGAATATCCGCTCGAACTATACCGCAACTTCGGTATCATGGCGCACATCGACGCAGGTAAGACCACCTGCTCGGAGCGTATCCTGTATTACACTGGTAAATCCCACAACATCGGTGAGGTGCACGATGGTGCAGCCACCATGGACTGGATGGAGCAGGAGCAGGAACGCGGCATCACCATCACTTCGGCTGCGACCACTACCTTTTGGGAGCGCACCGAGGACGGTCAGACCGCCGATACCCCCAAGCACCGCCTGAACATCATCGACACCCCCGGCCACGTTGACTTCACAATCGAAGTTGAACGCTCGCTGGCGGTTCTCGACGGTGCCGTCTGCGTTCTGGACGCAAACGCCGGTGTTGAGCCCCAGACCGAAACCGTGTGGCGTCAGGCAGACCGCTACAAGGTTCCGCGTATGGTTTTCGTCAACAAGATGGACAAGATCGGCGCAGACTTCTTCAACTGCGTTCGCATGATCGAAGACCGCACCGGCGCACGCGCTGTTCCGGTTGGTATTCCGATTGGCGCCGAGTCCGAACTGGAAGGCCTGATCGATCTGGTCACCATGGAAGAGTGGCTGTGGCAGGGTGAAGACCTTGGCGCAAGCTGGGTCAAGGCCCCGATCCGTGACAGCCTGAAAGACATGGCCGATGAATGGCGCGGCAAGATGATCGAAGCGGCCGTCGAAGAAGACGACGACGCGATGATGGCCTACCTGGAAGGCGAAGAGCCCGACGTTCCGACCCTGCGCAAACTGCTGCGCAAGGGCACGCTGGCGCTGCACTTCGTTCCGGTTCTGGGCGGTTCGGCGTTCAAGAACAAAGGCGTTCAGCCGCTGCTCAACGCTGTGATCGATTATCTGCCCAGCCCGCTGGACGTTGTCGATTACATGGGCTTCAAACCCGGTGACGAGGAAGAAGTTCGTAACATCGCACGTCGTGCCGACGACAACATGGCCTTCTCGGGCCTGGCGTTCAAAATCATGAACGACCCCTTCGTCGGTTCGCTGACCTTCACCCGGATCTATTCGGGTGTCATGAACAAGGGCGACTCGATCCTGAACTCGACCAAAGGCAAAAAAGAGCGCATCGGTCGTATGATGATGATGCACTCGAACAACCGGGAAGAGATCGAAGAAGCGTTTGCAGGCGACATCATCGCGCTGGCGGGTCTGAAAGACACCACCACCGGTGACACCCTGTGTGACGCGAAGGATCCGGTGGTTCTGGAAACCATGACCTTCCCCGATCCGGTAATCGAGATCGCGGTCGAGCCCAAAACCAAGGGCGACCAAGAGAAGATGTCCCAGGGTCTGGCCCGTCTGGCCGCCGAAGACCCGTCCTTCCGCGTGGAAACCGACCTGGAATCGGGTCAGACCATCATGAAGGGCATGGGCGAACTTCACCTGGACATCCTGGTGGACCGCCTGAAGCGCGAGTTCAAGGTCGAGGCGAACATCGGTGCGCCGCAGGTGGCTTACCGTGAAACCATCTCGATGCCTGTCGAGCACACCTACACCCACAAGAAACAGTCGGGTGGTTCGGGTCAGTTCGCGGAAGTCAAGCTGGAGATCCAGCCCACTGAGGCGGGCGAAGGCTATTCGTTCGAAAGCCGCATCGTTGGTGGTGCCGTTCCGAAGGAATACATCCCCGGCGTTGAAAAAGGCATCAACTCGGTCATGGACAGCGGCCCGCTGGCTGGCTTCCCCGTGATCGACTTCAAGGTTGCCCTGCTGGACGGTAAGTTCCACGACGTTGACTCGAGCGTTCTGGCGTTCGAAATCGCATCGCGGATGTGTATGCGTGAAGGCATGCGCAAAGCCGGCGCGAAACTGCTGGAACCGATCATGAAGGTCGAAGTGATCACCCCGGAAGAATACACCGGCGGTATCATCGGTGACCTGACCTCGCGTCGTGGCCAGGTGTCTGGACAAGAGCCGCGCGGCAACGCAATCGCGATCGACGCGTTTGTTCCGCTGGCGAACATGTTCGGCTACATCAACACCCTGCGTTCGATGTCGTCGGGCCGTGCCCAGTTCACCATGCAGTTCGACCACTACGATCCGGTTCCGCAAAACATCTCGGACGAGATCCAGGCGAAATACGCATAAGCGAAGATTTGAGGGAGCTCGGGTAACGGGCTCCCTTCATTACCGAAAAAGGAGGCCATCATGGCAAAGGAAAAGTTTGAGCGTACAAAACCGCACGTCAACATCGGCACGATTGGGCACGTTGACCACGGCAAGACGACGCTGACGGCGGCAATCACCAAGTATTTCGGTGACTTCAAAGCGTATGACCAGATTGACGGTGCGCCGGAAGAGAAAGCGCGCGGCATCACCATCTCGACCG
>NZ_JBQGAB010000022.1:0-74541 GCF_056542605.1 Ruegeria sp. AB8
CACACGCCGGTCATCGACACGCGGCTTACCGTGAGACTTGGGAAAGAAGGGCTCAAGACGCGCCATCTGCGCGTCGGTCAACCAGAAAAGACCAGACATGTTCACCGCTCGTTTTTCAGCCGTGAATCATGCCGACCGCTGGAAATCAATGGGTCCTGACCCTAGAAAATGGATGACTAAGAACACCACCAAAAACAACAACATGGTTGACAACTAGATCAGGTCCTCAAAAAAGACGGAGGAAAACGGGTTAATGAAACTGGCGTCGCTGTCCGTCGCGACGCTTTTCCGTTCAACGAGATGGGCCTCAATTGAAAACCAACGCCTTGACGGGCAGCAAAATTGTCTGCGCGCGCAAGACGATCGCGTTTGCGATACCCATCCCGTCCACAATCCGTGCAAGAAAAGCCGAAAAACCCGTTATTTCACCGGCATCAATTTCCTTCGCCCGGCTTGTATAGGCAACGCCGACGCATGAACTTCCCGGGGGGATATCTTCCAGATGTTTCGGGAAGATTGGCGCAAGAAAGGCTGTCACAGTGCCGGGGCGCGCCCGATCCTGCTGATCCAGCAGCGCGTCCCCCGGCCTGAATTGCCCCGCAGCAATCGCGTCTTGCACCTCGTCCACGACCATCGGGATTATGGTCAAGGGTTTGGATGCGCAGGTGATTTCCACCAGCATGCCAGGCTTGAGCACGCTGGCTGAAATCTGACCGAAAGCCGCTATGAAACGCCCTTGTCCTGAGACGTCTGGCACCAGAATGCCAGCGGGACGCAGAATTGGGTTAACGATGTCGCCCGGCTTCAGGAGGAATTGCGTCACAACCCCGTCCACCTCGGCGAATACGGTTGATTTCGAGATTTCGTTTTCGGCCTCCCGAAGCACGGCGCGCGCGCTTTCAAGCTGCGCAGGAAGAAGTGAGGTTTGGCGAAGCTTGGCACCATCGAGTGCCGCGAGTGCGGCTGCGCGACGGCTCTCCGCCCCGGACACTGCCGTCTGCAACCGCTCCAGCTCCTGCTCGCTCACAACAGTATCGTTTCGCTCGGCAAGCTCTAGGCGTCGATCCAGATCGCTTGTGGCCTGCGCAAGATCTGATTCTGCCGCCTCAACACCAGCGGCGGCTGCCGCGATTTCTGTTGCGGTCAGACCCAAAGCGGCCTCGATCTCTTCTATACGGCGTTGAGCGGTATCTGCTGCTGCTTCCTGTCGGGTCGTGTCCAACCGGAAAATGGCGTCACCGGCATCAACCGCATCATTGTTGGCGACATACACCTCTGAGACGCGGCCACCGCGATCTGACAGTATGGTAACCGTGCGAAATGCGGCGGACACGTTCCGCGTTGAGGGGTGAAAATAGAAGATCACTGTGATCAGCGTAACGGCCAGTATTGCGCAGGCGGTCAAACCCCACCGCAATTCATACCAGACGTTGAACAGGGTTATTTCATGGCCCCATCTCTTGCCCTGCTTATAGCGACGGTACAGGTAATCCGGGACAATCGTGATCAATGCAGAGAATACCAACTCAAGCATCGTGGTTCTCCGAAAGGTCCACTTCGGTCCTGAGCGGGAATATCTCGTGCAGAGGCACAGCGGCAATCAGAATGGCGGCGATCCAGAAGGCATTGTTCAGTGTGAACAGCGAGATCAACCCAAGCACACCAACCAGTTGCATTTGAACCTTGTGCGCGCCTGCCGCCATGCGGTCGGGGATAGCCTGCACGGTAAAATACAATGCGCCGAAGCCCAGCAGGACAACGACAAGAAGAAACCCAACAACGATCAAAAAGCCGTCTGTTTCCCCCGGAGGTGTCACCCAAAACGGGAGCCGCGCCATCGCCTCATCAGAGATAGAGCTGTTCACGTGAACCTCCTGTTTCCAAATGATCCCCGGCAAGGATAAGCGATTGAAATCAAAAAAACCAATCCTGCACGAGGCAACTCTGATCAGCCCCCGGCCCGATAGCGTGAACATAATGACGGGCCAGTGCCCGATATGACGTTGGACGGAATCCAGTTCGAGGTTCTCAAGCCTCCTGAGAAAGTGGTGCGCACGTCACTTCAAGCCATTTCAAGAAAGCACCTACCTGATCGGAAATGCGCCCCTTTCGGTAGACCGCAAAGTAGCAGGCCACCCATTTCGGCGGCACGTCGATAGCTTCCAGTCTGCCTTTATCCAGGTACTTTTTGACGGTCACTAGAGGGCTTAGATGCAATCCGTAGCCTTGCAAGGCGGCGTCCAGCTCGAACTTCGATCCCCCCGGATCAACAAGCTGAAGGTCGTCGACGCGCAGGCCGAAGTCCCGGACGACACCTTCAAAGACTTGGGAACCGATGCTCTTGTCCTGTATCCACGGCACATCGGTCAGGTTTTTCGCACCCAACCTGACAAGCTCTGGTGTGCCGCATAATACGAACGGCGACTTTAGAAGCAGTTTCTGGGCCGCGCCGCTCCAAACATGGTTTGGCGGGCCTCCGCGTATCGCAATGTCAAAGGCTTCGAGATCGACGTCCCACGAATTTCCTTCCGCAGCGAAGGACACCTGGATGCCGGGGTGTTCCGCCCAGAAGCCGCCAAGACGTGGCATGATGACCGCGTCGACAAATCGGACAGTCGTAGACACACTCACACCGCGAGCGGCCTCCTGAGCCGTCACATCATCAATGCCTTTTGCGATCTGCTCGAATGCGTCGTTGAGGGTGCTGGCCAGCGTCCGACCGGCCTCGGTCAAAGCAAGTCCACGTCCCTCTCGGCGCACAAGTGGAATCCCCAGATCAGCCTCAAGCTTTCGCACCTGTTGGGCAATTGCGGCAGTGGTTACGTTCAGTGAACGCGCCGCAGCAGAATAGCCGCCTAAACGGCCGGTCGCCTCAAACGCCGTGAGGGTCGAAAGCGGCGGCAACTTATGCCAGTCAATAAGGTCATTCAGTAGAAATACTTAATGATTGCTATTTTTTCCTGCCTCGCAAGGTACACCAAACGTAACTATTGTCGAGAAATACACCCGATACGAGTTGAACAATCAGTGGTGTAGCTATCTGAAATTGCGATTGCCCTAAAAGCCTGTCGAATTGCGTTGCAATACGATCGTCCTGCAATGCGTTTTGCGTTGATAGGCGGGTTTGAACAACCGGCAAGGTCCAATCGCCGCAAATGCTTGGAGGCCGATATGACTATCAGGATAACCATGCTTTTTACTGGAATAGGGTTGGCTATCGCGACACCGGCGCTGCCCGACACCAGAGCCGACACTCCGCAAGCCGCACACGTAGCGTATCTTGCAGCGATCAACTCGAACAAACTGGATCAATTCCTTGAGACGGTCACTGATGACGTGGTCTTCATCGCACCCGGCGCGCCTGTTATGGAAGGCAAAGCCAAGGTCGGGCCTTGGGTGCGCGGGTATTTCGACGCCGTTCACACCAGTTGGAAAAAGCAATCGCTGGAATTTGTTGTGGCGGCGGACTGGGCGTTTGAGCGTTATGAGTTTACCGCCACCGATGTTCCGCGTGACCCGGGCCCTGCCACTGTTTCCACGGGCCATGGCATCAATATCTACCATCTCGAAGATGACGGAACATGGCGCGTGGCGCGGGATATCTGGTCCAACGCGAATACCTTCAGCGCCGGCAGATCAATCGCGCCCGCGTGTTCGGGGCGTGCCGAACCTTGCTGATCAAAAGATTTGATTGGTTGGCACGCCGCCCAGATGGCTTGGACACATACTGGATCGGCCGCTTTTAACCGGGTTCCGTCCACGGCCAACTACATTGGCCTCAGGACGGAACCAGGCAAGTACTTTTCTCGGCAACCGAAAGGCCCAACCCGCAGACCGGGCATTAGCGAATTACTGGGCCACAACTTCCTTGCAGCTGCCTTTGCCCCATCCGGATTTGCTGCCCGAAGCCGAATAGTCAAACGTGCCAGTCTTGAGATTCACGTTGTAATTCAGGGTAAAGCCGTCACCGATATACAGGTAAGTCAGGGTGTCGAGGCCGGGATACACCTCAGCCTTATTGTCGATATCACCAATGGTAATATGCCCTTTGTTCTGGCCTTCGTATTTGACCAGCGTGGCCGCCATTTCCGGATATTTTGCATCCGGCGCTTCACACTCGAACACCCGGTCTTCCGCAACTGCAGCGACGGGTAAGAACACAAGAAAAGCTGCTAACTTTTTCATTTTTTTGTTTCCTGGCATATTCTGTTCGCCGACGCCCGCTAAGGACAGTTTGAGGCATAATTTTGCAAAAATTCTGGCTACTCTGTGCACGGCAAGACGGCCATCAGATTCGATCTCGAAGCGGTCGTTTTTGCCGGGTCTTGCGCGAATACTGAAATGGAGTACCCCGAGCCGGTCGGAACGGCGGCTACTTAATCAACGAAACCCCAATCCCTCGGTTTAGCGATGCTCGGAGATGACGGTCGATTGGTCGCCGCAACGTCCACACACGGCCTGCCCCAGTGGCTCTGAAGCCGAATCTGCCCCGCCTGGCCGGGTCCCGCCGACCCCTTCCAAAATCAGCGAACATCACACTGAACCCCTCAATCACGCAGGATTTCCGGCGCAGCAAGCGCCCGGCGATGCCGCTGAGTGACCACCTCAGGTCGCTTTTCCCTTCCGGCGGCAAAACCGCGCATCCTGAAGCTTGACAAGTCCCCCGCCTGTGCCGCATGTCCGACCCGTTGGTGTCCATCCCTGGATGGATGAAAAGGGAATGCGTCAGCGGTTTTTCCGTCAAACGCAGCCGCCCCCGCGACCGTGACCGGAGAGGGTGCCCATAGCCACTGGCCGAAAGGCCGGGAAGGCGGGACATCTGCCAGAGCAAGCCTCTGACATCCGCAAGCCGGGAGACCTGCCAGCACCCGAAGAAGAAACCGGGCGGGGTGTTCCGGTGTCGGGTCCATGTGCAGACGCGTGGCCCGCATGAAACCCCGTCCCCCGCGAAGAGGATTTGGGGGGATGAGAGACATGACCGAGACCGCACCAGTCGAGTTGCTGGTCTGTACCACGTGCCGCCGTGGACTGCCCGTCGAGGATGATGAAAAACGCCCCGGCACATTGCTGCACAAAGCGCTGCAACAGGCCGACCTGCCCGAAGGCATCACGCTGAAACCCGTCGAATGCCTGTCGAACTGCGATCAGGGCTGCTCGATCGTGCTGCGCGGTGGACCGGGTCGCTGGACCTTTGTCTATGAGAACCTGAACGAAGCCGAACACGTTGACGTCATTGTCGACGGTGCGACCAAATATCTGGCGACCGAGGACGGCTTGGTCAAATGGCGTGAGCGCCCCGAACATTTCCGCAAAAACTGCGCCTCCCGCATTCCCCCGATTGGAGCCCTGAAATGAGCACTCTTGAGAAACTTCCCGTCACTGTGATCACCGGCTTTCTGGGCTCAGGGAAGACAACGCTGGTCAAGCACCTGATGCAGAACCCGCAGGGCAAACGTCTGGCGGTCGTGGTCAATGAATTCGGCGACGTGGGCGTCGACGGCGATATTCTGAAATCCTGCGCCATTCCCGATTGTCCGGCAGAGAACATCATGGAACTGGCAAACGGCTGCATCTGCTGCACCGTGGCCGATGATTTCATTCCGACCATCGAAGCGCTGATGGCGCTGGACCCGCGCCCCGATCACATTCTGATCGAAACCTCCGGCCTCGCCCTGCCCAAGCCGCTGCTGAAAGCCTTTGACTGGCCCGATATCCGCTCGAAAATCACTGTGGACGGCGTGATCGCTCTGGCCGATGCCGAGGCGGTCGCGGCAGGTCGCTTCGCTCCGAACGTCGAGGCGGTGGATGCCCAGCGCCTGGCCGATGACTCGATCGACCACGAAACGCCTCTTTCCGAGGTGTTCGAGGATCAGATATCCTGCGCCGATATCATCCTGCTGACCAAGCCCGATCTGGCAGGGCCAGAGGGTGTTGCCAAAGCCAAAGAGGTCATCGCAGCCGAGGCCCCGCGCCCGCTGCCCGTCGTAGAGGTTGCCGAAGGCGTCGTAGACGTCCGCGTCGTGCTCGGTCTGGAAGCTGCAGCCGAGGATGACATGGACGCGCGTCCGTCGCATCACGACGGTCATCACGACCACGAACATGACGACTTCGAAAGCATCATCGTCGAACTGCCGGAGCAAAGCGATCCACTCGATCTGGTTGCCAAGATCGAACGTCTGGCCAGGGAATTGAACATCCTGCGCGTCAAGGGCTATGCGGCAGTTGCCGGCAAACCGATGCGTCTGCTGGTTCAGGCTGTCGGTGCCCGGGTGCGTCATCAGTACGACCGCCCCTGGGAACCCGGCGAGGAGCGCCGCTCGCGTCTTGTGGTCATTGCCGAGCACGACGACATCAAAGAGGCCGAAATCCGGGATATCCTCGTGGGTGTGACCGAGGCCGCCGAGTAAGCCATGCACGTCGTCTTCCGCGAAAGCCACGGGCTTGAAGAAACCGAGACCCCGACCGATCTGGGCCAGAGCCCGGCGGATCTGGTGATGTTGTCCTTTTCGGACAGTGATCTCGGTGCTTTCGCGGCAGGCTGGCATCGCGGCGGTGGGCCGGAAGGGCGAATGCCGACGATGCGTTTGGCCAATCTGACGGCGCTGAAACACCCTCTGTCCGTTGACACATATGTGGAACAGACGCTTGACGGCGCAAAAGGTATCCTGATCCGCCTGATTGGTGGGGTGCCTTACTGGTCATACGGGCTGCAGCAGGTTCTTGCGCTGGCGCAGGCCAAAGGCATCGCGCTGGCGGTTCTGCCTGCCGACGGGCGTGAGGATACCCGGCTGGACGACTATTCCACCCTGCCCGTCTCGACCCTGCGGCGACTGGCGCATCTGTGCGACACCGGCGGCGAGGTCGCGGCGCAGGCCGCTTTGGCGCAGATGGCATTGGCGGCAGGTCTTTATGCCGGGCCGGTGATGGGGGCCAAAACCCTTCCGGAATGCGGTGTTTGGTGCCCTGACCGCGGCGTAACCCCGGTCGAAACCGCATTTACGAACGATGCGAAACGCATCATCGTCACTTTCTATCGCGCCTACCTGACCTCCGCCGACACCGCCCCGGTCGCCGCGCTGATCCACAGCCTGCGGGCGCGTGGGTTCGAGGCAATGGGCATGTTCGCCCCTTCCCTCAAGGCACCTGCCGCCGCCGATTGGTTGCGCCGAAACATCGTTGCACTGGAACCTTCTGCGATCATCAATGCCACCTCCTTCTCGGGCAAAGGTGCGTCGGGAACCTCTCCGCTTGACGCGGCGGGTGTGCCGGTTTTCCAGGTCGCTCTGGCAACTTCACGCCGCAAAGCGTGGGCCGAGGCCGAACGCGGTCTTTCCCCCGCCGACCTTGCCATGCACGTCGTGCTGCCCGAAGTGGATGGGCGGATCTCGGCAGGCATCGCCTCATTCAAGGAACCGGGCAAACGCGATCCGCACCTGGAGTATTCCCGCTTTGCCCACCGCGCTGAACCTGAACGGATCGAAGCGATCATTGATCGTGTAACCGGCTGGCTGAATCTGAACGACCGACCCAAAGCGGAACAGGTGCCGGTTCTGGTTCTGTCCACCTACCCCGGCAAGGACTGGCAGATGGCCCATGCCGTGGGCCTTGACGCGCTGGCATCAGCCGAAGCGATGCTGTCAGATTTGCAATGCGCCGGGTATGATACAGCCCCAGCCGAACCGATCGCCGACACATTGCTGGGCGCCCGGATTTCCTGGTCGCTCGAAGATTACCAGGCCGCGCTTGCACACTTGCCGGATCAACTGAATACGGACCTGCAAACAGTCTGGGGCAAGCCCGAGGATGATCCGACCTTTGTTGATGGCGCGTTCCATTTCACCGCGCTGCACCGGGGCAAGGCGCTGGTCGCGCTGCAACCCGAACGTGGCACGCCTGAACTGCGCGATGACGACTATCACGACCTTTCGCGCACACCGCGTCACAGCTATGTCGCGTTTTACCTTTGGCTGCGCAAAAGCCTGCACGCCGACGCACTGATCCATATTGGCGCCCATGGCACTCTGGAATGGCTGCCGGGAAAATCCGTTGCCCTGTCCGCCAAGTGCTGGCCCGAAGCGCTGATCCGTGATTTGCCGGTGATCTACCCCTTCATTGTCAACGACCCAGGCGAAGCCGCACAGGCCAAGCGTCGCATCGGAGCCGTCACGCTGGGTCACATCCCGCCCCCGATGAAGGAGAGCGGCACGCCGGACAGGATGGTGCGGCTTGAATCGCTGCTGGACGAATTCTCGAACGCCGACGGGCTTGACCCCAAACGACGCGACCGCTTGCAGGAAGATATCCGGGAAGAAGCTCAGGCCATCGGGCTGGAAAGCGATCTTGGTCTTGACCAGGCCACCTGTATCGCCGAGGCAATCACCCGCATCGACCGCTTTGTCTGCGACATCAAGGAAAGCCAGTTTGGCAACGGGCTGCATATTTTTGGCCGCGTGCCTGAAGTGACCGGCAATTTCGACCCCGCGCCATCTGCACACGCCGAACGCACTGCCTTGCTGGACGCGCTGGCCGGAAACCGGATCGAGGCTGGCCCGTCGGGTTCGCCCTATCGCGGACGATCGGATGTGCTGCCCACTGGGCGGAACCTCTACACCACTGATCCCCGGTCGGTCCCGACCCGCGCGGCTTATACACAAGGCGTGAAACTGGCCGAGGAACTGGTTCGGCGGCACCTGCAGGAGGAAGGCGATTATCCGAAAGGCCTGATCGTCGATCTATGGGGGTCGGCCACCATGCGCACGGCAGGCGAGGAATTCGCGATGGCGCTGCACCTGCTGGGCGTGAAACCGGTCTGGGACAAGGGATCAGAGCGGGTATCAGGCATCGAAGTGCTTCCAATCACCGACCTCAGCCGTCCGCGTCTGGACGTGACCCTGCGTGTTTCGGGCCTGTTCCGGGATGTATTCCCAACGCTCTCCGCTCTATTTGGCCAGGCCGTTCGGGCGCTGTCCCAGCGGGACGAAGCGCCGGACTGGAATCCCTTCGCGGGGCAGACCCCGAACCCGCGGGTTTTTGGCCCGGCTCCGGGCAGTTATGGCCTGAACATGACACACTTGTCGGAAACCTACACCGACGAGGCCCGCGCGCAGGCGGGTGAGGCCTGGCTACAGGCCAGTTCATTCGCACTGGAAGGCGAACACGTCGCACAGGATATCGACGGCATTACCCGACAAGTCGCCAATGCGGACAGCTTCGTGCACCTTCAGGACCTGACCGAAACCGACCTGCTGCTGGCCAACGACTATGCCACGCATGAGGCCGGTTTTGCGGCGGCCAAGAAGATTACCGGCGGCGGGGTGCAACTTTACCATCTCGACAACACCAATCCGGATAAACCCCGCGCCCGCACCCTGCCGGAAGAGATCAGCCGCGTCGTCCATGCCCGGGCCGCCAATCCCGCCTGGATCGCGGGGATGCAGCGCCACGGTTTCCGCGGGGCGGCCGAGATCGCGGCGACGCTGGATCACATGGCTTCTTTTGCCCACCTGTCCGGTACGGTCGCGCCACACCTCTTCGACCTCTACCATGACGCGACGCTGGGCGATGCCGAGGTGGACGCGTTCCTGCAACAGGCCAACCCGCAAGCGCATCAGGCCATGCAGGACCGGTTCCGCACGCTGCTGGAGGCCGGGCTTTGGAACACGCGCCGGAACTCGATCCGGGCCGATCTGGAGGGGCTGAGATGAGCGCGCCGATCGTACAAGGCTGGTGCCCCGGGGCGCATCGACCGATGATGTCCGGCGACGGGCTGGTCGTTCGTGTGCGCCCTCGGCTGGCGCGGCTGGATGCCAAACAGGCATTGGGCCTGTGCGATCTGGCAGGGCAATTCGGCAACGGCACCATCGACCTGACCAACCGGGCCAACTTGCAATTGCGCGGCGTGAGCGAAGCTGATCACCAGCCTCTGCTTCAAAAACTCTCTGCACTGGACTTGCTGGATGCAGAGCCCGGCATTGAAGTGCGGCGCAACATACTCGTCTCGCCGTTGTATCAAACCGGCGATCGGACCAGCCGTCTGACTACGGAGTTGATTGACCGGCTGGGTCAATTGCCCGACTTGCCCGCCAAGTTCGGCTTTGCCATCGACACCGGCCCGAACCGTCTGCTTGCAGCGGATTCAGCGGATATCCGGCTGGAGACCGGTCCTGACGGCCTGATCCTGCGCGCGGACGGGTCTGACACCGGGCGACGTGTCACCGAGGCCGAAGCGATCGACCAATTGATCGCGTTGGCACAATGGTTCTCAGGGAATTTCACCCCGGAAAATCGCCGCATGTCGCGGGTCGTGGCAGCACTAGGCCTGCCGCAGGAGTGGCAGGGCAGCAACCCTGCCCCGACTGGCGAACCGCTTCAGCCTGGCACTCACGATCTGGGTACATTCTATGGCGCGGCGTTCGGGCAACTGCCCGCCCAGCCACTTGCCGAACTGATCGCGGTGACTGGCGCGACTGCTCTGCGTGTCACACCCTGGCGGCTGATCCTGCTGGAAGGCGGGGCGTCGATACCTGCTGCAGAATTTGTCACCGATGACGCCGACCCACTCATGACCACAGATGCCTGCCCCGGTGCGCCGTTCTGCCCTCAGGCGCAGGCAGAAACCCGCGACATTGCCCGTGCCCTGGCCCCGCGCGTGGCCGGCACACTGCACGTGTCCGGCTGCGCCAAGGGATGTGCCCGCATGGGCCCGGCCGACGTCACTTTGGTTGGCCGGAACGGCCGATTTGATCTTGTAAATCAGGGCCGCGCGGGGGATGAGCCCAGCCAGCGCGGGCTGAGCCCCGAAACACTCATGACTATGGACCTGACCTGATGCCCTATGAATACGAAACCGATGGTGCGGCGATCTACAAGGAAAGCTTTGCCACCATCCGCTCTGAGGCAGATCTGGCCCGGTTCGACGCTGACGAGGAACAGGTCGCCGTTCGCATGATCCATGCCGCCGGAATGGTGGGGCTGGAAGAGTTCGTGCATTTCTCGCCGGGATTCGTGACCGCGGCCCGCACGGCGCTGGAAAGCGGCGCCCCAATCCTGTGTGACGCGCGCATGGTCAGCGAAGGCGTGACCCGTTTTCGCCTGCCCGCCGACAACCAGGTGATCTGCACCCTGCATGACGAACGCGTGCGCCCGTTGGCCGCCGAGATGAGCAACACCCGGTCTGCCGCCGCGCTGGAATTGTGGCGCCCTCATCTGGAAGGCGCTCTGGTCGCCATCGGCAACGCGCCCACCGCCCTGTTCCATCTGCTCAACATGCTGGAAGACCCCGGCTGCCCCCGTCCCGCCGCCATCATCGGCTGCCCCGTGGGGTTCGTCGGCGCGATGGAATCCAAGGACGCCCTGTGGGAAGCACAGCCCGTGCCGTCCTGCATTGTCAAAGGCAGGCTGGGCGGCAGCGCCATTACCGTGGCCGCAATCAACGCTATCGCAAGCCGGGCGGAATGAAGATGGGCACAATATACGGTGTGGGCCTTGGCCCCGGCGATCCCGACCTGATGAGCGTTCGGGCGGATCGCCTGCTGCGCAACGCAAAACACGTCGCCTTTTTCCGCAAGCCGGGCCGCAGTGGTCAGGCCCGCAAGATCGTAAACGGGATGATCCCGGAAGGGGCAGTTGAATTCCCGATGGAATACCCCGTCACCACGGAAATTCCCGTCACGGACCCGCGCTACAACGAATTGCTGTCTGAGTTCTACGAAGACTGCACCGCGCATCTTAAGGCGCTGTCTGAAAACGGCGAAGACGTGGTGGTTCTGTGCGAAGGTGACCCGTTCTTTTACGGCTCGTTCATGCATCTATACAGCCGCTTGCGCGACAACGCTCCGGTCGAGGTGGTGCCCGCCATCACCGGCATGTCGGGCGCGTGGACCGCAACCGGCGATCCGATCACCTGGGGCGATGACGTGCTGACAGTACTGGTCGGCACCCTGCCCGAGGACGATCTGGCCCGGCGCATGGCCCAGACGGATGCGCTGGTGGTGATGAAAATCGGCCGCAATATCGACAAGGTAAAACGCGCACTGCAGACAGCCGGGCTTTATGACCGTGCCTGGATCGTCGAATACGCGCAAATGCCGAACCAGACCGTGTCTAAGCTGTCCGAAGCGTGCGGCAAGATCACGCCCTATTTCTCGATCATCGTTGTACATGGCCAGGGTCGCCGTCCATGAGTGGCTGGGTCAAAATCGCGGGGCTGGGCCCGGGCAATGCGGATCTGGTCACACCCGAGGTTTCGGCGGCATTGGCCGAAGCGACCGACGTTGTCGGGTACATTCCCTACGTCGCCCGGGTGGCAGAGCGCACCGGCCTGACGCTGCACGCAAGCGACAACCGGGTCGAGATCGACAGGTCGCAGCACGCGTTGCAGATGGCGTCAGAGGGCAAGCGCGTGGTGGTTGTGTCCTCGGGCGATCCGGGTGTCTTTGCCATGGCCGCCGCTGTGTTCGAGGCATTGGAAAACGGCCCCTCGGAATGGCGTGAAATTCCGATTGACGTGCTGCCCGGGATTACGGCGATGCTGGCCGCTTCGGCCCACGCTGGAGCGCCGCTGGGCCATGATTTTTGTGCCATCAACCTCAGCGACAATCTCAAGCCGTGGCCTTTGATCGAAAAACGTCTGCGACTGGCCGCGCAAGGGGACTTCGCGATGGCGTTTTACAACCCTCGCTCCAAGTCCCGCCCCGAAGGCTTTGTAAAGACACTGGAAATCCTACGCGAGGAATGTGAGCCCGAGCGGCTGATCCTGTTCGCCCGAGCGGTTACGCGGCCCGACGAGGCCATTCGCATCTCGACCCTTGCCGAGGCGACACCTGACATGGCCGACATGCAGACCGTGGTGATTGTCGGATCTTCGCTGACCCGTGTGATTGACAGGGACCACGGGCCAATTGTCTACACGCCCAGGTTTACTCAGGCCAGCGATCAGGCCAGGGATCAGGAATGACCCAGCCAGTCCAGAACGTCAGCAACATTCGACAATTCGGTTCGCTGCGGCAGGACCGGACGGTCGATCATCAGCACCGGCAGGCCCAGCGCCCGCGCGGCGTCCAGCTTGGCCCGTGCGCCGGTTCCGCCCGCGTTCTTGGACACCACCAGTTCTGTACCGTGCTGCGCCATCAGCGCCCTGTCGTCCTCCACCGTAAACGGTCCGCGGGAAACGACGACGTCGCAATCCGGCAGCGGCAGGGAGTCAGGCTTATCCACCAGCCGCAGCCGGTAATGATGCTGGGGCTGGGCGGCGAAATCCCCGAGATGCATCCGGCCTACCGCAAGAAAAACGCGCTGAGACGCCCCGGACAGGGCATCCACCGCCGCGGCGATGTCTGCCACGTTTGTCCAGCAATCCCCGTTTTGCGGGGTCCAAGCTGGCCTGGTCAGCGCGGCCAGCGGAATACCTGTTTCATCACATGCCTGAACCGCATTCCGGCTCATCTGCGCGGCAAAGGGATGGGTGGCATCAACCACATGGCTGACACCGTGATCACGAATGTAACGCGCCAGCCCTTCCGCCCCGCCAAACCCGCCCACCCGGACCGGCAATGGCTGCGGTCGCGGATTGTCCACCCGGCCTGCGTAGGAGTAGGTTGCAGCTATGCCCCGGTCGGCAACCGCCTTGGCCAACGCGTTGCCCTCGGTCGTGCCGCCAAGGATCAGGAGGTGGGACATGCATGAAGCTCCGTGGCTGACCGTTCTTGGACTGGGCGAAGATGGACTGGATGGCCTGTCGCCGGCAAGCCGTCAAGTGCTGGACCGCGCCGAAGTCGTCATGGGGCCACCGCGCCATCTGGCGCTGGTTCCCGAAAACGGGGCCGAGCGGATCGCGTGGCCCGTGCCATTTGCCGATGGGTTGCCCATGCTGACCGGGCTGCGCGGTCGCGCCACCGTGGTACTGGCCTCGGGTGATCCGTTCTGGTTCGGTGCCGGGTCGGTGATCGCGCGCAATTTCGATCCCGGTGAGTGGTTGGCCTTGCCTGGTCAGTCGACTTTTTCCCTGGCTGCCGCGCGGCTGGGCTGGCCCTTGGAAAGCACTTTGACCTTCGGGTTGCATGCCGCCCCTCTGACCCGCTTGCGCCCGCATCTGTCCCCGGGATTGCGTGCAATCCTGCTGCTGCGCAATGGCGCGGCGGTGGCCGAATTGGCCAATTACCTGACCGAGACCGGCTTTGCCGACACGCAACTGCACGTGATGGAGGCGCTTGGCGGCCCGCGTGAACGGGCCCGCAGTGTCTCGTTGACCGAGGCGCTTTTGGGAACCTTCGAGCACCCGGTTTGCGTCGGACTTGACGTCGCGGGTGCGGGCCGCGCCCTGCCCAAAGCCTCGGGCAAGCCGGATGAGATATTCGAAACCGACGGGCAAATCACCAAGCGCCCCATCCGCGCGCTGACCCTGTCTGCGCTGGCCCCTCAACGCAGCGAACATCTGTGGGATATCGGTGGCGGCACAGGCTCGATCAGTATCGAGTGGCTGATGTGCGACCCGAGCCTGACGGCGACCACGATCGAGCCTCGCGCCGACCGGGCCGAGCGTATCCGCCGGAATGCCGATACACTGGGGCAGGATCGGCTGAACGTGGTTCACGGTACGGCCCCCGGGGCGCTTTATGGTTTGACCCCGCCTGATGTTGTTTTCATTGGCGGCGGGCTGAGCGTTGACCTGCTGGAATGGCTGCGGAGCAATTTGCCCCAAGGTACGCGATTGGTGGCCAATGCGGTCACACTGGAAAGCGAGGCATTGCTGGCCCAATGGCACGAGGAACTCGGCGGCGACCTGTTGCGCATTGACCTGTCTCATGCGGCACCGCTTGGCCCGCGTCGCGGCTGGAAGGCCGCTTATCCGGTCGTGCAATGGAGCGTGACACTATGATCGTCGCGGGCCTGGGCTTTTCGTCCTCCGCCACGGCGGACAGTTTGCAGGCGGCGTTCAAGGCTGCCGCATCCGGGCATCGTGTGGATGCGCTGGCCACTGTTGCCGACAAGCAAGGCCACCCTGCCCTGACTGATTTTGCCCAAAAGCTGGCCTTGCCCGTGCATTTCATCTCGCCCGCCGATCTGGCCGGGCAGCGGACCCTCACCTGCTCGAACCGCAGCCGGGCCACGTATGGCACCGGCAGCGTGGCCGAAGCATCCGCCCTTGCCGCCGCCGGTTCCGGGGCGCGGCTTCTCTCACCCAGACTGATTTCGGACGACCGGCTTGCGACCTGCGCCGTCGCCATCGGAGGATAGACATGACCGTTCATTTCATTGGCGCCGGGCCAGGCGCCGCCGACCTGCTGACGCTGCGCGGGCGCGATATCATCGCGTCCTGCCCGGTATGCCTGTACGCCGGATCACTGGTGCCCGAAGAAATTCTGGATCATTGCCCCGAAGGCGCGAAGATCGTGAACACCGCACCGATGGATCTGGATCAGATCATGGCGGAGATCGAGACCGCGCATCAGGCTGGTCACGACGTGGCGCGGCTGCATTCCGGCGACCTGTCGGTCTGGTCGGCAATGGGCGAACAGATTCGGCGCATGAAACAGATGGGCATCCCGGTCAGCGTCACCCCCGGCGTTCCGTCCTTTGCCGCGGCCGCCGCGGCGCTTGGCACGGAACTGACCCTGCCCGGACTGGCACAATCTGTTGTTTTGACCCGTACGCCGGGCCGCGCATCGTCCATGCCCGAAGGCGAGACGCTGGAAAACTTTGCCCGCACCGGCGCAACACTTGCCATCCACCTGTCGATTGGCAATCTGGACAAGGTGATCGCCGACCTTACACCGGCCTATGGCGCGGATTGTCCGGTCGCCGTCGTGTATAGGGCAAGCTGGCCGGATGAAAGGATCATCCGCGCGACGCTGAACACATTGAAAGAGTCTCTGGACGAGAGCATTTCGCGTACCGCGCTGATCCTTATCGGTCCTGCCTTGGCGGGTGAAGGATTTGACGAAAGTTGCCTGTATTCAAAGACCTATGATCGTCGCTACCGCCCGCAAAGTGCGGAAAGCCCCTGGTCGAGCTGGAGCCACGGCGATGACTAACCCCCCGGGATTGCTGATTTCCGCCCCTTCTTCGGGAACCGGCAAGACAACAGTCATGCTGGGCCTTTTGCGTGCGCTGGCCGAAGATGGCTTGTCAGTTCAGCCGTTCAAAAGCGGGCCGGATTATATCGACCCGGCGTTTCATCGGGCGGCAGCCGGGCGGGCCTCGTTCAATCTGGACAGCTGGGCGATGGGCGACCCCTTGCTGAACGCGATTTCAGCCCAGGCCGAAGGCGCGGATATCGTTGTGGCCGAAGGCTCGATGGGCCTGTTCGATGGCGTCGCAAAACCCGGAGAACTCGGGCACGGGTCCAGCGCTGAGACAGCGCAGCGCATGGGCTGGCCCGTTGTACTGGTGCTGGATGTAGGCGGTCAGGCGCAATCTGCGGCGGCGACAGCACTTGGGTTCCGAATGTACAATCCGGACCTGCCCTTTGCCGGAGTAATCCTGAACCGCTGTGCCAGCCCACGGCATGAACGCCTGACCCGTCTGGGGATGGAACACGCGGGTCTGCCGGTGCTGGGCGTCCTGCCGCGGCGCGGCGATCTGACCCTGCCTGAACGCCATCTTGGCCTGATTCAGGCGGTCGAACACCCGGATCTGGAAAGTGCCATTGCCGGGTATGCAGTATTTCTGCGTGAACATGTGGACCTTGAGGCGATCAAGGCTGCAGCTTCCTCAGGCCCGAAAGGGCCATCGTCAGCCGCGCTGCCGCGCCCTCCGGCACAACGGATCGCATTGGCACAGGATGCGGCGTTTTCGTTCACCTACCCGCATCTGCTGGAAGGGTGGCGCGTAGCAGGGGCTGAAGTTCTGCCATTTTCGCCACTGGCGAACGAAGCTCCGGCCGCGGATGCTGATCTTGTGTGGCTGCCCGGCGGGTATCCGGAATTGCACGCCGGAACGCTGGCGGCGGCTGATACGTTCCTGTCAGGGCTGCGCAAACATGCCGATACAAAGCCCGTTCACGGGGAATGTGGGGGCTACATGGCCTTGGGCGAAGGGTTGATCGACAAGGACGGTACCCGGCACCGGATGGCCGGATTGCTGGGTCTGGTGACATCATACGAAAAGCGCAAGTTCAATCTGGGCTATCGGCGGGCGGAATTGCTGTCGCCGATGCCGGGGCTTGCCGCTGGTACGGCTTTGCGCGGGCATGAGTTTCATTATTCGTCGATTGTCGAACAGCCAGACCCCCCTTTGGCGCGCGTGTTTGACGCGGAAGGCACCGAAGGACCGCAGACCGGATCGGTACGTGGACACGTGACAGGCACCTTCTTTCATCTGATAGCCGAGGCCTCGGAATGAGCGGTTTTGTTTCCTTCATCGGCTCTGGCCCGGGCGATCCCGAGTTGCTGACGCTCAAGGCGGTGAATCGGTTGCAAAAGGCGGACGCGGTGCTGTTTGACGATCTCAGCAGTGGCCCAATCCTGTCCCATGCGCGCGATGATGCCGATCTGGTCGGGGTAGGCAAACGGGCTGGTCGCCCGTCGCCGAAACAGGATCATGTCAGCCGCTTGCTGGTGGACTATGCCCGTACTGGCCAGCATGTTGTGCGCCTGAAATCCGGTGATGGCGGCTTGTTCGGTCGTCTGGAAGAAGAGCTTGTCGCGTTGCGGGATGCTGGTATCGACTATGAAATCATTCCCGGCATTCCGTCAGCCGTTGCGGCCGCTGCAGCAGCGGGCATCCCATTGACCCGTCGTCTGACCGCCCGCCGCGTGCAATTTGTGACCGGACACGATGTCAGCGGCCAGTTACCGGAAGATCTGAATCTGCCCGCACTCGCGGACCCTTCCGCGACAACAGTGGTTTTCATGGGCAAACGCACCTTCCCCTTGCTCGTCGAGGCACTTCGCTCCCATGGCTTGCCGCTGGATACTCCGGCATTGATGGCCGAGTCCGTCTCGACCCCCGACCAGAAGCTTCGCCGTGCCACCATCGGCGCTTTGGCGGAACAGTTGCAATCCGAAATCGGCACAGCCCCGGCCCTGATCCTGTATGGCCCGCTGGCGGAGTTTGACAATGTATGAGCTGTCCCTGATCGGCATTGGCACGGGCAACCCGGATCACGTGACTTTTCAGGGGGCAAAGGCAATCCGTGATGCCGATCTGATCCTGATCCCGCGCAAGGGCGAGAACAAGGCCGATCTGGCAGGACTGCGTGAAGAGATCATCGCGCAGGTGACAGATACCCCGCCCCGGATCGCTTATTTCGACATTCCCGAACGCCGGACGGAGGACGGCTATCTGCGCGGTGTTGATGAGTGGCACGACGCCATCGCCCTGCGCTGGCAGGAGGCAATGCAGGCTGATCCAGAGGCCCGGAATGTGGCGCTATTGATCTGGGGTGATCCGTCGCTTTATGACAGTTCTTTGCGCATTGCCGCGCGACTGACCCCGCAGCCACGAAAACGGGTAATCCCCGGCATCACCGCTTTGCAGGCGCTGACCGCAGCGCACGGAATTCCGGTCAACGATATTGGGGCGCCTTATGTTGTCACGACTGGCCGAAGGCTTCGCGAACAGGGCTGGCCCGAAGCCGCGACCAAGGTGGCGGTCATGCTGGATGGTGAATGCTCGTTCCAGTCTCTGGAGATGAAGGATTATGACATCTGGTGGGGCGCGTTCGTCGGCATGAAGGAAGAGCTGCTGATCCATGGCCAACTTTCCGAGGTGGCGCAGGCGATTCTGGATACCCGGGCCCGCGCACGGGCCGAGCATGGCTGGATCATGGATATCTATCTGCTGAAAAGGCGCGCGGTCTGACGCAAAGTGGCATAGCAGGTGAGTTTGCCTATCAGGCGGGAAGCTTCGATGCGAAAAGCCTCATGGCTCAATCGAACCACTAATGGACGGCGCACTCCTCCGACGTTCCACCCCACAAGAATGTGAATGCGTCGGTGCTGAATTTCTGGCATCACAAGGTCGTCCACACCAAATGAGGCAATGCTATGAGATTGCTCCGGGTCCTGTTCTGTCTGCTGGCCTATCCCGTTTGGGCTGATGATCCCGACATCCCCGAAGGCTGGGCGGTTTACGTGACCGACAAGTCATATGAGGACCTGGTGGACGCCACCAAAACAGCAGTCAAGGAAAATGGGCTGATCGTGGTGACGCAAGCCGGGCCAACAAAGGCCGCCGCTGCGCGCGGGATCACCATTCCCGGCAACCTGGTGATCGGCGCATTCAACAACGATTTTGCTGTGCGTGTTTTGGAAACATCGACCAACGCGATGATCGAGGCGCCGATCAGGTTTTACGTGACCGAAAACGAAGACGGAACTGCCACCCTGTCCTATAAAACGCCCGGATTTGTGTTTGCTCCTTATGCCTCAGAAGGTGGCGCAAAGCTGAGCGAAATTGCCCGGGAATTGGACGAAAAGTTTCAGGCCGTGGCCGAAGCTGCAGTCAAATAGTCACACTGCCGTGATCTGCCTTGCGTCCGACGGCGTCCTCCGCAATCTGCTGTGCAACTTGTGTATCGGAGCATGACGGATGCAGGACTTTTCACCCCGCGCGGCGGATATTCTGGCCCAACGCCTGTACGAGGCCGGTTGTCGCCATGCTTTCGGTATGCCCGGAGGAGAAGTTCTGACGCTGGTCGACGCGCTTGAGAGGGCGGGTATCACCTTTCATCTGGCCAAACACGAAAACTCGGCCGGTTTTATGGCCGAGGCGGTACATCATCGCGATGGTGCGCCTGCAATTCTGGTGGCGACATTAGGCCCCGGTGCGATGAACGGAATCAACGTGGTGGCGAACGCGTTGCAAGACCGGGTTCCCATGATCGTGCTGACCGGCTGCGTCGACGCGGACGAAGCGCTGACCTATACGCATCAGGTTATGGACCACTCCCGGGTCTACCGCTCGATCACGAAGGGCACGTTTGTAATGACCGCCGAGGGCGCGGATATCGTCGCAGACAAGGCCGTGTCGCTCGCCAATCAGCCACGTCTTGGCCCCGTGCATATCGACGTGCCGATCTCGGTTGCCGATACGCGTGTCAGCAACACGAAACGGCGCCGGCTGACCAAGCCCGCCGCCGTTGCCCCCGAAGGGAACTGCCTTGAAAAGGCCCGGCGCTGGGTCGCCGACGCCGAGCGTCCGCTGGCCATCATCGGGCTTGATGTCCTCTATGACGACTCGCGCTGTGTAGTGCGGGCCTTTCTTGAGCACTTCCGAATTCCTTTTGTAACCACCTACAAGGCCAAGGGTGTGGTGCCCGAGGATCATCCCCTGTGTCTGGGCGCTGCAGGGCTGTCCCCGCTGGCGGACAAGCATCTGGTGCCATTGGTGGAGCAGGCCGATCTGGTCCTGTGCCTGGGTTATGACCCAATCGAAATGCGCCCCGGCTGGCGCGAGATCTGGGACCCCGAGGAAAAGCGCGTGATCGACATCTCGGCGGTCGTCAACGATCACTACATGCATCAGGCCGGGCTCAATCTGGTTGCCGACACAGCGGCCACGCTGGAGGCCATCGCCAAGGGCAATCCCGCGCGCGCGACGTGGCCTGGTGGTGAGCCCGAACAAGTGAAAGCGGCACTGGCGCAAGCGTTCCCGATGGATGACGACTGGGGACCCGCCGCAGTGATCGCGGAATCCCGCGCAGCGCTTCCACCTGAAACCCTGGCGACGGCCGACAGCGGCGCGCATCGCATCCTGCTCAGCCAGATGTGGGAATGTTCTGAGCCGCGCGGGCTGATACAATCCTCGGCCCTGTGCACCATGGGCTGCGCCGTGCCGATGGCCATAGGCCTGAAACTGGCAGAACCGGACCATCCCGTGATCAGCTTTTCCGGCGACGCCGGTTTCCTGATGGTCGCCGGTGAGCTTTCGACGGCTGCTGAAATGGGTGGCAATCCGATCTTTCTGGTCTTTGTCGATGCCAGCCTTGCGCTGATTGAGCTAAAGCAGCGCCAGCGTCAGATGGGCAACCGGGGCGTTGACTTCGACCGCCACGATTTTGCCGCCATGGGGCGCGCCTTTGGCGGCAATGGCCACACTGTTCGCAATCGCGCCGAATTGCGCGCGGCACTGGATGCCGCCATAAAAGCCGACACATTCACGGTCATCGCCGCTGAGATTGAGCGCGGAGGTTACGATGGCCGCATCTGAAGGGCCGCTGAAAGGCGTCAAGGTTCTGGATCTCAGCCGTATTCTGGCCGGGCCGACCTGCACGCAATTGCTGGGCGACTTGGGCGCCAGTGTCATCAAGATCGAAAACCCGGCAACGGGTGGCGACGACACACGGCAGTGGGGCCCGCCATATGTCGAGGATGCGGACGGAAACCGCTCGGACCTGAGTGCTTATTTCATGGCAGCCAACCGCAACAAGAAATCAGTGGCGATCGATATCACGACCGCCAAGGGTCAGGCCGAAATCAAGCGACTGGCTTCGTACGCGGATATTTTGATCGAGAACTTCAAACCCGGCGGGCTGGCCAAATACGGGCTGGACTATGTATCTCTGTCACAGGAGCTTCCGGGGCTCGTGTACTGCTCGATCTCGGGCTATGGGCAAACCGGACCTAATGCGAGCAAACCCGGCTATGATCTGATGGCGCAGGGCTATGGCGGGATCATGTCGCTGACCGGCGACCCCGAAGGCGCGCCGATGAAAGTTGGTGTCGGCATTGCCGACGTGATGTGCGGCATGTACGCCACCGTCGGCATACTGGCGGCTTTACGGCACCGCGACCAGACCGGCGAAGGACAGCAGATCGATCTGGCGTTGGTCGACGCGCAGATCGCATGGCTGATCAACGAAGGTGTGAACTACCTGACATCCGGCAACGTTCCGCAACGGCGAGGCAACGGGCATCCCAATATCGTGCCCTACGACGTCTATGAAACGTCAGACGGCCACGTCATTCTGGCAGTCGGCAATGACACACAGTTTCAAAGATTCTGCCGTTTCATCAACCGCGAAGACCTTGCCGACGATCCCCTTTTTGCAACAAACCCGGCCCGCCTTGAAAACCGCGATGCCCTGAACGCAGTGCTGCGGCCTGCCCTGAAAGGCATGGACACCGCAACGGTGATCGCGGGTCTGGAAGACCAGAAAGTTCCCGTTGGTCCGGTACAAACATTGGATCAGGTTTTTGCCACCGATCAGGCGGCGGCCCGCAACATGCAGATCGCCATGCAAGCGCAGCCCGGGCCCGTGCAACTGATCGGAAATCCGCTCAATTTATCGCGCACGCCGGTCACCTATCGTGCGGCTCCGCCAACATTTGGCGCCGATACCCAGGCCGTTCTGAGCGCCGAAAATCCCTTCGACGATTGAAACACAGTGCCCGTTTCGGCGGCATGTTGCTGAAACATGCCCTTGAATCGGCGGTTTTTTTCGCGTTTTACACACACAGCCTTTCACCAATTCGAGAGCAGGGTCGATACTGTTACGTCCCGTCGGCACACTCTGATAAATCGAACAGTGTCAAATATCGCAATCAGATTGGACCCAAGTATGAAACAAGACGTTTTTGGACAAATGAACACTTTGACCCAGCCGGCAAGCGTCGAAGCGTGGAATGGTGTTCTGCTTGGGTTCATGGCGCATTCAGCGGTCACGCCCCAGCACTTGGGCAAAGTGCTGGAGCTTGAGCCGGATTTTGCGCTGGGTCATGCCATCAAAGGATTGTTCATGGCATTGCTGGGCCGGCGTGAAATGATGCCTGTCGCAGTCGAAGCGCTGACGGCTGCAAATGCCGCAATGGCGCGGCAGCCGATCTCGGCCCGCGAACGTCTTTATGTCGATGCACTGGCGCTTTATCTGGCCGGTCAGTTAGAGCAGGCGGTTCAGAAGTTCGAAGCGGTGCTGCGCGACCATCCGCAGGATACGCTGGCCATGAAACTCAGCCACGCAACCCGGTTTGTGCTGGGCGATGCTCCGGGCATGCGCCGGTCGATCGAACGCATCCTGCCCGCTTATGCGCCGGATCATCCAGGGCGCGGATACCTGCTGGGCTGCCACTCGTTCGCGCTTGAGGAAACCGGTGCCTATGAAAAGGCCGAAATCGCGGGCCGTCAGGCACTGTGGATGGTTTCGGACGACGCATGGGGTCTGCATGCGGTCGCGCATGTGCATGAGATGACCGGCAACGCGCAGCTGGGTCTGGACTGGCTGGCCGGTCGGGAAAACGCCTGGTCGCACTGCAACAACTTCCGCTATCACGTGTGGTGGCACAAGGCGCTGATGCATCTTGATCTGGGCCAGATCGATCAGGTGATGGAGCTGTATGATCACCATATCCGCCAAGACAAGACCGACGATTACCGCGACATCTCGAACGGAACCTCGTTGCTGATGCGGTTGGAGCTTGAGGGCGTAAATGTCGGAAATCGTTGGGAAGAACTGGCCGATTTGTCCGCCGCGCGAACCGAAGATGGCTGTTTGATTTTCGCGGACCTGCATTATCTTCTGGCGCTGACCGGCGACAACCGCACAGACGCCACGGCAAAGATGCTGAACCGCATCCGGCAAGACGCAAAACGCGCCAAGGATGACACTACCCGCCGCATGGCCGATCCCGGCGTAGCCGCGGCACTGGGTCTTGAGGCATTCGCCGACGGACAGCATGGCACCGCCTTTGACCATCTGTGTGCCGCGCGCGGATCAATGCAACTGGCAGGTGGCAGCCATGCGCAACGTGATGTTTTTGAACGTATTACAATCGATTCCGGCCTGCGCGCCGGACGTCTGGATGAGGTTGAGCACATTCTTGACGACCGTCGTGCCAAGCGGGCCGGAGGCGAGGACAACTATGCCCTCGCGCGCCGGGCACTGATCGCAGCGGCACGCGACAGCGGTGACATGCAAAGCGTGCCCGCCGAATAACAATAAAAAGACCAGGAAGGACAGAGAACGTATGGCGACTGTTTCGCCCGCTACTGATTTTGCATCGGTTGCAGCTTCGGCTGCGACCCCTGCCAGCACGCGCGATCCGCGGCTGGATTTCTATCGCGGCATCGCGATGTTCATCATTCTGATCGCGCATATCCCGAACGATCCGTGGGCCAAATGGATTCCGGCACGCTTCGGCTTCTCGGACGCGACAGAGATTTTTGTGTTCTGTTCCGGCATGGCCTCGGCGATTGCCTTTGGCGGGGCCTTTCTGCGCAAAGGCTGGTGGCTGGGCACCGCCCGGGTCGCCTACCGTATCTGGCAGGTCTATTGGGCACATATCGGCCTGTTTTTCTTTGTCGCCATGACCATGGCCGCACTGGACCAGACTGGCACGTTCGAGAAAACATATGTCTCGTCTCTGAACCTGCAGCATTTCTTCAACGATCCTGCGCCGCAGATGGTCGGGATTTTCACACTCACCTATGTACCGA
This sequence comes from Ruegeria sp. AB8, assembly GCF_056542605.1. Classification (NCBI taxonomy): domain Bacteria; kingdom Pseudomonadati; phylum Pseudomonadota; class Alphaproteobacteria; order Rhodobacterales; family Roseobacteraceae; genus Ruegeria; species Ruegeria sp. AB8. The sequence goes on from NZ_JBQGAB010000022.1 coordinate 24,373, forward strand.
ACTATTTCGACATCCTGCCGATGTATCTGGTGGTTCTTGCGATGATGCCCTTGTTCATGGGCCTGTCCCGGATCGGTTTCTGGGCGGTTGCGGCAACCTCGATCGCGATCTGGCTTGTCGCCCAGTTCGGAGTGCTGGCCCTGCCCGCCGAGCCGTGGTCCGACCGCCAATGGTTCTTCAACCCATTTGGCTGGCAATTGCTGTTCTTTACCGGTTTTGCATTCATGCGCGGCTGGATTCCCGCGCCGCCTGTCTCAAAAACACTGATCTGGATCGCGGCGCTGTTCCTGATCTTGTCCGCGCCCTTTGGGTCGTGGAAGGTGTTCCTTTGGGTGAATTCCGCAGCACCGGAACTGGGCGCGCTGATCCGCAAGGCCTGGCCCCTGACCGAGGAATTGCGGAGCAAAACCGAATTCGGACTGTTCCGTTATCTCCATTTCCTGTCACTGGCCTATCTGGGCTGGGTCGCCGCCGGGGAACACGGGCATCGCCTGATCGCCTCGGGTCACGGCGTGGCGGCGCGGATCTGGCATTGGCTGCTGACCGTCATCACCAAGGTGGGTCAGCAATCGCTGGCAGTGTTCGTATTTTCGATGGCAGCGGCACGACTTATCGGCGTTGGACTGGACCAGACCGGGCGGGATTCCGCCGCTGTCTTTGCCGCCAACATAATTGGCTTTGCCATGATCATCGGTGTGGCCTATCTGGCCGCATGGTTCAAATCGCAACCATGGAAATCTAAGAAATGATTCTTACACGCCGCGCATTTCTGACCTTATCGACGGCACTGGCATTTGCCCCATCCGCGTTTGCGACTGGCGGTGAGGTTCCGTTTGACCGCAATGATGTGATTAAGCTTGCCCGCGATCTGGCCAGCCGCCCCTATACGGACCGCGAGATGGTGCCGCAGGAATGGCAGGACCTGACATATCAGCAGTATCGCTCGATCCGGTTCCGGCTGGACCGGGCGCTGTGGTACGAGACCGAGACACCCTTCAACGTCGATTTCTTTACCCCGGGCCTTTATTTTCCGCGCACTGTTCAAGTCTCGACCGTTGAAAACGGCATGACGACGCCGGTCGCGTTCGATCTAGCGATGTTCGACAAATCCGAAGACGTGCCACACCTGCCCGTGGACGAAACTCTGGGCTTCTCCGGTCTGCGCCTGCGCACCGAGATGCACCGCCCCGGTAAAACCGATGAGTTCTGCGTCTGGCAGGGTGCCAGCTATTTCCGCGCCATTGGCCTGCACGAAGTTTACGGCCTGTCAGCCCGCGGGCTGGCGCTGAAGACCGGCGATCCGGATGGCGAGGAATTCCCCGAATTCATCCGTTTCTGGCTGGAGCGCCCCGCGCCTGGCCAACGCAACATGATCGTCCATGCGCTGATGGACAGCCCCAGCGTAACCGGCGCTTACCGCTTTGATGTCACCGCAGGCGCGGATTGCGTGATGGAGGTAGAGGCGACCCTCTTCCCGCGCGAGGATCTGACCCATGTAGGCATCGCGCCCGGAACCTCGATGTTCCTGTTCGATCAGACCAATCACAGCCGGTTCGACGATTTCCGGCCCGCCGTGCATGACAGCGACGGGCTGATGGTGCGCAACGGCGCGGGTGAAGTGCTGTGGCGGCCGCTGGCAAACCCGACGAGGTTGCAGATTTCTTCCTTCGTCGACACCAACCCCGTCGGCTTTGGCCTGATGCAACGGAAACGTGAGTTCTCGGATTACGCTGATCTTGAAGCGAACTATCACAAACGCCCCGGCCTGTGGGTCGAACCCAAAGGCGACTGGGGCAAAGGCTCGGTCACGCTGGTCGAAATTCCTGCGGATCAGGAGATCTACGACAACATAGTTGCCTATTGGCGACCGGCTGCCCCGTATGCTGCGGGCAGCCAGATCGATATATCCTACCGCCTAATCTGGGGCGACAATCCACAGCGTACGCCGATGGCCCGCGTAATCAACACGGCAATGGGCGAAAATACGTTCGGCGAAGGGCGTCTTGCCGTCATCGACTTTGAGGCCAGCGACTTGTTCGACGACCTCGAGGCGATTTCGATCTTTGTGGATTCGCCTCATGCCGAAACCTCGGACGGTGTGTTGCAACGCAACCCCGATACCGGCGGAATGCGGTTGGCATTTTCATTTGAACCCGCCGAACGGGATCATGTCGAACTGCGCGCGCAGTTGCTTGTCGGAAAACAACCGGCCTCCGAGGTCTGGCTGTACAGATGGACCACATGAACCGCGATCTGCATATCATGCCCCCCGAGGCGCCTCTGGCCATGCCGGCGCAGGATTTCAGCGCCGGGTTCCGTGACGCACAGGTTCCGTCCCGGACGGACAATCCGTCTGCCGGGTTCTGGCGCGCCTTGGCTTTTTCACCCGCGATGGCCGCAACGCTGGGCCTGTTGTGGGTGATGTCCGACTGGTTCGGGGCCGAAGGGATCAACCTGATCGAGGGCATTCTGCTGACGCTGATCTCGTTCAATTTCTTCTGGATTTCGTTCACGGTCTGCACAGTTCTTCTGGGCATGGCGTCGCTTGCGCGGCAGGAGCAGCCCAAACACCAGACCCGCCCGACCCCGCTGCGCGTCGCGTTGTTGATGCCGGTTTATAACGAAGTGCCGTGGTTCGTTCTGGGCAATGCCCGGACAATGCTGGAAGAATTGCGTGCGCGCGGCGGCCAGCATCACTATGCCATGTTCATCCTGTCCGACACGCGCGACCCCGAGATTGCAGCGCAGGAACAGGCCAGCGTCGAGGCGCTGCGAACCTCGCTCGCACCCGGGCTGGAGTTGTATTACCGCCGCCGCGAACAGAATACCGACCGCAAGGTCGGCAACATCGCCGACTGGGTCAGCCGTTGGGGCGCGGACTGGGACGCGATGCTGGTGCTGGATGCCGACAGTCTGATGACCGGCCGCGCCATCGCCCGCCTGACGGATTCTCTGGCGCGTGATCCCGGCGCGGGCCTGATCCAGAGTTATCCGCAACTGATCGGTGCGCAGTCGGTCTTTGCCCGGATGCAGCAGTTCGCCAACGGAGTTTATGGCATTGCCTTTGCCGAAGGTTTGGCCCGCTGGTGTGGGCAGGAAGGCAATTACTGGGGCCACAATGCCATCATTCGTACCCGTGCCTTTGCTTCCTGCGCCGGGCTGCCCAAACTGCGATCTTTCAGCGGGCAGGACCAACTGATCATGAGCCACGACTTTGTCGAGGCCGGGTTGTTGCGCCGCGCCGGCTGGGGTGTGCGATTCCTGCCGCGTATTCGCGGATCGTATGAAGAGACACCGCCCACCCTGATTGACCACGCCATGCGCGACCGCCGCTGGTGTCAGGGTAACCTGCAGCACCTGAAACTGCTGGGCTCTGCCGGATTCCGCTCGGTGTCCCGCTTCCACATGTTTCATGGTGCGGTCGGCTATCTGATGTCGCCGCTGTGGTTTGCGCTGCTGGTCATGTGGGCGCTGATCGGTCAGGGCGAAGACGCGTCGGTTCTGCATTACTTCAGCCCCGACAACCCGCTATTTCCGCAATGGCCGGAAATGACTGAAACCCGCCACGTGCTGATCATTCTGGTCATGTATGCAATGTTGCTGGCGCCCAAGGTACTGGGCGTCGTAGCCCTGCCCCTCAGCGGTGTTCGCTATTCCGATTTCGGTGGCGGGCGGCGGTTTTTCATCTCGTTCCTGTCCGAGGTGATCCTGTCGATCCTCTATGCCCCGATCCTGATGGTACAACAGATGATCGCAGTCTTTCGAACTGCATTGGGCATCCAAAAAGGTTGGTCCCCGCAAGCCCGCGACGGCTGTAGCTATAGCCTGCGCACCCTTGTTCTGTGCCACGCTCTGGAAACGATCAGCGGTATCGCACTGAGCGTTGGGATTCTGGCCGGGCTGGTATCGGTCTGGCTGGCCCCGATCGCCATCAGCCTGGCCCTGGCTATACCGCTGTCCGCGCTTAGCGGTGTGTCCGCAGGAACGGCCCGGCGCATGGTCGGTATGCGCGAGGACTTCGCCGAACCCGCAATCACCCGTTCGGCCCGCCGCCACCGTGACGAACTGAAACGCCTGATTGAGGGCAAGGGGACGATGACTCCGGCGGAATGATCAGCTTCCGGACAGGCCTTCGTACCAGTCCACCATCATGTCCGCCCAACCTTTGGGAACACCGTGACCACCGGGAAACAGCGCAAACTCCAGCGCGCTGTTTTCGGCGCAGCCCGTCCAGTTTCGGCGCATGAAATTGCCCGTGATCGAAAACCCGGATGGTTTGGTATCCGGGCATTCATTGGCTTCCCGCCAGATTTCAAACCCAGCAAAGATATCCCCCTGATGGAACCGGCCCCCACCCAGTATGCGCCCCTCCAACGGGACTACATTGTCTGCCCAGCCATGGGTGTGAAACAGCTTGACCGGCCCTGCGCAGCTTTCCGGATTTGGCCGCCAAAAGCCTCCTGACACGGGCACATAGGCCGAAAACGTCTCTGGCGCATCGCAGGCCAGATAGTTCACCATGAACCCGCCTGCGGAAAACCCGCCCAGCACGACCCGGTCACTGTCGATGCCAAATCGGTCGGCTGCGTCCTGCACCACTTCGGTCAGAAAGGCGGTATCGTCCCGCCCCTCCCAGCCGGGATAGAAGTTCCAGCTTTTGCGCCCGTTGCTCATTGCCCCTTCGGGTGCCATCACCGCATAGCCACGCGCGAGCAAGGGATCGACCATATCGCGGTTTTTCATCGCACCGCTGCCGCTGCCGCCATAGCCGTGCAGAAACACGACCAGCGGCGGGTTTTCGGCCTTTGGCAATTCGATGTGGTATTCGCCGGACGTGGTCTCGCACGGACCTTCAGATTCGGCACAAGTGGCCAAAGCCGTTTGTCCGGCGAATGAAAGGCTCAGCGCCAGCCAGAATTTCGCTTTCATCAAATGTCCTCTTTGTAAGCTTCGACCGGCAGCCCTGCGCGCAGCCAACCCGGCCCGGCGGCCGAGCCCAGCATGCCTTCGGGGACGTCGATAACATTGGTAAAACCGGCAGCCGTCAGTTGATTGCTCAGCCGCGCCGACCGGACGCCACGAGCGCAGATCAGTGCAACAGGCGCAGACCGATCGCCATCGGCAAGCTGCGTGAGCACCTGCAAGAAGTCCTTGCGGCGCATATCAAGCGGATGCGCGCCCCTGCCAATCCCGGTTGCGCGCCATTCCCGGGGTGTGCGGATATCCACCAGCAGGATGTCCCCCGAAACTGCCTTCTGATACGCGCCGGCGGCCTGAATCCGTCCACCGGAATAATTCTGTGGAATCAGACGGTACTGCCGTATCGCAAAGCCGGCGGCGATGGCGGCACCAACACCCAAAACTACCCGCCTTCGCGTTCGGTTCACTTTTTCTGCCACGCCGCGCTCCCATGCCGACAAATCGGTTTTATCACAGGGCGAAGCACATTGCCGCGTCGAATTGGCATCGACCGGATCAAGTTCGCGTCATTTTCGCCCCAAAGGAAAATCCGCGCGCCCTTCACGCCGAAACGGGCGCATAATCTTGCAATCGCTGGACAGTCAGAGAATTATCCTTACAAAATCAATACCACTTTGACCGCCCAGACCGGAGTATCGCACTTGTCCCTATTCCTTATCGCGGCCCTTCCCTTCCTCGGAGCTGTGTTCCCAGCCCTTCTGATCCGGGCGGGACGAAACGCGGCGGCCTCGGCTGCCGGACTGACCACATTTCTGGCACTGATGGGGCTGCTGATCCACATTCCGTCCGTCATGCGCGGCGAGGTGGTGACCGCCAGGTTCGACTGGATACCGGGGCTGGGACTGAACGCGAATTTCATGCTGGACGGGCTGGGCTTTCTGTTTGCCCTGCTGATCCTGGGGATCGGTTTGCTGATTATCCTCTACGCGCGGTTCTACCTGTCCCGCGAAGACCCGATGGGGCAGTTCTATACCTATCTTCTTCTGTTCCAGGGCGCGATGGTGGGCATCGTTCTGTCCGACAACATTCTGCTTTTGTTGATTTTCTGGGAACTCACGTCGCTCAGTTCCTTCCTGTTGATCGGATACTGGCGGCACCTGCCCGAGGGGCGTCAGGGCGCGCGCATGGCGCTGGCTGTCACCGGATCAGGCGGGCTGGCGATGATCGCTGGGATGCTGATCCTTGGTAATATCGTGGGGTCCTACGACCTGAGCGTTATCCTCCAGAACAAGGAGCTGATCCAGTCGTCGCCCTACTACATGCCCGCGCTGATCCTGATCCTGCTGGGTTGTTTCACCAAGTCAGCGCAGTTCCCGTTCCATTTCTGGCTGCCGCACGCGATGGCCGCACCAACACCGGTTTCGGCCTACCTGCACTCAGCCACGATGGTAAAGGCCGGGCTGTTCCTGATGGCGCGGATGTGGCCGGTTCTGGCCGGGACCGAGGCCTGGTTCTACATAGTGGCAACAACCGGTCTGGTAACGATGTTGATCGGTGCCTGCATTGCGCTGTTCAAGGATGACCTCAAGGCCTTGCTGGCGTTTTCGACCGTGTCGCATCTGGGTCTTGTGACCATGCTGCTGGGTTTTGGCACCAAGATTGCCGCCGTGGCCGCCATCTTCCACATCATCAACCATGCAACGTTCAAGGCCGCCCTGTTCATGACCGCAGGGATTGTCGATCACGAGACCGGAACCCGTGACGTCAAACGGCTGGGCGGGTTGCGGCACCTGATGCCGATCACCTTCACCATCGGGACGATCGCAGCCCTGTCGATGGCTGGCCTGCCACCGCTGAACGGGTTCCTTTCCAAGGAAATGATGCTTGAGGAAACAGTCCATACAACATGGCTGAACTCGCATTATCTGGTGCCCGGGCTGGCCCTGTTGGCGGCGCTTTTCTCGGCGGCCTATTCCTTCCGCTTTGTGGGCCACGTTTTTCTTGGCCCCGAGCGGGACGATTACCCCGCGCATCCGCATGATCCGCCCGTCGGGCTGTGGTTGGCCCCCGCATTTCTTGTGGTTCTGGTTGTGCTGATCGGTCTGTATTCCGCCGCTATTGTTGGCCCGCTGGTCGCCGTTGTCTCCAGCGCGGTGATCGGCGGAGAGAACCTGCCCTACTATTCGCTCAAACTGTGGCACGGCTTTACTCCGGCGCTGTACATGTCCATCGTGGCAACGCTGGGAGGTCTTTTCCTAGTGTCGCTGCACAAGCGCGGAGAACAGGTCTGGAATGCGCTGCCCCGGCCCGAGGCAAAAGACATCTTCGACGCAGTGATCGGCGCGCTGACAAAGCTCAGCCAATGGGTCACGGACGAGTTGCACAATGGCGTCATCTCGCGTTACGCCGTTATCTTGATCGCTTTTACCGTGGGGATGGGTTTTTACGCCTATTCGACCGGAACGATCGGGCTTGAAACCCGGGTGCCGCTGCCCGCACCAATCATACCGATTATCGGCTGGATCTGTCTGGTGGGCGCTACGCTGGCGATCATGTGGTTCCACCGCAACCGCCTGTTGTCACTTGTGCTGATCGGTGTTGTGGGTCTGATCGTGTCAATGGCGTTCAACTACCTGTCCGCCCCGGATCTGGCACTGACGCAGATCTCGGTCGAAGTGGTCACGATGATCCTGCTGTTGCTGTCGCTGAACTTTCTGCCAACCGAAACCCCACGGGACAGCAGCGCCCAGCGCCGCTGGCGGGATGCAGCGATCTCTGTCGTGGCCGGGATCGGCAGCGGCGCCTTGATCTATGCGCTGATGCTGCGTGATTTCGCTTTTCCGACAATATCGGATTTCCATCTGGCGAACTCGTACAAGGGCGGCGGTGGCACCAACGTGGTCAACGTCATTCTCGTCGACTTCCGGGGCTTTGATACCTTTGGCGAGATCATCGTTCTGGGCATTGCCGCGCTTATCATCTTTGCCCTGACCGAGGCGGTTCTGAGCACCAATGTCCGCGGCTATCTTCTGAACCGCAAACCGCACTGGCCGCAATCGGGCGACTCGCACCCGCTTATGATGGTGGTTGCAACCCGCGTGATGATGCCGATTGCCCTGATGGTGGGCGCCTACATCTTTTTCCGCGGCCACAACCAGCCCGGCGGCGGCTTTATTGCCGGTCTGATCGTCGCGATCGCCTACCTGATGCAATACATGGCCAGCGGATACACCTGGGCCATTGAACGGCAGAGGTTCTTTTACCACGGAACAATCGGCTGGGGCGTTCTGATAGCCGCTGCGACCGGACTGGGCGCGTGGTTCAATGAAAGGCCGTTCCTGACCAGCGATTTCGGCTACATTCACTGGCCGCCGCTGGAAGAGTTCGAATGGGCCACCGCCATCTTGTTCGACACCGGCGTATTCCTCGCCGTTCTGGGTGCTGTCATGCTGGCGCTGGACAGCCTGTCACGGTTTGCTTGGCAACCGGGCATGGCGCAGGAGTTCCCGATGGATATCAACCCGCTTCGGGATGATCCGCCAGAAGAAGACCAAGAGAAGGAGCAGGCCTGATGGAAGCGCTCGTAGCCTCTGCCGTAGGCGTCATGACCGCAGCCGGGATCTTCCTGATCCTTCGTCGCAGGACTTTCCCCGTCATTCTGGGCCTGTCTTTGCTGACCTATGCAGTCAATGTGTTCCTGTTTGCCACCGGGCGGCTGGCGCTGAACGCGCCGGCGGTTCTGAACAAGTACAAGGACGTGCCCTACACCGATCCGCTGCCGCAGGCACTCGTGCTGACGGCCATCGTGATCTCGTTCGGTATGACGGCGGTGATCGTGATGATCGCCCTGTCCGCCTATCTGTCGTCCATGGATGACCACATCGACATGAGCGCGCAGGACAGCGTGGACGGCGCAGGAGAAGACGCATGAATCACTGGATCGTTGCGCCGATCGTCCTGCCCGCGATCCTGGCCCCCTTCATCATCATGGTACTGCGATTCCATCTGGACCTGCAGCGCATCTTTTCGGTTGCCGGTGTCGTAGGCCTGCTGGGTATCGCCCTGACCATCACCGCAAAAGCATCGGGCGGCGACATTCAGGTCTATGAACTGGGCAACTGGCCCGCGCCATTCGGGATCGTGCTGGTGCTGGACAAACTGTCGGCCATGATGGTGCTGCTGACGGCATTGCTGGCCCTTCCCATCGTGCTGTATTCTATTGCCTCCGGCTGGGACGACAGGGGAAAGCACTTTCACGCCCTGTTCCACTTCCAGCTTATGGGTGTTTGTGGTGCCTTTCTGACCGGAGACGCGTTCAACCTGTTCGTTTTCTTCGAAGTTCTGCTGATCGCCTCTTACGGCCTGATGACGCACGGTGGTGGTTCTGTACGGCTGAAAGCCGGGGTTCAGTACGTCACCTACAACCTGCTTGGCTCGACCCTGTTCCTGTTTGCACTTGGCACCATCTATTCCGTGACCGGCACTTTGAACATGGCCGATCTGGCGCTGCGCGTGGCCGAAATTCCACCTGAAGATACAGCTTTGCTGCGGGTCGGCGCGGTACTGCTGCTGCTGGTCTTCTGCATCAAGGCCGCCGTTCTGCCGCTGCATTTCTGGCTGCCCGCCAGCTATGCCAACGCGCCTTTGCCTGTGGCCGCGCTGTTTGCGATCATGACCAAGGTGGGCGCATACTCGATCCTGCGGGTCTATACACTGGATTTTGGTCCCGACGTCGCAGTGACAGAAGGCCTGGTCGGAGCTTGGCTGCAACCAGCTGCATTGGTCACTCTGGCGGTCGGAGCAATCGGCATTCTGGGAGCACAGCACATCGCGCGCCTGGTCGCGTTCTGCGCGATTGCGTCGATGGGCACTTTGCTGATCGCGATTTCGCTGTTCTCGCCCGGCGCAACCGCTGCCGCGCTATATTACATTTTCCACTCGACACTGGCGACGGCGCTTTTGTTCCTTGTCGCCGACCTTGTGATGCAGCGGCGCGGCGGTGCCATTGAGCCCGGCACTCCGATGCCGCAAAGCGGGTTGATTTCGGCGCTGTTCTTCATGGGCGCAATTGCGCTGGCCGGTATGCCGCCACTGTCCGGTTTTGTCGGTAAACTGCTGGTACTGGACGCCGCGCGGGATGCCCCGGACGCCAACGCAATCTGGGCGGTGATCCTGATCGGGTCTTTTGTGACCATCGTTGGACTGGCCCGGGCCGGGTCGCTGATCTTCTGGAAAAGCCACGACGCGCAGCTTAACACCACAGCAGAGACCGAAAATGAAGATGAAGATGAAGACGTCGTTCTGCCTGCGCCCGAACCTCAACCGGCGCTGGCATTCACGGCGGTATTCGGATTGGTCCTTGGCCTGATGCTGTTGACCTTGTTCGCTGGCCCGGCGCTGACCTACGCTGAAGGCACGGCAGGACAATTGTTCTCGCCCGAAAATTACATCTCGGCCGTCATGGGAGGTGAAGAATGATCAAACTGCTACACCGGATATTTCCGCACCCGCATCTGACCATTCTGCTGACGTTTGTGTGGATGTTGCTTGCCAACCAACCCTCGCTGAATTCGCTGGTGTTTGGTCTGATTCTGGGGATCATCATCCCGTTCATCACGCAGCCCTACTGGCCGGACCGTCCCATACTGCGCAACTGGCCGATGATCGTGGAATACATGCTTGTCGTTCTATGGGACATTGTGATGGCCAATATCGCGGTCGCCCGGATCATCCTGTTCAAGCGCGACAGTGATCGGCAACCAAACTGGGTCTGTATTCCGCTTGAACTGCGCACACCCGAGGCGATTACCGTGCTGGCCGGAACGATCACCATGACGCCGGGCACCGTCAGCTGCGATCTGTCTGCGCAGGGGCACAACCTTTTGGTCCATTGCCTTGACGCCCCGAACCCTGACGAGGTTCGGGACCAGATCAAGCAACGCTATGAACGTCGCCTCAAGGAGATTTTCGAATGATCACCTATGCCATCTACTTTACTTTTGCCTGTTTTGGCGCGGCGATCATGATGTGTCTGTGGCGGATCGTAACGGCCGACGGTGTCGGCACGCGGGTACTGGCGCTGGATACCATGGTCATCAACACCATCGCGTTGATGATCCTTTACGGTCTCAGGCTGGGAACCGAGATCTTCTTTGAATCCGCCATGATCATCGCCATGCTGGGCTTTGTTTCAACGGTGGCTTACGCACGCTTCATGCTGCGTGGCAACATTATCGAGTGAGGGCGACATGGGTTTCATTTTCGAATTTCTCATCGCTTTCTTCCTGATCGTCTCGGGCATATTTGGTTTCGTGGGATCGTTTGGCATGATCAAGCTGAAGGATCCGATGTCCCGGCTGCACGCGCCGACAAAGGCCACAACTCTGGGCGTGGGGGGCGTTCTGCTGGCGTCGATCTTTCATTCCGTCCTACTGGAGGATCACGCGTCGCTGCACGAGCTGCTAATAACGCTGTTTTTGTTCCTGACCGCGCCGATCACGGCCCTGTTCATTGCCAAATGGCACATTCATCGCCATGAATCGCCCGGCGATCTGCCGGATGCAGGCGAGGATGAGCTTTGGGCCACCCACGCGGTCGAGCAGGTCGAAGACGTCCCGGATCACACAGCGAACTGACCCTGATGCATACACCTTCGTTGCCGCTGACCCGCGATCTGGTTCTGATCGGCGGGGGCCACACGCACGCGCTTGTGCTGCGCAAGTGGGGAATGAACCCCTTGCCCGGCGCGCGACTGACCATCATCAATCCCGGCCCGACCGCGCCTTATTCCGGCATGTTGCCGGGTTATGTGGCCGGGCATTACAGGCGGGACGAGCTGGACATCGATCTTATAAAGCTGGCGCGATTTGCAGGGGCGCGCATCATTCTGGGCGCGGTAAACGGCCTGGATCCAGCAAGCCGGGTTGTTCACGTATCAGGACGCCTGCCTGTTTCGTTTGATGTTGCTTCGGTCAATGTGGGCATAACTTCTGACATGCCCGCTTTGCCCGGATTTGCAGAATACGCGGTGCCGGCGAAGCCTCTGGGCCTATTTGCGGCACGATGGGCCGACTACCTGAAGACGCCCGGGTCCGCGTCAGTCGCTGTCATTGGCGGCGGTGTTGCCGGGGTCGAACTGGTCATGGCGATGGCACACGCGTTGCGGGAACAGGGCCGTGACGCCCGGGTCGCGCTGATCGACAACGCCAAGGCTTTGACGGCCACAGGCCCCAAGGCCGGGGAAACCATCCGACAGGCGATGGAAAGCCTGAGGATCGCGATCTTCGAAAACGCTTCCATTCGCCAGATCGGCAAAGATTATGTTGAACTGGAAGATGGCCGCCACATCCCAGCCGCGTTCGTGACCGGAGCCGCTGGTGCGCGACCCTATGACTGGATCGCTGAAACAGGGTTGGAGGTGCAGGATGGCTACATCAGGGTCAACGCGCATCTGCAGTCCAGCGACACCTTGATCTTTGCCGCCGGTGATTGCGCGCACCTGTCCGACAACCCGCGCCCCAAGGCCGGTGTCTATGCGGTCCGTGAAGCGCCGGTTTTGTTTGACAATCTGCGCGCGGCATTGGGAGCAGGACGGATGCGGCGGTACGTACCGCAGAAAGATTATCTGAAACTGATTTCGCTGGGCAAGAAGTCCGCCCTTGCGGAAAAGTTGGGAACGTCATTCAGCGGTCCGTTGATGTGGAAATGGAAAAACCACATCGACCAGAAATTCATGAACAGATTTCGTGACTTGCCGCAGATGGCAATACCGAAACTGCCCGGGCATCATGCGGACGGTTTGCGCGAAGCATTGGGTGACAAACAGATGTGCGGCGGTTGTGGTGCCAAGGTTGGGCGTGGCGCCTTGCAGCAAGCCTTGCAGACGTTGCCTGCGCCCGAACGCACGGATGTCACCCCCCTGCCCGGCGATGATGCGGCCCTGCTGACAACGGGTGGGGCGCGTCAGGTCATCACGTCGGATCACTTGCGCAGCTTCACCGCAGACCCCGTGTTGATGACACGCATCGCGGCCGTGCACGCGCTTGGTGATATCTGGGCGATGGGTGCGGCGCCGCAGGCGGCGACTGCAACTGTGATCCTGCCCCGCATGTCCGCTACGTTGCAGCACCGCACGATGACGGAAATCATGACAACCGCCAGCGACGTTCTGCGGCAGGCTGGTGCCGAGATTGTTGGCGGCCACAGCTCTATGGGCGATGAGATGACCATCGGCTTCACCATCACCGGTCTTTGCGCCCAGGAACCTATTACTCTGGCCGGTGGTCTGCCGGGGGATGCGTTGATCCTGACCAAACCCATTGGCAGCGGTGTTTTGATGGCCGCTGAAATGGCTGGTCAGGCCGATGGCGCGTGGGTCGCGGCCGCATTTCGCCACATGACCCACCCACAGGGCACAGCCGCCGAAATCCTCAGGCACGCGCATGCGATGACGGATGTCACGGGTTTTGGTCTGGCCGGCCACCTGAAGGGAATGTGCGAGGCTTCGGGTTGCGGTGCAGCACTGGATCTTGAGGCCGTGCCTGTAATGGTCGGCGCTGAAGAGTTGTATTCGAACGGCATCCGGTCGAGCATTTTCGCTGACAACAGGGCAATAGCTCCGGAACTGCCTGCGGAAGGTAAAGCAGGCTTGTTATTCGACCCCCAAACCGCCGGAGGATTGCTGGCTGCGGTCGCCCCGGACCAGGCTCAGGACCTGTGCGCGGTACTTCGTGATGCGGGATATCCGGCAGCTATTGTCGGTCGGTTGTCCAAGGCTCCGGTCTTGCGTCTTTAAAGCCGGGCCAGAACCTGTTCGATCCGGGCGGCAACATCGGCAAGACTGTCGGTATCCAGCCGGTCGGCCTGAAGCTCCGCAATGACCTGAGCACCCCTACCTTTCTGCGACTTGGCGTAGGCCGGATCATAGTGCTGATCCATCAGCGCCCGCGTCAAACCACGTTTATCTCCGGCCTCCATTAGGGACAGCCAGTTATCGACGACGTCATGGCCGCGATGAAAGCGCAGCGGTGACAGCCGGTCACGCATCCGCTCGTGATCTGAAAGAATGTCATCATAGGCAGCGACCAGATAATCTGCCCGCGCTGCAAGCGGGGCATCAATTCGGATACGTGGAGCCGCACGCAGCCCGTTCCAAAGGCTTGGCGGCAGGATCAGACTTCCAATTTTGGACGACTCGGCCTCGACGACCACAGGCCGACTGGCGTCCATCCGGCAAAGCGCTGCGGACAATGCGGATTCAAACCCTTTCTGGTTGGGTTGTCCTCCGGGCATTTCACCCAGCAACGAGCCGCGATGATTGGCCAGCGCCTCAAGGTCCAGAACCTGCACGCCTCGCTTTGCAAGATGCGCCAGCAATTCGGTTTTTGCCGTTCCGGTATATCCGTCCAGCGCTACAAGGCGGTTCGGCAGGACGTCATCGTACAGATAGCGGTTCACCAGCCGGCGGTAGGTGCGGTAGCCACCTTCAACCACGTCGGCACGCCACCCGATTTGCTGCAGCATCCAAGTAAACGACCCTGACCGCTGCCCTCCGCGCCAGCAGTAGACCAGAGGCCGCCATCCTCCCTCGTAATGGCTGAGGCTGTTTTCGATATGCGCGGCGGCATTGCGAAACACCAGAGCCGCGCCCAGCTTGCGGGCCAGGAACGGACTTTCCTGAACGTAGATCGTGCCGACTTTCGCCCGTTCTTCATTGTCCAGAACCGGCAGATTGATGGCACCCGGCAAATGATCCTCGGCGTATTCTGCAGGGCTTCGCACATCGATCACGGTATCGAAGTCGTGTGTGTAGAGGTCAGGCAGGGTGGTGAATTTCAGAACCATATCTGCGGTCTATCTTGGGCTTGGCTGAAAGAAAAGCCAGCTCACTCCTCGACTGGTTCGATCAGTTCTGCGCCGCTGGCCCGGTTCGAGTTCACCGCAGGATCAACCCGATGGTAGTTCAACACATCTTCCGCACCGGGACGCATCAGCCGGGCCGCCCCTTTACCCGCCTCACCCAGCCAAAGCGCCCAGTCGTCGGATTCTAGGATCAATGGCATCCGATGATGGATCTTGCCCAGATTTTCGTTGGCCGCAGTGGTGACGATGGCGCAGGTGCTTTGGCGTTCACCGTCAGGACCCCAGTCCTGCCAGACACCGCCGAAGGCAATCGGTTCGTTGTTGCGGCGCGAGATATACCAAGGCAACCGCTGTCCTTGGTCGGATTTGGTCCATTCATAGAACCCTGTCGCCAAAATCAGGCAACGCCGCTCGCGGCAGGCCGCGCGAAACGCGGCTTTCTGGGCCAGGGTTTCAGCGCGCGCATTGATCAGCAACGGGCCATCATTTTGCGCCTTGTACCAATGCGGCAGAAACCCCCAACGCATCGGATCAAGCTGGCGGCCTCCTTCACCGGTCCGCACGACATGCACCTGATTGGTCGGGCACACATTGAAATTGGGAACGCCCGGAAGGCTGTTCGCCGGGCGCGCAGAAAACAGCTGCGCCATTGCGTCGTTGGGAAGAGTTATTGCAAACCGTCCGCACATAGGTAATGAACCACTGACATTTTTTCTCCAGGCTCAAGTTCACACGAGGTCACATGGCAAATCAAACAGCTAAATCCCTTAAGGGCAAAGCGCTTGGTGATCTCGAGGCAGGTAAGTTGCCGCAGGCACTTAAAAAAGCGCAGTTGGGGATCAAGAAGTTTCCAAAGGATACGGACTTTCAAGCCATTGCGGGTTTTGTTTTCACCGAATTGAAACAGTACAAGAAGTCCATTCCCCATTTCGTCGAAGCCGCGCGTCGCAAACCCGATGACCCTCAGTTTGCTGAAAACCTTGCAAACGCTCTGATGCAGACGGGCCAGATCCCGCGCGCGCTGGCTTATGCCGAGAAAATGCTGGAGCAGTTTCCCAATAACGCAGAGCTTGTTCGCGTTGTGGATGAGATCCAACTAAAAGGATCCAACTGGCGCGAGATTGTTGAACATGCGACCGAAAAACTCAAAAAATCTCCGGACGATGTCACGCTGTTGACGACCCGAGCCCGCGCTTACGACAGAATTGGGTTCAGCGACAACTGCAGGCAGGACGCCTATCGCGCCTATGAACTGGCGCCAGACGACAACGCAGTCGCATTCCAAAAAGCATCGATTCTTCATCAGGAGGGCAAGAAAAAGGATGCCGCCGAGATTCTCGACCGGATCATCACCAATGATCCCGCTCATGTGGCGTCACTATTGCAGTTGTCCAACATGGCCGACGAGGACCGCGCGCGCGACCTGGAACCGCTTGTAGCTGCTGCCATCGACAACAGCGATCATCCTGTCTCGCAGCTTGAGTTCGCCAAGGCGCAAATCACATCCGTTCTGCATGGGCTGACTGCTGCAATGCCCGGGTTCGCGCGGGCCAACGAACTGCAACACGAGTTGAATCCGTACAAATTCGGCGACGAAGGCCAGAAACTTCGGCGCATCGTGCAGTTGTTCCCCGAAATGGACACTCCGATCTCCTCCGAGGTGGTCGATGGGCCGACCCCGATTTTTGTCATCGGCCAACCGCGCTCCGGGACGACGCTCATGGAAATGATGCTGAGTTCGATTCCGGATGTCGCAGGGTGTGGGGAACTGACTGTAGGGCCGGACTTGTCCTACGACTTTATCCATGAAGGCAAAGCCTATGACGCGAAAGACGCGGAGGAGTTTGCCCGAGATTTCCGCCGCCTGATGCCACCGGTCCCGGAGACATCAATCGCGTTTGTCGACAAGTTGCCTCATAACTACCAGCAGGTAGGATTCTTACTTTCCGCATTCCCGAATGCGAAAGTTATCAATATGATGCGCGATCCGCGCGATGTCGGTTTGTCGAAATGGATCAGGCGCTTCCCGGCACCGGGTATGAGATATGCGTCCAATCTGGAAGCAATCGGGCATTCCGCGAACATGTACCGCAAATACATCGCCCATTGGGAAACCATTTTCGGCGACCGGATTCTGACCGTGCCGTATGAAAAACTCGTCGCTGACCCCGAAACCTATAGCCGGCAGGTTGCGGACTTCCTTGGCCTCGAATGGCACGAGACGATGATGCACCCGGAAAAGAACAAAAAGCAGGTGCGCACCGCCAGCATTGATCAGGTTCGAAAGAAGATTTCGACCAAATCAATCGGCGGCTGGCGTCAGGTCGCAGACCACATCCAACCGATGCTGAACGGCTTCGATCCCGAGCTTTGGCCGGAATACGATCTCAGCTGACACAAATCACACCGAACAGAAAAGGCCGCATCGGGGATGCGGCCTTTGTCGTTGGTGCCGGGATGCTTACTTCTGCTTGATGCGTCCGTCCAGATAAGGCTGGTACGGCGCATTTGCGGCCAGATATTCAGCGGTGACATCCGCCAGATCCGGTCCGAAGTCATACGCTTTCTTGTCGTCGCCCTCGAACATGGAATAGCCATCACCACCGTTGCGGACATAGTTGTTGGTCACGACCAGATATGTCGCCGCCGGGTCAATCGGCACGAAGCCATCGCCATCGGCCACCATCACCTCAGTTACGCGTCCCTCGTTCGGGGCAACCGACGGATCCCATGTGAAGGCCAGACCGGCCACCTGCGGGAAGCGGCCTTTGACTTCTTCAACCTGGCTCACGCCGTTTTCCAGGGCGTCGATGACCCCCTGACCGCTGATCTGGAAGGTCGACAATGTGTTCTGGAACGGCAACACCGTCAGAACCTCGCCCATGGTCACCTCGCCCGGATCGATCGAGGCCCGCAAGCCACCGGAATTGGCGATGGCGATCTGAACGCCCTGATCCGCCACACGGGCCAGCATTGCATCGGCAACCAGATTGCCCATCTGGCATTCCTGCACGCGGCAGATCGCGCGGTCGCCTTCAATCGCATCGGCAGCATTGGCCACAACCTTGTTGCGGATTTCATCCAGGGGAACCGCCAACTCGGCGATCCGGTCCAGCGCGGACTGATCCTCGGTCACGGTGTTGTCCATGATCAGCGGCTCACCAACGGCCTCGATCACATTTCCGTCGTCGTCGAATGTCACATTCAACTCGCCCAGGAATTTACCATAGGCGTAGGCCTGAACGATCTGAACGTCATTCACGACGGTCGGGTAAGGCCCGACGGCCCTGTCGGACACGTTCGACAGGTACGTGTTGGAATGCCCCCCTACGATCACGTCAACGCCGGTGGTTTCCTGCGCCACGCGCTGGTCCACACCATAGCCCGAGTGGCTTAGAACAACGATCTTGTTGACGCCTTCGCTGGTCAGCTTTTCCACTTCAGCCTGTACGGCCGGAACCGGGTCGGAAAATGTAACGTTTGGCCCGGGTGAGGCCAGTTCGTCCGTATCCTGAGGCGTCAGGCCGATCAGGCCGATCTTTTCACCGCCAACCTCGATAACCGTCGACTTCGCGATCTTGTCGGTCAGCAGTTCTTCGTCAGCAATGTTCGCGTTGGACATCAGAACCGGAAAATCGACGGAGTCGACGAAACCGCGCAGCACTTCGGGGCCGTCGTCAAATTCGTGGTTGCCCACGGTCATCGCGTCATAACCCAGCCGGTTCATGAACTCGGCCGCGACTTTGCCCTTGTAGTAGGTATAAAACAACGAACCCTGAAACTGATCTCCGCCATCCACCAGAATCGAATTCTCAGCGCGGCCGCGGGCTTCTTCCACTGCGGTCACAAGGCGCGCAGAACCGCCGAAACACTTGCCTTCGGCATTGTCTTCGGCGTCGCAGCCGCTGTCATATTTGTTGATCGGCTCAAACCGGGAATGGAAGTCATTGGTGTGCAGAATGGTCAGTTTGTAGTCGGCAGCCGCAACACCTGCGGTCAGGCCCACAATGGCAGTAGATGCCAGAAAACGGATCAACATTAATGAAACTCCCTGTCGTTGATTGCAGGGATCGTGCGCCGACTGAAACAAAGAGTCAAAGGGGGAAATCCGCCTTGATTCCCCACGCCGTGCAAGGCATCACCACCTCATGCTGATTTACAAGATTTTCAGGTCCGATGAATGGACCACGCTGCAGGATCAGGGCGCGTCAGACGGCGCGCCGATTGACGTTACCGACGGATTTGTCCATTTCTCGACGGCCCAACAGGCCGCCGAAACCGCCGCCAAGCATTTTGCCGGAGTTGATGGCCTTGTCCTCTTGGCCTGCGACGCCGACGCCATGGGCGATGATCTGAGATGGGAAGTTTCGCGCGGGGGTGCCTTGTTTCCCCACCTTTACCGGCAGATCCGGATGACCGATGTGATCTGGACCCGCGCCCTGCCCTTTGACGGGGCGCTACACCAGTTCCCCAAGGAGATGGTATGACCGGCTTCATCGATCCTGATCGTGAGCAGTTCGAGTTGTTCAAGGCACTGGATCGCAATCAGCCGATCGAGATGCTCAACCTGGTCAGGTTTCGCGCGCAGGCTGAATATCCTTCCGGACACGCGCTGGCAGATGTCGGCCTGTCCGGCGCTGAGGCCTACCAGAACTACGGGTCGGAAACCGCGCCCATTGTCTCCCGCATCGGCGCGTCCATTTTGTGGCGCGGTGGATTTGAAACCACTTTGATAGGCCCCGCCGACGAAATCTGGGATGCTGTGTTCATCGCCCGATATCCCAGCGCGCACGCCTTCCTTGAGATGGTAACCGACCCCGTTTATCGCACCGCCGTGGTGCATCGTCAGGCGGCTGTTTCGACCTCGCGGCTGATCCGTTGTTCGCCAGCACAGGTCGGAGGGACCTTCGGATGAAACTGATCGAAAAGCTTGGGCTGTCAGCCTTACACAGGCTGGACCCCGAAACTGCCCATGGGATGTCGATCCGGGCTTTGAAAGCCGGATTGGTCCCGGCTGCCGGCCCTGTCACGTCACCACGCCTGCGTACGCAGATCGCCGGTCTGACGCTGGCCAATCCGGTCGGCCTGGCCGCTGGATTCGACAAGAATGGCGAGGTTCTGGGCCCTTTATCGCGGGCCGGGTTCGGGTTTATTGAAGTCGGTGCGGTGACACCGCGTCCACAACCGGGCAACCCGAAACCGCGCCTGTTTCGCCTGACCGAAGACAAGGCGGCCATCAACCGTTTCGGCTTCAACAACGAAGGAATGGACGTCATGGCTCGCCGTCTCCTGAGCCGTCCCCGCGATGCGGTCATCGGATTGAACCTTGGCGCCAACAAGGACAGCGACGACCGCCCCGGTGATTTTGCCAAAGTACTGGCCCATTGCGCCGCCCATCTGGACTTTGCCACGGTCAACGTGTCGTCCCCCAACACCGAGAAACTGCGAGACTTGCAGGGTAAGGCCGCGCTTGGCGCTTTGCTGGCGGGTGTTGTCAAAACGCGAGACGCGCTGCCGACACCGATTCCCGTATTCCTGAAAATTGCTCCGGACCTGACGGCTTCAGAGATACAAGATATCGCCGATATCGCGCTGGAAACCGGAATTGACGCGGTCATAGCCACGAATACCACCTTGTCCCGCGACGGACTGAGAAGCGCACACAAGGATGAGGCTGGCGGCCTGTCTGGCGCGCCATTGTTCGAAAAATCGACCCGCGTTCTTGCGCAGCTCAGCCAACTGACCGAAGGACGCATTCCCTTGATTGGCGTGGGCGGCATCAGCAGCGCGGAACAGGCCTATGCCAAGATTTGCGCCGGAGCCTCGGCCGTCCAGTTCTATACGGCCATGGTTTACGGCGGCATGTCGCTGGCATCGGAAATCGCCCGGGGTCTGGACGAACTTCTGGCCCAGGACGGGTTTGAAAATGTCGCACAGGCGGTTGGCAGCAAACGAGAGGATTGGCTGTGATGGAATACTGGCACAACCCGCGGTGTTCGAAATCGCGTTCGGGGCTTGCACTGCTTGAAGAAAACGGCGCAGAACCCCGTGTCCGGAAGTATCTGAAGGACGCACCGTCAGAAGACGAATTGCGGGCCGCGCAGGCGAAACTGGGCATTGCTGCAATCGACATGATGCGCACAGGTGAAAAGCGCTTCAGGGAACTGGGGCTGAACAATGCGACGCCGGACGATACCTTGATCCGTGCCATGGCCGAAAACCCGATCCTGATCGAACGCCCCATTGCCATTCGCGATAACAAGGCCTCAATCGGGCGTCCGCCCGAAAACCTGCTGACCCTGCTTTAAGCGACTTGCGCCTCTAGCTTCGGATAGCGCCATCCCAGCGTGACGCCACGCGCGATGTTCAGAACCATCAACGCGGCCCACAGCCCGTGATTGCCAAATGCAGGCACCAGAATGAACAGGGACAGGACGTAGATCCCGACCGAGTGAATCATCGCCTGGCGCATGTCCCGGGTCCAGGTCGCGCCGATGTAGATACCGTCGAACATCCAGCTGGCCACGCCAATCACCGGGGCAATCGCAGCCCAGATCAGAAATTCGCGCGCGGCCTCACGCACCTCGGGCGAGGTCGACATCACATCGATCAGCGCGGGTCCTGCCAGATAGAAAACCAGACCCAGCGCGAAAGCGCCGCCTACGCCCCATTGTGACGCCATCACGGACGCGCGCCGCACCTGAAAGCGGTCCTTTGCCCCGACCGCCCCGCCGACCAGCGCCTCGGCCGAAAAGGCGAAGCCGTCCAGCGCAAAGGCCGTGATTTCGAGGAACTGCAGCAGAACCTGATTGGCGGCCAGATTGACGTCGCCAAGATCCGACCCGACAAAAAGAAAAGTGGTGAACGATCCGGTCAATAGGACGGACCGCACCATGATGTCACCGTTCACCTGCATCATCCGCCGCAGCCGTGCGCCGTCGAAAATGCGCGGCCAGTCTCTCCACTGATTGCCGGCAAATGCCTGCCGGCAGAGCCATAGCCCCAGGGCCAACCCGGTCCATTCGGCGATCAGTGTCGCCAGTGCGACGCCCTCGACGCCCCATCCCAGCCCAAGCACGAACCACAGATCCAGCAGGATATTCAGGCCATTCATCCAGACCTGAAGCACAAATACGCCCCGCGTCCGCTCGATCGCGATCAGCCAGCCTGTAACGGCATAAAGCGCAATTGTGGCCGGGGCACCCCAGATCCGGATTTCCAGGTATTGCCGGGTCAGCGCTTCGACTTCGGGGCTTGCGGGGGACAGGGCAAATGCCCCCCACAGCACCCAGACCTGCGTCAGAATGAAAAACAGCCCCGCCGCGCCGCCCAACAGCAAACCGCGCATCAGCAGCGCGCCGGTTTCAGCCGTGTCGCCAGCCCCGCGCGCCTGTGCAGCCAATCCCGTGGTGCCCATCCGCAAAAAGCCGAATATCCAGTAGATGGCCGACAGGATGACCGCGCCCATACCGACAGCGCCGATCGGGGCGGCCAGCCCCATCTGCCCGACAACACCAGTATCAACCGCCCCCAGTATCGGGACAGTGGCATTGGACAGAACGATAGGTGCTGCGATCTTCAGCACCCGTCTGTGCGTGATGGGTGCCGAGGCATCCCGCATCCAAGGCTATCCTTCGTCCGAATCCGATTGCGGCATCAGGAAATGCCCCGAAGCCTGCGCGAACAGGCGCGCATGGTTGTCCTGCCACGCCTCAACCCGGACCGAAGCATAACGCCGCCCGGAACGGCTGATGTAAGCGCGGGCGTAGGCATCGCGCGGCAAGCCCGAACGCAGGTAGTCGACCGTGAAATCGATGGTTTTCGGGTATCGGAGCAAACTGGCATCCCGAATGTCTTCGGCACTCATCTCTCCGCTTTCGATGCGGTGAAACACGGTCTCCCAGCACAGGGTGATCACGCCGGTCACCTCCAAAAACGCGGCAGTGACCCCACCGTGCAGCGCGGGCAGCAGCGGATTGCCAATCAGTTTTTCGTCAAAATTCAGAACACCCGTCAGTTCATCCCCACGCCGGTCGAAGGTGATGTTGAGAAACCGGATATACGGCACCCCATCGACCATGGCGTTCAGTGCGGCGTCCCGGCGGTTCTTGACCACCTGCATCGGCTCCGGTCGATTGCGCGCCATTTACCTGCCCTCCACGGTGAAAGACCCCGATGCGGTTGCGACAGGATGTTCCTGATCGTCATCCGTTGCGGTCGCACGCACGAAGGCCACATTGCGCGTGATGTGATAGCATTTGGCGCGCGTTGTAATGTTCTGCCCCGGCGTAGCCGCCCGCATGTAGTCTATGCGCAGGTCAATTGTCGCCGTGGCACCCGGCGCGGACGGATGGCTCATGACAGCCGCACCGCTGCAAGTGTCCAGCAAAGCGAACACCGCCCCACCATGAATGACACCGGTGCGCGGATCCCCGACAAGGTCCGCGTTGTACGGCATGGTGATCTCGGCTTCTCCGGCACCGATATACGTCAGCTCCATGCCCAATGCCCTGGCATGTGGAATCGCCTCGATGAACTGGCGCGCGAAACCCAATTTTTCTACCATTCGGTCTTTTCCTTCTTCCGCGCCC
Source organism: Ruegeria sp. AB8 (assembly GCF_056542605.1). Taxonomy (NCBI): domain Bacteria; kingdom Pseudomonadati; phylum Pseudomonadota; class Alphaproteobacteria; order Rhodobacterales; family Roseobacteraceae; genus Ruegeria; species Ruegeria sp. AB8. The sequence continues at coordinate 47,745 of NZ_JBQGAB010000022.1, forward strand.
TTTATGATCGCCAGTTCAGCGAAAGGGCAAGCCCGACTGTTGCGCTTGCCGCTACGACTCCATAGGTTGCAGGCAAGGAGATGAGGAATGTCCGACACCCGTTTGTCATTCAAAGAAATGTGCGCCGAGTTCGACGTAACGCCCCGTACCCTGCGCTACTACGAATATATCGAATTGCTGCAACCTGACCGCGAGGGCCGCTCCAGGTATTACGGCCCCCGTGAGCGAGCACGCATGACGCTGATCATGCGCGGACGCAAATTCGGGTTCCCGCTGGAAGAGATCCGGCAGTGGCTGCTGATCTATGAACATCAGGGCAACCAGGCCCAGATGGCGACATTTGTGGAAATGGCTGACCGGCAAATGGAGGAGTTGCGCCAGCAAAGGCAGCAACTGGACGAAGCCATGGACGCCCTCAAGCAACTGCGCGACCAGACGGCCAATTCTCTAGGCTGACAACCTTTCAAGCGTCATTTCGGTCGAAACTGAAGCTCCCGTGGTCCCGCTGCGGGATTTTTCTTGTGGAGAACGTCGATATACGCAGCGCGGAATCGCGAGATTTCCCCTTACCTGAGGGAAAGAAGATTACCGAAACACGGATTTACGCGAACGGATGTTACGTCAACTTTTTTGTGACGTAGCGTTCGCATTACGTAAACGTCATCTGCATGTTGTAAGAAGCCCATCAACTGCGCAAATCTTTTTCACGACGCCAGTGATGAGAGTTTGAACCATGACCGAAGACCTGATGACAATCCGCGAAATGTGCGAGACCTATGATGTCACACCACGTACCTTGCGGTTCTACGAGGCCAAGGAACTTTTGTTTCCTATCCGTGAAGGCCAGAAACGTCTGTTCACCAAACGCGATCGTGCCCGTCTGAAACTGATCCTGCGTGGCAAGCGCTTTGGCTTCAGCCTGGAAGAAATCCGGCAGCTTCTGGACCTGTATCACGTCGGTGACCAGCAACTGACACAGATGTCCCGCACCTATGAGATCGCGTGCGAACGCCTGGCAGACATGGAAGCACGCCGCGAAGAACTGACACAGGCCATCGACGATCTGGAAGAGCAGTTGCGCTGGGGCGAAAAGGTCATCGTCTCGATGAAACAGGAAAAGAAGGCGGCCGAATAATCTCGCCCGCCCCCGGACATCTGAATTAAGGGAGCTTCACATGCCCGTCTACAACGCGCCAATCAAAGACGCACAGTTCATTTTGCATGATGTACTGAAAGTCTCGACCTCGGACATTCCGGGATATTCCGATCTGGAGGCCGAGTTCACCGGCGCCGTGCTGGAGGAAGCGGGCAAGATCGCCACAAATGTTCTGCACCCGCTGAACGTGGTTGGCGATACCGAAGGATGTCGGCTGGAAAACGGTATCGTCTATACGCCATCCGGGTTCAAAGATGCCTTCGAGCAGATGAAGGAAGGCGGCTGGACGGGCCTCGACATGCCGGAAGAATATGGCGGTCAGAATATGCCCTATGTTCTCGGAACTGCCGTGGGCGAGATGTTCTCGGGCTCCAACCAGGCATTCACCATGTATCAGGGCCTGACGCACGGCGCGGCGTCTGCGATCTTGGCGCACGGAACCGACGAGCAGAAGAACATGTACCTGCCCAACATGGTCAGCTGTGAATGGACTGGCACCATGAACCTGACGGAACCGCATTGCGGCACCGATCTGGGTCTGATGCGCACCAAGGCGGCACCGCAGGGCGACGGCTCTTACAAGATTTCCGGCCAGAAGATCTTTATCTCGGCCGGCGATCACGACATGGCCGACAACATCATCCACCTGGTGCTGGCAAAAATCCCCGGCGGCCCCGAAGGGATCAAGGGCGTGTCGCTTTTCATCGTGCCCAAGTTCATCGTCAACGAAGACGGCAGCCTGGGCGAGCGCAACGGCGTTTCGGTCGGCAAGATCGAAGAGAAGATGGGCATCCACGGCAACTCAACCTGCGTCATGAACTATGACGAGGCGACCGGCTGGCTGCTGGGAGAGGAACACAAAGGCATGCGCGCCATGTTCACCATGATGAACGAAGCGCGTCTGGGTGTGGGCATGCAAGGCCTGTCTCAGGCCGAAGCTGCGTATCAGAACGCTGTCGAATATGCCAAAGACCGCCTGCAGGGCCGCGACGTAACAGGTGTGAAGAACCCGGACGGCCCCGCCGATCCGCTGATCGTGCACCCGGACATCCGCCGCAACCTGATGGATCAGAAAAGCTTCACCGAGGGTGCACGTGCGTTCATCCTGTGGGGCGCGACCATGATCGACAAGGCGCACCGTTCGCGTGACAAGGATGCGGACGGGCTGATTTCGCTGCTGACCCCGGTCATCAAAGGCTTCCTGACGGACGAAGGCTATGACATGACCGTTCAGGCCCAGCAGGTCTATGGCGGCCACGGCTACATCGAAGAATGGGGCATGTCGCAATACACACGCGATGCCCGGATCGCGATGATCTACGAAGGCGCGAATGGCGTTCAAGCGCTCGACCTTGTAGGCCGAAAGCTGGCACAGGATGGCGGCAAGCATGTCATGGCCTTCTTCGAGATGGTCAAAACCTTCTGCAAAGAGAGCGGCGGCAAGGATGAAGCCTATGACAAAGCCTTCATCGAACCGCTGAAAGCCGCATCCAAGGATTTGCAGGCCGCTGGCATGTACTTCATGCAAGAAGGCATGAAGAACCCCAACAACGCCTTGTCCGGGTCATATGACTTCATGCACATGTTCGGTCATGTCTGCCTGGGTCTGATGTGGGCGAAAATGGCAAAGGTCGCACAGGAAGCTCTGGACGGTGGTGCCTCGGACAAAGAGTTCTACCAGACAAAGATCAACACCGGTCGCTTCTATATGGCGCGCCGTCTGTCTGCCACATCCATGCATCTGGCCCGGATACAAACCGGCGCGGATACTGTAATGGCGCTGGACGCGGCAAATTTCTGAACTCAGTCTGGTTTCGGGTGCTTTCGCCCGGAACCAGATACCCGGAGGACAAGACATGCCGAAACGTTTTCGCTTAACCCGCCGCTTTCCGGTTGCAATGACCGAAGACGGGTATCGCCGTCTCAAGGGTTTCGCCCGCGAAGCGGGGCTGGACGAGGGTGAAGCGCTGTCTTTTCTGTTCGAGAATTTCAACAGTGTTATTGACGAGGAGAACCTGACTCACCGGCTACGCATATTCAATTCCGAACTGGAAGCGCGAAAGCGGTGAGGCAATACACCAATTCTTCGCCTGCTATCGCATCGAGGCCGGACGCCTCCGGCGGGAGTATTTTTGAAAAGATGAAGGCCTGATGCGCCCCTGCCACCGGGCGCACTCGCCATCAGGACAGGGACGACTTCACCTTTTGCGGTCATCGGCTCTACAGCCTGTACCGCTCGTTGATTGAAACAGACCAAGGTTGATCAAAGGTAAACGTCGGCTCTTCATCTTTTCCAAAATACTCAATTCCAACCTGACCACATGCGCCTTGGGAGGGGTAATCGCATGACTATCAAACTGCATTGTTTCGGAGAAAGCGGGAACTCCTACAAAGCGGCGCTGGCCTTGGAGATGTCGGGGCTGGAGTGGGAGCCGGTCTTTGTCGATTTCTTCAATGGCGAGACCCGCACGCCAGAATTTCGCGCGGAGGCCAACGAAATGGGCGAAGCGCCCTTTCTGATCGATGGCGATTTCCGCACCAGTCAGTCCGGCGCCATTCAGGCGTATGTGACTGAGAAATCAGGGAAGTTCGGCGGCAGGAACCGGGAAGAGAACTACGAGATTTTCCGTTGGGTGTTGTGGGATAATCACAAACTCAGTTCAATGGCTGGCCTCACTCGTTTTCTGATCAATTTCCTGCCGGAAAAGCACCGCAACCCGGATGTGATCGCGTTCAATCAAGGTCGGCTTAAGGCGGCATACGAGATTCTGAACCAGCATCTGGCCGGTCGTGACTGGATCGTCGGCGACGGCGTGACAAATGCAGATCTCAGTTGCTGCGGCTACCTGTATTATCCGGAACCATTCGGTTTCGACCGCGCCGACTGGCCAAATATCGACGCCTGGCTGACACGTCTCAGTGAACAGCCCGGTTGGAAACACCCCTATGACCTGATGCCCGGCAACCTGTCGGATCGAGCTTGAGGAGAAGACCCATGACCGAAGCCTATATCTATGACGCCCTGCGCACCCCGCGCGGCAAAGGCCGCAAGGATGGCAGCCTGCACGAGGTAACCTCGGTGCGCCTGTCCGCCCTGACCCTGAACGCGATGAAAGAGCGTAACAACCTCGAAGGCCACGCCGTAGAGGACGTGATCTGGGGCAATGTCACGCAGGTGATGGAACAGGGCGGTTGTTTGGCACGTTCGGCCGTGCTGGCGTCCGATCTTGACCAGTCGATCCCCGGTCTCGCGATCAACCGTTTCTGCGCCTCTGGGATGGAAGCGGTGAACCTGGCGGCTAACCAGGTGAAAGGCGGTGCTGGCGACGCGTACATCGCTGGCGGCGTCGAGATGATGGGCCGCGTGCCCATGGGCAGCGATGGTGCCGCCATCGCCGTTGATCCGTCTCTTGCGATGAGCACATATTTCGTCCCGCAGGGCATTTCGGCCGATATTATCGCGACGGAATATGGCTTCAGCCGGGATGATGCAGATTCGCTGGCGGTTGAATCGCAAAAGCGCGCAGCAGAAGCATGGGCAGACAACCGGTTCGAAAAGTCGGTTATCACCGTCAAGGACCAGAACGGGCTGACCATTCTTGACCGCGACGAATACATGCGCCCCGGTACGGACATGCAGAGCCTTGGCGCGCTGAACCCCTCATTTGCGATGATGGGTGAGCAGATGCCCGGCTTCGACAAGGTGGCCATGCTGAAATACCCGCATCTGGAAAAAATCAATCACATTCATCATGCAGGAAACAGCTCGGGCATCGTGGACGGTGCGGCCGCGGTTCTGATCGGCAACAAGGAATTCGGCGAGAAATACGGCCTGAAACCACGTGCGCGCATCAAGGCAACCGCGAAGATCGGCACCGACCCGACCATCATGCTGACCGGCCCGGTTCCGGTCACCGAAAAAATCCTGGCCGACAACGGCATGAAGATCAGCGATCTGGACCTGTTCGAGGTGAACGAGGCTTTCGCCTCGGTCGTGCTGCGCTTCCAGCAGGCGTTTGACGTCGACCCGGCGTTGGTCAACGTCAACGGCGGCTCGATCGCGATGGGTCACCCGCTGGGTGCGACCGGTGCGATGATCATCGGCACGCTTCTGGATGAGCTGGAGCGTCAGGACAAGGAAACCGGATTGGCCACGCTTTGCATCGCGTCCGGCATGGGTGCGGCAACGATTATCGAGCGTGTCTGATGCCCAAGCTGGATCTCTCTCGAATCCCTTTCCGGGGCGGTTCGGGTTACCCCGGCAAGCTGGCCAAAGCTGGCGATGGCCGCTTTGTTCAACCGGTCGGAGATGCCGGCGGGCTATCCCAATACGGGGTCAACATCGTGCGGCTTGAACCGCAAGGCATGTCCTCGCTGCGCCATTATCATATGGAGCAGGACGAGTTTGCGATCATGCTCACTGGCACCTGTGTGCTGATAGATGACGATGGTGAGCATGAGATGCAGCCCGGCGATTGCGCCGCCTGGCCCGCAGGTGAGGCCAATGGCCATCACCTTGTAAACAAAACCGATGCGCCCGCGACCTTTCTGGTGGTGGGCACACGGACCCCGACCGAGACCGGATATTATAGCGACATAGACATGATGGTGAAGTTCGATGCCCACGGCTTTCGCTTCACCCGCAAAGACGGCAGCCCGCTGACGGCTGACCAGATCGGAGACGAGACATGACTGATTTCACCATGAAAGTGGACGCCGACGGCGTTGCCATCATCACCTGGGACGTACCCGAGAAAAGCATGAACATCCTGCGCGTCGAGGCGCTGGCCCTGATCGAAGAGATGATCGATCAGGTTCTGTCAGATGACAACATCAAGGGTGCTGTTATCACCTCAGCCAAGGACAGTTTTGCCGCCGGTATGGACCTGAACGTACTGGGATCGATCCGCGAGAAGTCGGGCGATGAACCGGCGCAGGCCATGTTCGATTTCACCATGAACGGACATCGCATTCTACGTAAGATCGAACTGGCGGGAATGGACCCGAAGACCAAAAAGGGCGGCAAACCGATTGCCGCCGCCCTGCCCGGCACCGCGCTGGGGATCGGGCTTGAGGTGCCACTGGCCTGTCATCGCATTTTCTGCGCCGACAACCCGAAGGCCAAGATCGGCCTGCCCGAAATCATGATCGGCATCTTCCCGGGCATGGGCGGAACCACCCGCATGGTCCGCAAGCTGGGTGCCGTTGGTGCGGCTCCGCTATTGCTGGAAGGCAAAACACTGGAGCCGAACAAGGCCAAGGGTGCGGGAATGGTCGATGAGGTCGTCGAAAACCCGCTGGCCGCCGCGAAGGAATGGGTGCTGAACGCCAGCGATGCGGATCTGGTCAAGCCTTGGGATGCAAAGGGGTACAAGATGCCCGGTGGTGCGCCGTACCATCCGGCTGGCTTCATGAACTACGTTGGCGCGTCGGCGATGGTCAACGGCAAGACACAAGGCGCGTTCCCGGCCGCTCAGGCCCTGCTGAGCGCGGTTTACGAGGGTGCTCTGGTCGATTTCGACACAGCCCTGAGGATTGAGGCGCGTTGGTTCACTTCGATCCTGATGAACCCGTCCTCGTCAGCGATGATCCGCAGCCTGTTCCTGAACAAGGAAGCGCTGGAGAAAGGCGCAGTGCGACCTCAGGGTGTGCCGGACCAGTCGGTTAAGAAGATCGGTGTTCTGGGCGCGGGCATGATGGGCGCGGGCATCGCGCTGGTGTCCGCTCAGGCCGGGATGGAAGTCGTTCTCATCGACCGCGATCAGGAGGCCGCCAACAAGGGTAAGGCCTATACCGAAGCGTACCTGGACAAGGGTATCAAGCGCGGCAAGGTCACGGCTGAAAAGAAAGAAGCCATGCTGGCCCGCATCACCGCAACGCCCGATCTGGAGCATCTGAAAGGCTGCGACCTGATTATTGAAGCGGTATTCGAAGACCCCGCAGTCAAGGCCGACATGACCAAAAAGGTCGAAGCGATCATTCCCGAAGATTGCATCTTTGCCTCCAACACCTCGACCCTGCCGATCACCGATCTGGCCAAGGCCAGCATGAGGCCGGATCAATTCATCGGCATCCATTTCTTCTCGCCGGTCGAGAAGATGTTCCTTGTCGAGATCATCAAAGGCAAGGAAACCGGGGATCGTGCGGTGGCCAAGGCGCTGGATTACGTGCGTCAGATCCGGAAGACACCGATCGTCGTCAACGATGCGCGGTTCTTCTACTGCAACCGATGCATCATCCCGTACATCAACGAAGGTGCGCGCATGATTACCGAGGGCGTCAGCCCTGCATTGGTTGACAACGCCGCACGTCAACTGGGTTTCCCGGTCGGGCCGGTACAGCTGACCGATGAGACCTCGATTGATCTGGGCGCCAAGATTGCCCGCGCAACCAAGGCGGCGATGGGCGATGCCTATCCCGAAAGCCCCTCGGACGATCTGATCTTCTGGATGGAAGAACAGGGACGTCTGGGCCGCAAGGCAAATGCAGGCTTCTTCGACTATGACGAAAAGGGCAAGCGCGTCGGGTATTGGAAAGGTCTGCAAGACAAATACCCGCTGGTCGAAGATCAGCCCGACCTGATCGAGGTGCAGGAACGCCTGATGTTCGCACAGGTTCTGGAAGCGGTCCGCGCGCTGGAAGAAGGCGTTCTCGAGGATATCCGCGAAGGTGACGTGGGTGCCATTCTGGCGTGGGGTTTTGCCCCGTGGTCCGGTGGCCCACTAAGCTGGCTGGACATCATTGGCGCACCTTACGCCGCCGAACGCTGCGACCAGCTGGCAGCGCAATACGGCGAACGGTTCGCGTGCCCGCCGCTGCTGCGCGAGATGGCCGATAAGGGCCAGACGTTCTATGGCCGCTTCGCGCCCGAGGCAAAGGCCGCCTGAACAAGTGATGCAGGCGCGTAATACGCGCCTGCATCGTTTTCTTAGTGTTTGGTTAGGTCTGCCATTCAGGCCGCAAAAACAGGGCTGGCACATTCGGCCTGCCGGGTCTTCCCGGGCGGCGCACTCCCAACTGTGGCCTGACGGGAAAAATCGGTTCTTGCGGGATGGGCGCGGGCAGCGCACCCAACGGGTTTGCAAGGGCTGATAGTTCGCCCTTGTATGCGATCAGATCGACAAGGTGGTCGGCGTCCTGCGCCTCGGCGATCTGGTATGAAGACTGATCCGAGGACCCGCGCGATCCAAAGCGACTTGCCGGGCAAAAGGCCTGCAACCCGCCTTCAAGAAACACCACCTCGTCACAATCGAAAAACAACGTGCTGACATCGAAGGTTGTCGACGGTGCCTGCGAGGTCATCCGGCACATCCCGCTGAGCATCCGGGCCGGGATCACAGACACGCCTTCGGTGCCCGGTTCAATCCGGCTTATGTCCAGCGCGCCCCCCTGTTCTGGCATCAGCCAGACAGGACGCCCATTATACGCCGCACGCGACGGCAAGTAGACGGGCAGATATTCTGCGCGCATTTCGCCAGTTGCGATGCTCACCCTGTCAGTCGCAATTCGGCGCACTTCCTTGAAACCATGGTCCAATGTTCGGACAAGATCACCTGCCGCGACGCGCTCCACCGGCTTCCAGCCTCGGGTCGTCGCAATCTTGGTGCCGTGGACAAACCCGCCCCGGCGCGACAACGTTGCATTGCGCGACAGGACGTTGTCCATCTTCCGCGCATGATCTGATAAATCAGTAACACTCACTACTTCAAACACGTGCCCAGCCCCCCTTGGCACAGATAAACATTGAAACCGGGGTATCATGTGATCAGGCGCGCTGTCTTAGTTTTGACATATTTTAGCCCAAATTGAGGTTGTTTCGACCCCATTGACCCACAACCAAAAAACAATGCGACCGTTTTTCATCGGCTTACCGGAAATTCGGAAACGGTGATGGGATCAGGAGTGGAACCGGTAGTCGAATCTTCCGATATCTTCCGCGCAGGCATCCGCCACCGCATTTAGGGTTCGCGTGGAATAGTACTGCCGATAATCCACCTCTCTTTCGGACCCGTTGAGATGCGGAAGGGTCAGCCTGAAACCGAGATGCGCGAACAACGGTTCAGCATCCTCCTCGAACTTCTCAAGCCGAATAAAGGCTCGGCACTGCTCGTGCCCATCTGCCCGCGTCATGTAGCGCCGCGCGGGATGCGCCTGAATTGACCTAAGCGTGGCCGGGTTCAGCAAGAATTCTTCAAATGATGACACCTTTGCCAGCGACACTGCGGGGTGGTCAAATTTCTGGTCCCGCAGCCAGTGGTAGTAACTGACAAGCCGATCCCAGGGGTTGCGGACCAGCGTGAAAGTGAACATGCGCTCTAACGCCTCGGGCGGGACAAGCCCGTCGATATCCGCCAGGGTGGAGTGTTTCCACAACCGGCCCTTGGCCCGTAAGTCCTTTTGCCGTCGATGACGGTTCCGCGCCTTGGGCGTGTCTCCGATCAGGATGTCATCCTTCGTTGCCCTCTGTTCCAGCGCCGATGCAAGCGACGTGCCGCCCGTTTTGGGGATGTGGACAAACACATACGACCTGCGCCGGGAAACGATCACGCCACGGCCTGTTCCGCCGACGCACGCATCGAACGCCAGCCCAGCAGGGCTCCGGCCAGCACGATCAGCCCGATGCCGACGATCTGGATGCCATCGATTGATTGGCCAAAGGCCGCCCACGCAAACGCAGGACCGAAGATCATCACCGAGTATTCGAAAATTGCGACATAGGATGGCTCACCAACCTGATACGCCTTGATCAGCATGAAAACAGCAATGGTTGACCCAACGGCCTGGACCACCACCCAAAGAAGCGAGGGTTGTATCTGCCAGACCACGCCCCGGGTCACAAACCCTTCCGGGCCCGGTTCCGCACCGACCGGAAAGATCGAAAACCCCGTCAGCCCCAGCGCGCCAGCAATACCAAGTGTAATTACCATCCCCCCCAGCATGACGACCGTACTTTCCTGCGCGCAGTGGGACCGTGTCAGGATCGCCCCAAGCGCATAGAAAAACCCGCCTGCGACCGGCAACAGGGTTCTGGCATCGAAATCCGCCGGATTGAGTTGCAGAACCAGAAGCAACCCCAGAAACCCGAGCAGCGCAGCCAGAATGCGCCAGGGCCCGATTTTCTGCCGCAGACCAAAGGCCGAAATCAGCAACACGAAAATCGGGGACGTAAACAACCCCGCCAACGCTTGTGCAACCGGCATCAAAGCAAGCGACGAGAAGTAAAACAGCATGGCCAGCGTCATCAGGACGCTTCGCAAAAGAACAATGCCCGGGCGGATCGGGCGCAATCCGCCCAACCCAAGCAGTGACAACAGAAGCACCAGCGGCAGCATCAATAATGCGCGGCTCAGGTGGAATTGCCACAGGCCGATGGTCTCGGCCACCAGAACCACGACATTGTCGATCACCCCGATGATGGCCATTGCGCCGATCATGAGGCCAGAGGCCAAAACGGGTGAAGATGGGTTGCCTGCCTGCATTCTGTTCAATTTTCGCCTTCGCTGCCGGACCCGCGTATTTCCCCGTATCCGGGTACCGGGCGCAAGTGCCAAATACGGTTCAACAGGTTTGCGCCGCGTAAATTTATCATGCTAAGCTGGATCAAAATAATTTTGAGCAGACCTCGCCCCGATGACGGCCTTAAAACAGTACCAGCGGATCGAAGCCACCGGTCTGTGGCGGCCCTCGCCCGATATGCAGCGGCGCGAGGTGGTCGTCTCGATTGGCGAGGCCACGCTGACGATATCGGATTTCAATGACCGTGCGCTGACCCACTGGTCCCTGGCCGCGCTGGAGCGGCAAAATCCGGGCGGCTACCCGGCCATTTTCAACCCTGACGGCGACCCGGATGAAACGCTGGAACTGGCCGAATCCGAAACCACGATGATCGAAGCGATCGACAGGCTGCAACGTGCAATCGACCGGTCACGTCCGCACCCTGGCCGACTGCGCTGGTTGAGTGTCGGCGGGGTAGTCGCCGCCGTGGCGGCCCTGCTGTTGCTCTGGTTGCCGGTTGCCTTGCAAAGCCACGTTGTTTCAGTCGTTCCCAAGATCAAGCGGCAGGACATCGGCGATACCATCCTGCAACGCATCGAAAGGGTCTCCGGGCGCGCCTGTGCGTCGGAAGATGCCAAGGCCGCGCTGGATATGCTGGCAAAAAGGACCGGAGTGCGGCAGATCGTGATCCTGCCTGCCGGGGTGCAGAACAGCCTTAGCCTGCCGGGCGGCACGGTGCTGCTGAGCCGAACTTTGGTCGAGGATCATGAAGACCCGGCCGTGGCGGCAGGATATGTCATCGCCGAACGTGCCCGGGCCGAGGCACATGACCCGCTTGACGATCTGCTGGACCGCACCGGCCCGACAACCGCATTCCGGTTGCTGACGACCGGTGAACTGACACCGCAAATCATCGACAGTTATACCGAGCAGGTCCTTTCGGAACCGCGCCCATCCCTGCCCGATCAGGAATTGCTGGCCGTTTTTGCTCAGGCGGCCCTGCCCTCGACACCTTACGCCTACGCGCGTGATATCACTGGCGAAACGGTTCTGGGCCTGATCGAGGCCGACCCGATGGCGGGCCGATCCCAGGAGCAGGTCCTGCCGGACCGCGACTGGGTCCGGCTGCAAAATATCTGTGGTGAATAAAGCCTTTCGGGATTTACCTGAACACTCTCCCACACGATTACCCCGAGAACGCCGTAGGCGGGGCAGGGATTTTGTGCCTCACCTTACACCCGAAACGCCGCAGACAGCTTATTTGGTACCGAACATCCGGTCGCCGGCGTCGCCCAGTCCGGGCATGATATAGCCCTTGGAATTCAGTTCGCGATCCAGCGCGGCCGTCACGATATGCACATCCGGATGGGCCTCTTTCATCCGCGCGACGCCTTCGGGCGCGGCCAGCAGACAGAGGAAACGGATATCGGTCGCGCCTGCCTCTTTCAGCAGATCAATCGCAGCGGCTGAACTGTTGCCTGTGGCCAGCATCGGATCCACAGCAATGACCAGGCGGTCTTTCAGTCCTTCGGGCGCTTTGAAGTAATACTGAACCGGTTTCAGCGTTTCTTCATCGCGATACAATCCGACAAAGCCCACCCGCGCCGACGGGATCAATTCAAGCACACCGTCCAGCATCCCGTTGCCAGCACGCAGAATCGACACCAATGCCAGTTTCTTACCGGCCAGAATGGGCGCGTCCATCTCCTCCATCGGGGTTTCGATGTTGCGGGTCGTCAGCTTTAGTTCTCGCGTGACCTCATAGGCCAGCAAAAGGGTGATTTCCCGCAGCAACTGCCGGAAAACGGCGGTCGATGTGCCCTTGTCCCGCATGAGCGTCAATTTGTGCTGCACCAGCGGATGATCAACGACGGTCAGATGTTCGCTCATGTTTTCTCCAGTCTTTTTTGGACCCGCATACGGGTGTCTTCATCACAGAAGGCCGCATTGAGGGCCGTGTCATTCATTGCGCTGAAATCCTCGGCCTGCCAGCCGAAAGCTATGTTCAGCATCTCATATTCACGCCGCATGGTGGTATGAAAAAACGGCGGATCGTCGGTTGAGACGGTGACCTTGACGCCCGCATCGCGCAACTTTGCGATCGGATGGGCGCTGAAATCCGGATACAGGCCCAGCACCACATTGGACCCCGGACAAACCTCAAGCGTGATGTCCCGGTCGACCAGTTCATGCATCAGGTCGGGGTCTTCGATGGCGCGCACACCATGTCCGATCCGCTCGACCCCCAGGGCGCGCACCGCATCGCGCACGCTGTCCGGTCCGCCAAACTCACCCGCATGGGTGGTCAGCCGCAATCCTGCCTCGCGGGCGCAATCAAACGCCCACTTGAAATCGCCTTGCGCGCCGACCCCTTCGTTGCCGCCCATGCCAAAGCCCGTGATCCAGTCGCCTGAGGTTTCGGCCGCGCAACGGGCGCTGAGTTTCGCCTTGTCCGGGCCAAAATGGCGAACACACGTGACGACGCCGCGCAGGGTGATGTCGAACTTGCGCTCGGCCTCATCCGCGGCGTCCTGAATGGCATTCAGGTAATCGCGCCAGGCGTGCACATCGCCACCGCCGCAGAAATCGGGGCTCAGGAAGGTTTCCGAATACACCACGCCATTGGCCGCACTTTCTTCCAGAATTGCCAGGGTCAGTCGGCGGAAATCCTCGGGCGATTTCAATACTTCGCAGGCGGCCTCATAAACGCTCAGGAAATGGGCGAAATCGCGGAAGTCATAGGAGCCGTCGGGCTTGAAAATACCGCTCAGATCAATGCGTTTTTCATGCGCAAGCTGGCGAATGAAGGCGGGCGGAGCCGCGCCTTCGTGATGCAGATGCAACTCGATCTTAGGCAGGTCTGCGACAGTCATAGAAAACTCCGTCCCGGTCCATGTGCCGGAATGTTCAGGTGATGCGCGATGCTGGCGGCGACATCGGCGAAATTGACCGCACCGATCTGCCCTGCGCCCCGCCCTGCGATCAGCACCGGCACCTTTTCGCGTGTGTGGTCTGTGCCGGTCCAGCTAGGATCATTTCCATGATCGGCGGTCAGCACCATCAGGTCATCCGCGCGCAGTTTTTTCAGGATCGCGCCGATTTCGCGGTCGAACCATTCCAGCGCGCGGGCATAGCCGCTGATGTCGCGGCGATGTCCATAGAGACTGTCAAACTCGACAAAATTGGCAAAGGTCAGACTGCCGTCTTCAGCTTCGTCCACCAGATCAGACAGGTGCCCCATCAGTTCGGCGTCCGAGCCCTTGCACAAGGTATCAATCCCCTGCATCGAGAAAATGTCGCCGATCTTGCCCACCGCGTGAACGCGGCGTCCGGCATCCTGCGCCCAGTTGGTCAAAACCGGCGCGGGCGGCAGAATGGCAAAATCCTTGCGGTTGGTGGTTCGGGTGAACCCGTCCTCGGGCGAGCCTATAAACGGGCGTGCGATGACGCGGCCGATCTTCATGTCATGCAGCATCGGGGCCAGCGTCCGGCACATCTGCAGCAGACGGTCGAGGCCAAAGCTTTCCTCATGCGCGGCAATCTGGAACACGCTGTCGGCCGAGGTGTAGCAGATCGGCCAGCCCGTCCGCATGTGTTCAGCCCCCAGCTCGGCAATGATTTTCGTGCCCGAGGCGTGGCAATCGCCCAGTATCCCGTCTGTTCCGGCTGCCTCTGCCGCCGCGCGGCTCAGATCAGCGGGGAATGCGGGCGTGGTGTCCGGGAAATAGTGCCAGTCCCACGGCACCGGCAGTCCGGCCAGTTCCCAGTGGCCCGAAGGCGTGTCCTTGCCCAGCGAATGTTCGTGCGCGCAGCCCCAAAGGCCGGTTGGTTCGACCTCGAGCCCCGGTGTTTCATCGCCCGAGGCCAGACGCACAGACGCTCCCATCCCCAGCGCGTCGAGGTTGGGCAGGTGCAGCGGACCCGATCGACCATCTTCGGCGCGCCCTTCCGCGCAGGCCTGCGCGATATGGGCCACGGTGTTGGCACCCGTATCCGGGACCTCACCGTTAAAAAACTGATCCGCATCCGGCGCACCACCGATGCCGACGGAATCCATGACAACAAGGAAAGCCCGGCTCATGCGGTAATCCTTTCATGGACGAGATCGGGGATCGGTGCGGGCGTTTCGCTGATCGTGATGGCCTGCAAAATCGCCTCTGCGGCTTGCCGGGCTGCGTCTTCGCGTGCGGCGTGCACCACGGCCAGTGGCTCGCGCTGGGATACCTGCTGCCCCAATCGCACGATGTCAGAAATGCCCACTGCCGGGTCAATGACGTCGGCTTCGACCTGCCGCCCGCCACCCAGCGCGACGACGGCCAGACCCAGCGCCTCGCCGTCTATGCTTGTGATATAGCCGCTGTGTTGGGCCGCAACTTCCTGAATGACATTCGCTTCGGGCAGAAAGCGTTCCCAGTTTTCGACAAGATGGACCGGACCGCCCACCGCCGCCATCATGCGGCCAAACCGGTCCGCCGCGCGACCGTCCCTGATCACATCGGCGATTTGCCTGCGCCCCTCGTCAATCGAGGCATACATTCCCGCATCTTTAAGTAACACACCGCCCAATTCGGCGGAAAGCTCGGCAAGAGGTGTCGGTTGGCCGCTGGTGATCGCCCTCATCACCTCGGCTATTTCCAGCGCATTGCCTAGCGCCGAGGCCAGAGGCTGGTTCATATCGGTGATCACTGCCGACGTGCGACACCCGGCGGCGTTTGCCGTTTCGGTCAAGGCCCGCGCCAGATTTCGGGCATCATCCAGCGTTTTCATGAACGCACCGGAACCGACCTTCACGTCCAGCACCAACGCATCCGGGCCCGCTGCCAGCTTTTTCGACAGGATCGACGCCGTAATCAGATCCAGGCTTTCAACTGTCGCCGTCACGTCGCGCACCGCATAAAGACGCTTGTCCGCAGGTGCGATCTGACCGGTCGCGCCGACGATGGCCGCACCGGTTTCGCGCAATATCTGCTCGAGCCGGTCCTGACTGATTTGGGTGCTGACCCCTGGAATGGCCTCAAGCTTGTCCAGTGTCCCGCCGGTATGGCCAAGACCCCGCCCCGAGATCATCGGAACATAGGCCCCGCATTCGGCCAGCGCCGGCGCCAGCACAAGGCTGACACAATCCCCGACCCCACCGGTCGAGTGCTTGTCGATCACCGGACCGTCCAGATCCCAGCTCAGCACCTCTCCACTGTCGCGCATCGCGACGGTCAGATCGGCGCGGCCCTGTGCGCCCAGACTGCCCATGCAAACTGCCATGGCAAACGCCCCGGCCTGCGCGTCACTGACGGCACCATCGGCCAAACCCTGGGCGAACCAGTTCAGCTCTGCACTGGTCGGAACGTCACCCCGGCGCAGTTTCGCGATGATCGAACGGGCGTCCATAGGTTCAGACATCCTCCATATGAGAGGCGTCGAACGCGCCGGGCAGAAGCTGTCCGATGGTTGTCTCAAGCTCAGTTCCGGTTGCTGTCGCAAGCGTCACTTTGACGTTCGGCTTGCCGAATTCCGCCAGCTTCTGACGGCATCCGCCACAAGGCGGTACCGGTTGCGGGCTCGAGGCGACAACATAAACCTCGGTCAGTTCCTGCTCACCCGCGGCCACCATCGCGGCAATCGCACCCGCTTCGGCACAAGTGCCTTCCGGGTAGGCGACATTTTCCACGTTGCAGCCGGAAAAGATCACTCCGGACTTCGACCGGATCGCCGCGCCCACTTTGAACTTCGAATACGGCGCGTAAGCGTTTTCCCGGACGGACAGGGCGGCGTCTTTCAAAGGCATGGTGATTCCCAATTTTTGATCATCTGGTCAGAATGCCATACCCTAATGGAAAGAGCCGGGGGATTTGAAGCCCCCGGCGCATGTTTCCTGATCCGATCTTGACCTAACCCAGCGTTGTATTGAAGGTCCCGGGCAATGTGACCTCCAGCAGCTCGACATCATCGGACGGGTCCGCAAGGCGCGTGCGCATCCCCGGCGGGATCACAAAGGCGTCGCCCTGTTCCAGCCGATAGGGATCACGTCCTTCCCCTTCCAGCGTCACCTGACCGTTCATCACGAAGGTGAAATGGATATCGGTATCATGACTGGCCCAGACCGGATCGCCCTGCCCCCGTTTTACCACCTGAACCCCGGCAACGCCCTTAGTGTTTTCCGCAATCGTGGTGTCCCGGCAGATATATCCCGGCAAGCGGAACTCCCCCCACTCGGCATCTTTGGCCTGATTGTACACAAACCGCTGCCCCTGCCATTCCCGCGTGGGCCGGAAATGAGGGGTGGGCAGATCCATGTCATGATCGATTTCCGTGACATGTTCCGCGGGTACACCGATCTCAATCACCTGCACATTGTCCGAGGCCTCGAGCACGCGGTGACGGATTTCCGGAGGCTGGATAAAGCAATCGCCCGCCGTCAGGCGCATCTTTTCGCCCTGATCCTCGTACACAACATCGACCCAGCCGTGGATACAGAAGATCAGCTGAAACCCGACCTTGTGAAAGTGCACCATGTCGGGCACCGGGCCGCCATCGGGGATACGGATGTGGCTGGCGATGATCGACCCGCCCAGCCGATCAGGCACCAGATCGCGATAGTGCATACCCGCCCGTCCAATGATCCACGGCGCCTGATCCTTCAGCCTACGCACGACAAAGGAATGCACCGTTTCCGGCATCACCAGCGGCGGGTTGCGGTCGTCAATTTCTATGCGAGTTCCATTGGGGGCGACCAGCACACGCTCGCCACCAGCAAACCGATCCGGATCCTCGGTCAGAATTCGCAAGGTCCCGGGCGCCTCGGGCGCGTCCTTTTCGATGCGCAATCGCAAGCCATGGCCCGAAAACACCGCAACACGGGGGTCATCGGCGGGATAGATCATATCCATCCGCATCCCCAGCGTTCTGGTATAAAACGGGATGTCGTCGCGCAGTTCGTTCGTGGGCAGACGGAATTCAGCGAGTGTCGGACTTTTGCTGCTGGTCATCAGGCTTCTCTTCAATATTCGATTTGGGCCATCCGATCAGAACAGAGGCCAAAATGCCAATCGAAAAGAACATCTCGAGCGTTTCTTCCAGCGCAAACAGACGGATCGCCATAATCGGGGACAGCGTCTCGTCAAAAAGTCCCGAGACCTCTTCCAGAAGCTGGGCCACCACAGCCGACAGCCCGGCAAGAACGAAGATCAGCAAAAACGGCGCGCGCTGTTTCAGCGCAAGCCGTGCGTTGGGCACCCCGTGCCAAATGGCACCGCCCAGTATGATGACCGCAAGCACGACCCGGATCAGCGTCATGTCCAGAATGTCATCCAGGCCGCTCAGTATCAAAAACGGCACGGTTCCTTCGGAATAAATGTCTGCTTCCAGCTCGCGCTCGGCCAAAAGCAGGCAGGTCACACCGATGTAAAGACGTTTCAATCCGGGAAACCGCACCAGTGCCGCCAGCCCGGCAGCAAGCAGCGCGGCAGCCGAAATCGTTTCGAACGGCCCCCCTTCCTGGTTGAGCTGCTCGGCCTGCAGGGGCCAAATCACAACGGCGCACAGGATCAGGGCCATCAGCGCAATTGCCACGCGGAACCCGGACTTTTCCATACCAAAAGTGGACTGGTTGCCTGAAACGGCCTTCTCCGGCCGCGTGTTGTCTTTTATGCTCATGCCTGATTTTGCGCTTCGCTGCAGTGAAAGTCCACTCCGTGTAAAAGAACCACTAACAATTTCAACCAGCCTGTCACTATCGGCCAATTCCGGCCCACGCATTAGACCGCATAGCCAAGTCAGAAAATATAGTTTAACACTAAACCAAATTCCGGGAAGGAGCTTGTTCACCGATGTCCGACACACCCAGCCTGCGGCAGGCCGCGCTTGACTATCACGCCCACCCGAAGCCCGGAAAACTTGAAATAAAAGCGACCAAACCGCTGGCCAATGGCCGCGATCTGGCGCGTGCCTATTCGCCCGGTGTGGCCGAGGCCAGCCTTGAGATCAAATCGGATGCCGCCAATGCCGAGCTTTACACATCGCGCGGGAATCTGGTGGGTGTCGTGTCAAACGGCACCGCGGTTCTGGGTCTTGGCAATATTGGCGCACTGGCCTCGAAACCGGTGATGGAAGGCAAGGCGGTTCTGTTCAAGAAATTCGCTGGTATCGACTGTTTCGATATCGAAGTGGACCAGCCCGACCCGGAAAAGCTGGCGGATATCGTCTGCGCACTGGAACCGACCTTCGGCGCCATCAATCTGGAGGACATCAAGGCACCGGATTGTTTTGTCGTCGAAAAACTGTGCCGTGAGCGGATGAACATCCCGGTATTTCACGATGACCAACACGGAACGGCCATCGTCGTTGGCGCCGCGGCCAAGAACGCCCTACACGTTGCCGGTAAGAAGTTCGGAGACATCAAGGTGGTGTCAACTGGCGGCGGTGCAGCGGGCATTGCCTGTCTGATGATGCTGGTCAAACTGGGGGTCAAGCGCGAGAACATCTGGCTGTGCGATATTCACGGGCTGGTCTACGAAGGCCGGGCCGAGGATATGAACCCCCACAAAGACCAATTCGCGCAGAAATCGGACCTGCGCACACTGGATGATGTAATTGGCGATGCAGATCTGTTTCTGGGGCTCAGCGGCCCGAATGTCCTGAAGCCCGAGATGGTCGCGAAGATGGCCAAGCGCCCGATCATCTTTGCCCTGGCCAATCCGACCCCTGAGATACTGCCGGATGCCGCCCGAGAGGTTGCTCCGGACGCGATCATCGCAACGGGCCGCAGCGATTTTCCCAATCAGGTCAACAACGTGCTGTGCTTTCCCTTCATTTTTCGCGGTGCCCTGGACGTCGGCGCGACCGAGATCAACGATGACATGCAGATTGCCTGCGTCGATGGCATCGCCGAACTGGCCCGCGCCACCACCAGCGCCGAAGCCGCAGCCGCCTATCAGGGAGAACAACTGACGTTCGGGCCGGATTATCTGATTCCGAAGCCGTTCGATCCGCGTCTGGTGGGCGTTGTATCGTCATCGGTTGCCAAGGCGGCAATGGCCAGTGGCGTGGCCAAACGGCCGATCTCGGATATCGAGGCTTATAAGGAAAGCCTGAACCAGACCGTTTTCAAATCGGCCCTGCTGATGCGTCCGGTTTTCGAGGCCGCAGCCGCAGCGTCGCGCAGAATTGTCTTTGCCGAAGGCGAAGACGAACGGGTTCTGCGCGCGGCACAGGCGATCCTGGAAGAAACTACGGAAACGCCGATCTTGATTGGCCGACCCGAGGTGATCGATGCACGCTGCGAAAAGCTGGGCCTGACTGTCCGGCCGGGGCAGGATTTTCAGATCGTGAACCCGGAAAACGACCCGCGTTACTACGATTACTGGAATTCTTACCATCAGGTCATGCAGCGCCGGGGCGTTACACCGGATCTGGCCAAGGCGATCATGCGCACCAACACGACCGCGATTGCCGCGATCATGGTCCAGCGTGAAGAAGCCGACAGCATGATCTGTGGCACATTTGGCGAATACCGCTGGCATCTGAACTATGTCGAACAGGTTCTGGACGACGGAGATCTTCGCGCGCAGGGTGCGCTGTCCCTGATGATATTGGAGGACGGTCCCCTTTTCATTGCCGACACACATGTCCGGCAACTGCCCACACCTGAAGAACTTGCCGAAACGACAATCGGGGCGGCCCGCCACGTGCGGCGGTTCGGGCTTGAGCCGAAAATCGCGTTCTGCTCGCAATCGCAATTCGGCAATCAGGCGGAAGGTTCGGGCAAGCGCCTGCGCGCCGCGCTGGATATTCTGGACTCCAAACCTCGGGACTTCACCTATGAAGGTGAAATGAACCTGGATGTTGCGCTGGACCCCGAGCTACGCTCGCGTATTTTCCCGAATTCGCGCCTTCAGGGCGCAGCGAATGTGTTGATCTTTGCCCACGCGGATGCCGCCAGCGGGGTGCGAAACATTCTGAAGATGAAAGCGGACGGAATCGAGGTCGGCCCCATTCTGATGGGCATGGGCAACAAGGCGCATATCGTGACGCCCTCGATCACGGCGCGCGGCTTGTTGAACATGGCGGCCATTGCCGGAACTCCGGTTGCGCATTACGGTTAATGGGGTGGCTCTGACATAGGCCGCCGTTTTCGGGAGGGGGCACCATGAAGGGGCATTGTCACTGCAAGGCCGTCCGTTGGGAAAGTGACGGCAACATAGCGTGGAGTTGCTATTGCCACTGCACGGATTGCCGCCGCAACTGCGCCGCCCCTGTTACCGCATTTTTCGGATTGCCGCATGAATCGGTGACCTGGTCTGGCAATGCACCTGCGGTCTATCGGTCATCCCCGGATGTCGAGCGGCTGTTCTGCGCGGCCTGTGGAACTCAGATGGCGTATCGCAATGCGGGGGACACGGTGAACATCCACCTTTACATCGCGACGCTGGAAAACCCGGAAACAGTTTCGCCCCGGTTTCACGTGTTCCATACAGATCACCTGCCGTGGCTGGATATTCAGGACAGCTTGCCCCGATACGCCAAGACCGGAAACTGAACGCTCCGTGATTCCGCGGCCATTTGCAACTAATAGTTTGCAGTTTTGCAAAACAAAGGCTTTGTTGCCAATTCACCTTGATCGGGAAGGCGATTTGCAAAACTTTGCAGCCCATTTTCCCGGTATCTGCAAATAATTCGCGGTAAACTGACGCGCCGTCATTTCAGCCGCTTGTCCGACAGGCGGCGGATGCCTAACACACTTGCAAGGGATTTTGAGGAGGACGATGCCGTGGCTTATCAGGACATCTATGAGAGTTGGAAATCCGATCCGGAGGCGTTCTGGATGGACGCCGCCAAGGGGATCGACTGGGTACAGCCGCCAAGCAAAGCGCTGTTTGACGACAATGCCCCGCTCTATGAATGGTTCTGTGACGCCAAGGTCAACACCTGCTGGAATGCGGTGGACCGGCATGTTGAAAACGGTCGGGGTGAGCAGACGGCCATAATCTACGACAGCCCGATCACCCATACGAAACGCGAAATCTCATATGTCGAACTGCGCAACCGCGTTGCAACGCTGGCCGGGGCGCTGCGGGCCAAGGGGATCGAGAAAGGCGACCGGGTCATTATTTACATGCCCATGATCCCCGAAGCACTTGAGGCGATGCTGGCCTGCGCGCGGTTGGGGGCTGTTCACTCTGTCGTGTTTGGCGGTTTTGCCAGCAATGAACTGGCCGTTCGGATCGACGACGCGAAACCAAAAGCGATCATTGCGGCGTCTTGCGGGCTGGAACCTGGTCGGGTGGTGCACTACAAGCCGCTACTGGACGGCGCCATCGAGATGGCGAGTCACAAGCCCGAATTCTGCGTCATCTTCCAGCGCGAACAGGAAGTGGCGCAGCTGATCGAAGGGCGCGATTTCAACTGGCATGGTTTCCAATACGGCGTTGAACCGGCGGAATGTGTGCCGGTTGATGGCAACGATCCAGCCTATATCCTTTATACGTCGGGAACGACCGGCGCGCCCAAAGGTGTTGTGCGCCCTACCGCAGGGCACCTTGTAGCGCTGAACTGGTCGATGAAGAACATCTACAACGTTGATCCGGGCGATGTGTTCTGGGCCGCCTCGGACGTGGGCTGGGTCGTCGGTCATTCTTATATCTGTTACGCGCCGCTGATCCACGGCAACACGACGATCGTGTTCGAAGGTAAACCGGTCGGCACCCCGGATGCGGGCACTTTCTGGCGGGTGATTTCTGAACACAACGTGCGCAGCTTCTTCACCGCCCCAACGGCCATCCGCGCTGTTAAGCGCGAAGACCCTTCGGGCGACATGCTTAAGAATTACGACCTGTCCTGCCTGAGGGCACTTTTTCTGGCAGGTGAACGCGCAGACCCGGACACGATCACATGGGCGCAGAACGCACTGAAAGTTCCAGTGATCGATCATTGGTGGCAGACCGAAACGGGCTGGACCATTGCCGGCAACCCGTTGGGGATCGAGGAACTGCCCGTCAAGCTGGGATCACCCGCCAAGCCGATGCCAGGATATGACGTGCAGATTCTGGATGAGGCAGGCCACCCGGTTCAGGCGGGCGAGCTTGGGGCCATCGCGGTCAAACTCCCCCTGCCGCCCGGCACTCTGCCAACCCTTTGGAACGCCGAGGACCGGTTCCGCAAATCCTATTTGGATCAGTTCCCCGGTTATTACGAAACCGGTGACGCGGGGATGATCGACGAGGACGGCTATCTCTATATCATGGCGCGCACCGACGACGTGATCAACGTGGCCGGCCACCGCCTGTCCACAGGCGGGATGGAAGAGGTCCTGGCCGCCCATCCCGACGTCGCCGAATGCGCGGTCATCGGCGTCTCGGACCAGCTGAAGGGGCAGATGCCAGTTGGCTTTTTGTGCCTGAACGCTGGCTGCGACAAAGATCACACCGAGGTCGTGCAGGATGTTGTCAAAATGGTGCGCGAAAAGATCGGGCCTGTTGCGGCGTTCAAGCTTGCTGTCGTGGTCGACCGCTTGCCCAAGACGCGGTCGGGCAAGATCCTTAGGGGTACCATGGTCTCGATTGCAGATGGCAAGGAGTACAAGATGCCCGCAACCATCGACGATCCGGCCATTCTGGATGAGATCGCCGGAGCCCTAAAAACCATCGGTTACGCTCAGTAACCCAGAAACGGGCGACAAACCGTCGCCCGCTTTTCGCCTTTCGCTTGCAACCTGTTACCGGCCCCCTACTGTCACTCTGAGACAGAGAGGGCCCATGACAGATCAAGAACTCTGGCGACTAACCGCCACCGAATTGTCCAGCCAAACCCGCAGCGGCGCACTGAGCGCCGAGGCCGCCGTGCAAGGCGCGCTGGACCGGATGCACGAGACCAACCCGGACCTGAATGCGGTCGTAGACGACCTGAGTGTGCAAGCCCTTGAACGCGCACGAGAACTGGACAAGGCGCGCGCCAAAGGCGCGCCTGCAGGCCCGCTGCACGGTGTTCCCGTCACCATCAAGGTCAATGTGGACCAGAAGGACCACGCGACAACAAACGGCGTTTCTGCCCTGAAGGATGTTATCGCACCCGACGATGCTCCGGTGGTAGCCAATCTGTTGAAGGCAGGCGCGGTCGTGATCGGCCGGACGAATACACCTGAATTCTCGTTCCGCGCGGACACCGACAATCCGCTTTATGGTCGCACGCACAACCCCTGGGGCAGGCACATCTCGCCCGGCGGGTCGTCTGGCGGTGCAGGCGCTGCAGTGATGGCCGGCATCGGCGCACTGGGCCATGGCAACGACATCGGTGGCAGCCTGAGATTTCCGGCAGCAGCCAACGGCGCCGTGACGGTCAAACCCGGTCTGGGCCGGGTACCAGCCTGGAACCCCAGTCAACAGGCGGAACGCGGGTTACTGGCACAGTCCATGTCGGTGCAGGGGCTGATCGCACGTTCTGCTGCCGACCTGCACCTGTCCATGCCTTGTCTGATTACCCCAGACCCGCGGGATCCGTTCCACGTTCCCCTGCCCTGGCGGACCAAGAACCCGGATACCCCGATCAGGGTTGCATTTACGAAGAACACATACGGCTACGCCCTGCACCCCGAAGTTGAAAAGGCGCTGGAAACCGCACGCGATGCGCTGACGGACGCGGGCTATCAGGTAGACGAAGTCGAAACGCCGGATGTGTTCGACTGCGGACGCAATGGGTATCGCGCACTGATGGGCGAGGTTCTGACCCTGATGAAAAGCGACATCGAAGCGGTCGGGTCGCAGACCATCCGGGATGTCTTTGAAGTGTATTTCCAGGAATTTCCGCCGATCGTGGGAACCGAGTTGATCCGCATGCTGGCGGAACGCAGCCACTATGCAAGGCAATGGTCACTGTTCATGGAGGACTACGCGCTGGTTCTGTCCCCATTTCTGCCGCAACCCTTCTTTGGACCCGATCGTGACACAGAGGGGGCCGAAGGTGTTCACGAGGTTCTCGGCTGCGCCGTCTACTCGTACGCGATGAACTTTCTGGGTCTGCCGGCCGCATGCGTTCCCGCCCGGCTTGCCAGCCTGCCTAAAGGCCCTCAGCCGATCAATGTGCAGATCGCTGCGCGGCGGTGGCGTGAAGACCTGGCGGTTGATGCCGCGGCCGCGATCGAAGCCCGCGTCGGACAGATGTGTTTTCCGCTGTGGGGCAGAATGGAATCAGGGGCACGCTGAGCCTCGGCCTAAACCCTGACAACGCAGCTGACAAAAATAGACCCCGGGTTTTTGTGCCCGGGGTCCGCATACTAAAATATGCCCGAATTTCTGATGACGAGCGTAGCACCACCCACCCTCGCCAGCGCGAAAACTGCGCAATCATTTCGAATACGCTGTTGGCGGCCACTCACTCCCGCCTTAGCGTGTTCTCCGGGCAAGTTCAGATTAACGAATGATAAAGCACTTTCCTGTGAACTGGTTCACACAAACCGAAAAAATGTTCAAACTGGACAGCTTAGGTAAACTGCTCAGAAATCAGACGCTCCTCAAGACCATGGCCGGGATCGAACAGAATTCGGTGTGTGATTGACGGCTCGGACCGGATTTCAACCCAATCTATGTCTGGGAATGAGTTCGAATCCGCATCCGCCATGACCGGTCGTTTATCCGCTTCGATCACATCAAACCTGACATGCGCGATCTTGGGCAACAGAGCGCCGCGCCAGCGGCGCGGGCGAAAGGCGGCAATCGCGGTCAGCGCCAGAACATCCGACCCGATCGGCAGAATCGGGCCGTGGGCCGAGTAGTTGTAGGCAGTGGATCCGGCAGGCGTGGACAACAAAGCCCCGTCGCACATGAGTTCAGCCATGCGAACCCTGCCATCCACGCTGATTTTCAGCCGAGCGGCCTGCGGTCCGGCGCGCAGCAACGACACTTCGTTGATTGCCAGCGCTTCGTGCATCTTGCCGGACTGATCCATGGCGCGCATGGCCAGCGGGTTGATGACCTCCTCCTCGGCGGCGGCCAGCCGCTCCATCAGGTCCTCTTCACTGAACTCGTTCATCAGAAAGCCGATGGTTCCCCGGTTCATGCCATAAACCGGCGTATCCAGATGTTGCATGTTGTGCAGGGTGTGCAACATGAACCCGTCGCCCCCAAGCGCGACCACAACATCTGCGTCCCGAGGCGCGGCATTGCCGTATCGGGCGACCAGCGCATCCCGCGCAATCTGGGCCACCTTGGCGTCGCTGGCAAGAAAGGCGATTCTCTGAATCATGTAAACGGGTTTCCGGTGCTGCACATTTGGTTCCGAAACAAACATACCTTTCCCCGATAGGCCAGACTTGACGCCATAACGGGCCAATTCGTCGCTTTACGACTTTTGCATGTATGTCGTTTCCGATAGGAAATCCGCAAGATTATTCCCAGCCATGTGGAGCCCCCATGAACGCCAATCTTCGTGACACCGGTTTTTTCACCCAGTCTCTTTCGGATCGTGATCCTGAGCTTTTCGGCTCGATCCGGTCCGAGTTGGGGCGCCAGCGCGATGAGATCGAGCTGATTGCGTCCGAAAACATCGTCAGCGCCGCAGTGATGGAGGCGCAGGGCTCGGTGATGACCAACAAATACGCCGAAGGCTATCCCGGGCGGCGCTACTATGGCGGCTGCCAGTTCGTGGACATTGCCGAGAACCTGGCCATCGACCGCGCCAAGCAACTGTTTGGCTGCGGTTTCGCCAACGTGCAGCCGAACTCGGGTTCTCAGGCCAACCAGGGCGTGTTCCAGGCGCTGATCAAACCCGGTGACACCATTCTGGGGATGAGCCTGGATGCCGGTGGTCACCTGACCCATGGCGCGCGCCCGAACCAGTCGGGCAAGTGGTTCCACGCGGTGCAGTACGGCGTCCGCAAGGAAGACAACATGCTGGACTACGATCAGGTCGAGGCGCTGGCGAAAGAGCACCAGCCCAAGCTGATCATCGCCGGTGGCTCGGCCATCCCGCGCCAGATCGACTTTGCCCGCATGCGCGAGATCGCCGATATGGTCGGCGCCTACCTGCACGTGGACATGGCGCATTTCGCCGGTCTGGTGGCGGCGGGCGAGCACCCCAGCCCCTTCCCGCATGCGCATGTGGCAACCACCACCACGCACAAGACCCTGCGCGGTCCGCGTGGCGGCATGATCCTGACCAATG